>DAOTVZ010000063.1:0-31002 GCA_034436045.1 Ktedonobacteraceae bacterium | reverse complement strand
GCCATACGAACTGATCTGGTGGGCTTGTTTCCCCTGACAGGGTTACCAGAACTGTTGATGGAGGTCAATCGCTGGACGCCCTTTGCACGGGAGTTAACGCACCTTACTGGACGTCGCCAGCCCTCTGTATTTTGCAAGGGAAAAGTGAACCAGTTTTTACGCGAAAAGTATGCCAGCAGGCTGATATACAACAACCGTTTTCAACTGAAAACGGTGCCACTTGTTACTCGAAAAGTGGACCACCCCCTGTCGGTGTGACCAGTTTCTCATCGCCTTGCTCCCGACTCTCCTGGTGCTGAAGTTGCTGACGAAAGCGATAGGAGGTTCCCACAAATTCGAGGATCGTGGCGCGATGCGTGAGCCGATCCAGCAGGGCCGCTGACATGCGCTCATCGCCGCCCATGATACTGCTCCACTCCGCAAAACGCAGGTTCGTCGTCACAATGACTGCCACTCGCTCGTAGAGAGCGGAGCAGACCTGAAACACTAACTGTGCTCCCGTCGAGGTAAAGGGGAGAAAGCCCAGCTCATCCAGCACGATCAGCTCGTACTTGCCGATTTGAGCCATCACGCGCGAGAGTTGATACTCCTGCTGCGCTTTGATGAGATCATTGACGAGTCCGGCTACGTTGTAAAAGCGCACGCGATGGCCCTGCCGACAGGCAGCCAGAGCCCGCCCTGTCGCGACGTGTGATTTACCTAGACCAGGGTTTCCCAGCAAGATCACCGGTTCAGCGGCAGCCATGTAGGCTCCCTGGGCCAGTTCCAGAATGCGCGCTTTGGAGACCGAGGGCACCAAATTCCACTCGAAGTCCGCTAGGTCTTTGAGAACCGGCAAATGGGCTTGTTGGATGAGCCGCTCAATCCGGCGTACCTCCCGGTTGCTCACTTCCTCTTGCGCCAGGCCAAAGAGGTAGCGTTCGTAGGAAAGATGGGAGTGCGCCGCCTCCGTGGCCAGTTGCTGATACGAGTGCAGAAAACTGGGCAGGCGTAACTGCCGCAGATAGTTTTCGAGTAAAAATTCTTGGCTCATGAGGCGACTCCTTTCTCAATGAGTTGCTCGTAACAGGCTAAATCAATCGCCTGGCTTCCCAACGCTGCCAGGTGAGGTTTGTCGGAGAGATCGAGGGACCCTTGCACAACCGGCCCGCTCTGGAGGTGGGCCAGGCAATGCTTGACTCCATCGAGATGGGGACAGCCAAAGTTGAGAGCCTGCTCGATGGCTTGCTCAACCTGAGCCGCCGGATGCTGCTGATGAAGCTGCAAGATGCGGATGAACTCTTTCACGCCTCGGCCATCGAGCCACTGTTCCCGCAAACGGGCGAGCAGACGATGGTAGGAGGCAGGCCAGTCCGCTTTCCATTGCCGTAGCGGTCGCGCATACTCGAGCGCTCCAGGGCGCATCTCAAGCAAGAAGAGGTAATGCAGGGGGTCAAACACATCCTGTTCGCGCCCGTAGCAACGGAGATGGCGAGCCAGCACTTGTCTGCCGTCGGAAATCTCAACGACAAACGGATAGGCTTTGAGGGTCAGGACTTGGCGAGCCTGCTCGGCTGGAACCGAATAGCGGTTGGTCTCAAAGCTGACCTGACTGTAGGGGGTCAAATGAACCTGCCGATGGACACAGCACTCAAACGCCTGGCGCGGCAACGGACGCAACAAGGGCCGTTCTTGTTCCCAGGCCTGCCCAATCGTCATCGCTTGCCCACGCACCACGCGCACATCATCGCGCAGGCACTCCTGGACGAGAAACTGATTGAGCTGCTCGTAGCTCTCCACACGCGGCATGGGAACGAGAAAATTTCTTCGACTGAACCCCACCGCTCCCTCAACGCCCCCCTTTTCATGTCCCTGAGCAGGGGTACAGTAGTGCGAACTGAACAGGTAGTGACTGCGAAAGGCAAGGAAGGCCCGTTGCTCCTCGCGCACTCGCCCTTCGATCAACGGTTTGACGGCCGCTCCCAGGTTGTCATAGCTGATGCGGTGCGGCACCCCCGCGAAATGTTCAAAGGCGCGTACATGCCCAAAGAGGAACGCTTCTTGCTTCTGAGCGGGAAAGCACATCACAAACGTTCGCCGCGAGTAGGACAAATGCATCACAAACACCTGCACCGTCTGCTGGATGCCCGCCAGGATTACCTGCGCCTCTCCCCAGTCGACCTGCGCATCCTGGCCAGGGTCAAATTCCAACGGCAGAAAGGTCGCTGGACGCCGGTGAGCTTTACGCCAGCGCACCCCGTACATTTGCACACTGGCCTCCGATCCCTGGTAGCCTTCAGCCTGAAGCAGCGTAAAGAGCTTGTGGGCGGTATATCGTTGCTTCCTGGGCAAATGCGCATTCTCCGCTAACAACTCGTCGAGACGTGCTTTGTACGGTCCCAGCCGTGGTGCTGGCCGCGGCTGTTTCAACGTATATTCTGGTGGTTGCTCGGCGTGCAGGGCCTTGTTCACGGTTTGCCGTGAGAGGCCCAGTGTTCTGGCAATGGCTCGTTCCGACTGTTCTTCCACATGGTACATGCGCCGAATCTGTTCGTATTGTTCCAAGGTGATCATCTCCCGACCTCCTAGCGTGTAAGGATTTTCTGTTCCCTCCACGATAGCAGATCTGTCTCTTCCCTGGTAAACTTTTCGGATATATTTCTTTGTCCCACTGGCCCACTTTTATTACAAAATACAAATCTGGTCTGTCCGTTGCCGAACATTGCTGAAAAAGCTTTCAATGGCATTGGTCGTGCGAATGTAGCGATGCATCACTTGTGGAAAGGCATAAAACGTCAACAAGTGCTCTTCATCTTCACAGAGGCTACGGATCGCTTCGGGATAGCGTTTCTGGTATTTGGCTTTGAAGGCCGCCAAATTGAGCTGAGCCTCCTCCTTCGTTGCAGCCCTGAAGCTTCCAGCCAGTTCCGCACTGACCTCTTTGCGTTCCCGATGAGGAATGGCATTGAGCACGTTGCGCTCTTTATGCACCACACAACGCTGGCGCGGCGTGGCGGGAAAGAGTGCCGAGACAGCGGCAAGCAACCCTTCATGTCCATCAGTGACGATCAAGTCTACCTGGGTGGCTCCACAACGGCGCACATATTGGAGTAGACAGCTCCATCCATCTTTGTCTTCCTCGGCGCAGGTTCGTAAGGCCAAGACGTCCTTGTTGCCTTCCAGGTTCACGCCCAGAGCGGTTAAGATGATGGTCGAGTCAGTTTTCTCTCCATGTCGGACGGTAAAATGAATCCCATCGAGATACAGGATGCGATAGTGAGGCAGCAGTGAACGCCCTCGCCAAGCTTCAAACTGTTCAGTTAAAGTATGATTGAGGCGGCTGACCGCGCTCACGCTGGGGGCGACTCTCATCAACGTTTGGGCCACTTCACCGACCTTGTGCGTGCTGGTTCCCGCAACAAACATCTGGGTCAGCCCGTCGGCCACTTGCTGTTCATAGCGCTGATAGCGATCAAAGATATGGGTATGAAATCGCCCCTCGCGGTCTCTGGGGACATCCAGCGCTTCAATGGTGCCTGAAGAGGTCGCCAAATCTCGCTGATAGCTCCCATTACGGTATCCTTTGCGATGTGGGGTACTCTCTCCCCACTCCCACGCGATGCGCAACGAGATGTAACCTGTAGACAATCGGGGTAAAAATATGCCTCCTTGAGGAGAAAGAAGACAACAGTTCTCAACAAGGAGGCAGACATGACCAGTATCGTTGACAGTTCGGTAAAAATCCAGACGACTTCCGAGTCCAACCCCTCGCCCCCTGGCTGGTTTGGCGAAGTGGTGCTGCTCATCAGCGCTCTTCGCCAGCACGATGTGCTTAGCAAGATCAGCGAAAGGGTGCGCTTTGTCCGACGGCGCTTCGGATACTACGAGGTGATCGACTTTCTGGCAGTCCTCTTCGGCTATGCCATCAGCGGCGAACGCACCCTGGAGGAGTTCTACCAGCCTCTCTCCCTGACACATTTTAAAAGCGCATGGAAAAGTGCCATCCAGTAGCCAACTTGCGAAAAGGTAAGCAGTGAACCAGGTCAGCTTGATTGCAGGTTCGACGCAGAATATCCAGGAGCCAGAGACGTCCGAGACGAAAAATCCCTTTGTCGCGGCGATCTGTGCGATCAAAGCGATCACGTTTGCCATGATGTATGCAGGAGGCGGCCAGATGACTGACCCACCACATCGCCAAAAAGAGTGCCAACAGCAAACGGTCTAACCTCGCTTCTTCCTTGACCAAACTGGCCTCCAGGTTCCATCCTCGATTTTTGCTATCCTGAAAAGTTGACTCAACGCGCATACGTAAGGCATACTCCTTTACACGCCGTTTACCTGCTTTTTGATCAGCAATCAAGGTCCAGCTTTCCTCGCAATCTTGCATCCAACAAGCGCTCACATACGTTTCAATCGTGTCTTCTTTCCAGACTTTGGCCCAGCCATACCATTGCTGACCCGTTTTCTGTAGAAATGCATCAAAACGGCACCAGGAACTCCAGCCTTTGCCCATCTTGCGTTGACAGGTATGTTCCTTACACACACGCAACAAATAGTGCCACTGCCGATCACGACAGATCTTCACTCATGGGAAGCCTGTCAACCCTCGATCAGCAATCAAGGTGCAATCTGCACTTGCCAAATGTGGGAGAAGCTGGTCGAGCAGACGTGCTACGATGCTCCATTGTTTTTCTTCCCATTGCTCTGTAGCTGGCATCACTGCCCAGGCCACCGGTAGTACCCGCGAATGAACGAGCAAGCCGAGATACACAATGGTTGCATCAGAGCAAAACGGCGTGCAATCAAGGATGAAGCGTATCGGCTTCCCCTGCCAAATTGGCAGCACCGCTGACAAAAAATTTCCCCAGATCTTGGTGACTGCCACACGATCATTGGCGAGAAAACGTGCCAATCTCCGTTCAATACTCGTCATTTTGGCTGGATTGATTCCATGCAGACTGATACTTTCTGCTGCTCGTTGCAGTACAGCACTTCCTGAAAGAATGATACCGATGACGAACAAGGCCAGCGTTTTCTTCTGATGTCCATGAATCCCTGGGAGCAATTGCTTGACTTGTGTCCTCCAATGTTCCCATACTACGGCGGATGCATCCATTGAGATCGTCCTCCAAGATAAGATTTTGCTTTTCTTCTTGTTGAGACGATCTCTTTTTCTTGCTTGATTTCCTGCCATCTAAAAGTTTCAGGGAGAGAGCACATCACCGCCGATGCAGCCGATGATGCGTGGTATGTCTACCAAACCGTCGTCCATCGCCTCGGCATCGCAACCGTGCCACTCAATCAGGACGGTCACCCTGAGACCTATCGTGACCCTGATGGAGTCCCCCGTTGCAGGAAAGGGGTGCGTATGCATCCTACCTACTTGTATGCCCATCCCTCTGGCTATCGCGCTCAACGCTTTCGCTGCCCCTTGCTCTTCCCCGCACCGAATGGCGAGAGCTGTGACCATCCACAGTTCCTCAAAGAAAAGGGGTGTGTCAAGAATCTCAACTGGGAAGCAAGCGACCTGATGCGCGTCACCCTCAATCGGGACAGTCCCTTGTACCACATGGTCTATCGGCGGCGTACCAGTACGCAACGCTCGAACAGTCAAGCGAAAGCGGCTGGTCCATCCAAAAGTGCGTAACATCGCCTCGGTGTGTAACCTGAACACCCTGACCTCTCTGCTCATCGATGCCCATGCCCTCCAACGGGCACACGCCATCAATGCTTCCTTGCTCACCACCAAGCTGGGCTACGTAGTCTGAGCAGTGAGCTGCCGGGAAAAAGAGCTTCCTCGTTCACGCACTTGCCAGGCAAGTGCGGCAAGCTCGCTTGCTCTCGCAAGGCCACGGGCACAGGCAAGACCCCTGCTGGTAGCCATCCTCGCCGACGATGCCGACTCTCTGAAGCGGCTCTCCGTTCCTCCTGGTTCCCGCTCCTCGCGGGCAAGCTACAGCAAGCACGGCCCCTTCGGGCTATCCTGGAAAAGGGTACCAATTCTACTTCCAGATTACTTCCGACCCTTTTATCTGGCGGAAAAGCAATATTTTATTGGGCAGGCAATATAGGTTGATAAATAACGTGCCCATCTATGACAAGCTTCCGAAAGTGCTGGTGCGATTGTGCTATTTTCCGCTCGAAATTTACTTGATACGGCGTGTTTTGCGGAAAAACATAGGATGCACGAGGATCAGCATGAACAATTGTAGCATAGGGGGCATAACGTGTCAGCCCTTGTGAGAGGTCTTCGTTGACAACAGCACAGATTACTTTCTCCTGTGCCTCGAAAATGAAGCGATCACATTGCCAGTAGCCAGAGTAGATATACGTGATATGCATCTGAATAAGTTTTTGCATCAAATCACTGACTTGCGCATCATTTTTGTGGATAGCAGGCATAGCTGTAGCCGTGGCAAACGTCTCTCCAGCAAAAAAGCAAACTAGCAGAGCAAGGATGCTCCAGCGAGCGATTGTAAACAGACGATCTCGCGTGAGCCGAGGAAAGCCCGTAGTGGGCAGAATACGAAGGCCGTTCCAGTGTGATAACAAGCAAACCGACAAGATAGCGTGTACTCCAAGGTCGAGAGGCTGAATTAGGGTTATGGGCAAAGAGAGTCAGTGTAATCACACCAGTGAGTAGAAGCATAAGCTGGGCAGTGTAAATTACAGCTTGGCGTCTTTCCTTGATCGGCCACTGTGATAGTCTATCCGCCTGAGCTTTCTTTATTGATGTTTAGACTAATTTCTCATAGAACGGCCTGTAGAGCGGGATGAGACACATTCTTGCGAAAATTGCTCCAGTGGCTTCCCAGGCCGATTCATGGAAAATTAGTCTAAACTCCAATTCAGAACGCCCATGCACCTGGGCATAGTTGTCGGCAATACACTCAAGCCATTGTCCATCAATAAAGGCATAGATGATACCCATGTCATATGGCTCAAAGCGCACAGGGACAGAGCTGTCTGCGATGTCTTTAGCATGCATGCGTTCATTCCAGTACTGGAGACCATTGACAGTGATCCCACGGCTGGAGCTGATCTTCGCCAATCCTGTACGAGTTGTGGGCCGCGTCGGCATCAGAAAGGCTTCTGAATAGGAAATAATGCGATGGTCACGAGCGCCCGCAAGTTGCATGCTTTGGGCATAGGCTTCACGTGGGCTTTGGAAGAGCGTACCGTGTTCCATCTGGTCATAGTACTCATGCACATAGTCGCGCAGATGCATGGTGAGCCGCTCTAGCGTCCAGACCGCGAGGCGTCTTGGATCTACTTCGCGGGTCATCTGGCGTGGAATTCTGCTTGCCTGCGTATTGCCACGGAGCTGCTGGATGAAATCCGTCTGCGTTTTTCCGAAGAGGCACTCAATCACTGCCCCTGCATGCGGCCCTGCGGCAGGACGTTCAATTTTCGTGATAAAACATTGCGCGAGCAGGGCTTCAAAATAGACACTTTCAAAGTCAGAACCATGATCGACCACGAGTTCTTGCGGCAACCGTCCATAACGCTGAACGCAGAGGCGAAAAGCCATCATGGCAGAGCGATAACTGGGTTCCTCATAACTGACATGGGCAGCCAGGATACGGCGACTGTAGCATCCGTCAGAAACGTGAGCCAGGGCCGCGCCAAGGGCTTTCCGGTAATAGAAGGTACCAGCGCAATATCAAGCTGGGTATGATCTAAATGGGCGATGGCAAAGGGACGTTCTCCATGTCGTGGCCTGGTCTGATCCAAATAGAAAAACCAGGGCCGTTCTTGGTAAGCGGCACGCTTGCCGCGCCGTGCAACTGTTACCTCTGGCGTGGTGAACTGCTTCCGTTCACGATAAAACGTCGCCAAACTCACTGGCGAAATCTTCTGCTTGAGGCATTCTTCGCGGTAGAGTGCATATACCGCAGCAGCCCGTTTTGGTTGAGGAACCGCATAATGATTTTTGAGGAAAGCCTGGAGCAACTTTTTCGAGGCGGTTTCGACATGGGTGCACGGTTGCCCCACCGAGCAAAATTGCCCAAAGGGCCAAGATATTCGTATCCATACGTTACCTCCGCCTGCCGAAAATCTCTCAGCCTGTTCTGGGCTGATTTCGTGGAATTGCCCCAGAAAATGGCCGCCACGTACAACCACCCTTCGGCAGTCTCCACCGCATTGGTATCGGTGACCCACTTCACATTGGGGAGTTCAGCAGCAAAGTCCCGCTTGAGTGTGTTGGGCGCAAAGCGAGCCTGCAGATCGCTGCTCGTCGTCGGTTTGCGCGTCCGCTTGACAGCGGCACTGATGCCCAGCTCATGCATCAACCGCGCAACCCACTTGCGTGAGGTGTGTACGCCTCGCGCTTTGAGGATCGCATGATGCGTGGAGAGCCGTAGACCTGGCGATGCTCCTGGTAGATCTGCTGAATAGTAGCGGCGAGCCTGGCATCTTCTCGTGCATGCTGGGACACCTCGCGGTGTTTCCAGGCAGGCATAATAGCCACTCTCCGAGACATCCAATACCTGACATAGCAAGCGGATCGGCTACTCCTGGCAGTGCTCGGCAATGAATTGAAAGGTTACACTTGGCTGCTCGAAAAGATGCCGATAGCTTTTTTTATGATATCACGCTCCTGCCGCAGTAATTCATTCTCTCGCTTGAGACGACGAAGTTCCTCCTCTTGGAGCATTTGATACCCACTGCCAGGAAAGGCCTGCTCCCCGTGTTCCGAGAACAGCTTACACCAATGGTGCAATGTACTGTCCGCAATCCCCAGATCCCGTGCAATCTGCGCTAAGGGTTTATCGCTGGTTTTGGCTAGTTGAACGGCTTCTCCTTTGAATTCTCGTGTAAAAGTTCTCTGGGTCTTCTGCATGGTCTTTTCCCTCTCCGTGGCAGTCCACTTCTTCAAGTTTACCTGCTCCAGTTTTCTGGGTCAAGACCACTTGCTAGAATGGGAAAGCCCTGGGTCTCTTGAGAGTGCACTAGGCAGATAGAAGTGCATATGATATGCTGAGAAAACAGGGATAAGGGAACATCGTAAGGGAAAGGAGAGAAGACTAATGGAGATTGGAACGAGGAATCAGCGTGAAGAAGAGCCATGGTCGGAAAGAAGCGTCACATCCCCCAGTGTCAGTATTATCATACCAACCACCCGTCCTACACAGGTACAGGCCACCCTGGCTACTCTGCTCACACAACACTATGATGGACATATAGAAATTATACTTGTCGGAACAGGCGTGACAGCGTTACAGCAACAGCGGCCAGTACACGTAGTGGATTGTGAGATAACCAGGGAACCAGGGCGAGCGCGCAATACAGGTGCCTCCCACGCACAAGGAACCGTGCTCCTGTTCCTGGACGATGATTGCCTGGTAGCACAGGACTGGGTAGAACGCAACGTCCGGGCATTAGCAGAGCCACGGGTGGGCATCGTGGGAGCGCGCATCCAGGGCGTCTCGCCGCGTTTCTTTGCTCGATGTCACGATTTCACTAATTTCGGGGCCTATCAGCCCCCTGTGACGCGGGAGATCGCTGTGGCATCCGCCAGTATGGGCATCAGGCGTAGACTCTTCGAACAGATAGGAGGTTTTGATGCGGAAATGCGTTCAGGAGAAGATATGGAGTTATGCGCCCGCGTGCAACAAGCAGGCTATCGCACCCTCTACCAACCTGCTATTATCGTTCGCCATCACCATGGACGGCAGAACCTGCGGCACTTTCTCCACTACAATTATCAGCATGGTCGGTGGAAAGGCTTGCACTCCAATAGCTCCTTCTCCAGCGCTCACTGGCAACAGGTCTGCCTTACCCATCTGCATACCCCTACCCTCTATCTAGGCTGCATCCCCGTATTTGCTCTCCTGGCAACGGTACGCCTTGTCCTGCTCAATGTGCGTAGTACTCCCCACGTTCTGCTCTACGCCCCCTTCATGCTGCTCGGTAAACTGGCCTATCAGCTCGGCATTTTTGTGCATCTTGTGCGAGAGGGAAAACACTAACGCGCTCCCCAACATACATGTGTTATAGTAGAGTAGCAAAAAACTTTGCTTTACAGCAGACAGAAAGGTAGCTTGCTATGTCCAATCCTAATCCACACGCTGAAAACTTCGCACAGGACCGCTATCAGCAGATGCTCTACCGCCGATGTGGAAATTCTGGCCTCAAACTACCAGCAATTTCCTTAGGAGCATGGGAAACCTTCGGCGGCTATCGCGGCGCAGAAGTCGCGCGCTCATGCCTCTATCGCGCCTTCGACCTGGGTATCACCCATTTCGATCTGGCCAATAACTATGGGCGTCCGCCCGGCAATGCAGAAACCGTTGTCGGCACGATCCTCAAGGATATGCCCCGTGACGAACTTATTATTTCCACCAAAGCCGGTTACTATATGTGGCCCGGTCCATACGGCGAATGGCTCTCAAAAAAATATCTGATTGCCAGTCTGGATCAATCCCTCAAACGGCTCGGACTCGATTATGTCGATATCTTCTACGCTCATCGTCCAGACCCGGAAACTCCTCTCGAAGAAACAATGGCCACTCTCGATCTGATCGTCCGTCAGGGTAAGGCGCTCTATATCGGTGTTAGCAATTTCTCTGGTGCCCAGTTTGAACAAGCCGTGCAGGTGGCTCAGCAAATGCATTTAACTCCCATTCTCATCCACCAGGCTCGCTATAACTTACTTGACCGCCGTGTCGAATATAATTTGCTTGACCACACAAAACGCACTGGTACCGGCGTTATTGCCTTTAGCCCCTTAGCACAGGGCCTGCTCTCCGATAAATATCTCGGCGAAAACATTCCTTCCGACTCGCGCGCTGCTGCTTGGTGGGATGAAAACAGCCGAGAAAGAATTCTTACCGACGATACCTTGAGCAAAGTACGTCGTCTCAATGCTATCGCACAAGAACGTGGTCAGACACTGGCTCAGATGGCACTCTCCTGGCTCCTACGCCGCTCAGAGATCACCAGCGTCCTTATCGGAGCCTCCAAAGTGAGACAGATTGAAGAAAATGTGGCCGCGCTCCAGGCCCCACCCTTCAGTCAAGAAGAACTCAAAGCTATTGATGAGATCACCCTGTTGCCCCCACACGACTAGCCTGCTTGCCAGACAACTTATTACAGGGCTTGTGGGATTTTTCGTTAGGCCGACATATAATAAAACATAGACGTACAAAGCAACGTTAGTTACCCTGCAAGGAGGTACATCTTGGCCAGAACAACAGAGAACCCTCGCGTCGCCGCGATTTGTGCCAGTATCGAATCCTCTTACCATGAATTAAATGAATTAATTGAAACACAACTTTCTCATCTCAACCCCGAACTTCTCTATCGTGAACCTGCACCCCAGGAGTGGACATTAATGCAGAGCCTAGCTCACGTTGCCGAATTTATGTCCTATTGGGGTCACGAAGTTGCACAACTGGTCGCCCAACCTGGTAGAAATTTTGGACGTACACAGCAGCATGAAGGACGACTCGACGCCATCAACCAGCATGCCCATGACACACTCGACCAGATGCGCACTGAGCTACCTGAGAGCTACCAGCAACTTATCCAGGTTATCGATAGTTTACGCGACGGCGATCTTGAACTGACCGGCCACCACGTTAAATTTGGTCCCCAAACTCTCGGCTGGTTTATTAGAGAATTTATTACAGATCACTTAACCGCTCATCTCACACAGATGAGAGCCGCGCTCAGCCAACTCTACACGCAACCATAAAGGAAAAAGGAGAGAACGGCGCGGGTAGGCGTTCTCTCCTTTTTCCTTTGTTGCTATGCCTTATCAATCTCGCTTAGTAGCACCTCTCTACCCTGCAACGCCGATACATAGCAAGCATCAATAATCTGCGTGCGCCGTAAACCCTCCCGCCCGGTATACTGTGACCAGTTCCCATCACGAACAGCCTCGATAAAGCCGCGCACCACAGCCGCATGGCCCTCACCTTTGGTCAGCCGTGGTTGAAGCGTAGCAGGCGCGTCCGCAACATCAATAAAGATACGTAGTGTGTCCTCAAAGCTATAGTTATGCACCTTAATCTCCGCACCACCATTTGTCCCATACAATATCACGCCAAAATCATCGCTAGCATCACCATATATCGCCCAACTCGTTTCTAAAAACAATGTCCCACCAGTCGAAAGCCGTAAAAAAGCTATCCCTATATCTTCTACCTCAAAAATACTGCCTGTACCGAACTTTCTGGCCCCTTTATCTACACCGCGCCCCACCTTGCCTAATTCATTATAAGTGGAAGCCGAGGCAGTTATCACCTCCGGTTCTCCCAGCAGATAAAGCGCCATATCCAGCACATGCACACCCAGATCGATCAATGGGCCTCCACCAGACAACCCCTTATTCACAAACC
Organism: Ktedonobacteraceae bacterium; assembly: GCA_034436045.1. Lineage (GTDB taxonomy): Bacteria > Chloroflexota > Ktedonobacteria > Ktedonobacterales > Ktedonobacteraceae > H111-94. The sequence goes on along the minus strand of DAOTVZ010000063.1, from coordinate 18,676 downwards.
ACGAGCCTCGTCCTGGAATGCCAGTCCTGCGCATCCAGCTAGCCTTTGCATAATAAATGTGCCCCAACATCCCTTCATCTATCACCTGTTTGAGAACACGCACATCCTCACGCATACGATGATTGAACACTACCTGCAATATCCGATTCGCTCTCGCCGCCGCCTCCACCATCTCCATCGCCTCCCGACTATTACGCGCCAGAGGCTTTTCACATAAAACATGCATTCCACGCTCCAGAGCTGCAATCGCAATAGGCGCGTGCAAATAATTCGGTACACAAACACTCACAGCATCCAGATCTTCACGCCGCAGTAGATCACCATACTCACGATACAAGTGAGGCACGTTGTAGCTCGTACCAAGTAGCGCCAGCCTGTCCTCTTCCAGGCCCGCCAGCGCCACTACCTCCACATTCGGCAGTTGTCGATAGTTCTTCAGATGCGTTTCGCCACCAAAACCCAGCCCGATCACGCCTACACGGATCGGATGTGTCACCTGTTCCTCATATCCGGCCAATGCTCAACTCCTTCTCAAGGTCCAATCTCATCCTCATCTCAGGTCACACTTCATACTATGACCTTCATTCAGTGTATCCTATCTCCACTCCAAAGAGCAAGGAAACGTTTCCAGAAAGATCGCTATGGATAATGTTGTATACTAATACAAGGGTTCAATGCTTGAATCTTTGCTCCACGCAAACGCATGGAAGTCTCTGCAGCATAATCGAGGAGTTACATGAAAGCAAAAACACGGGTTGGCGTTATTGGTTGCGGCCAGATCAGTTCCATTTATTTCCAGGCCCCCCAGACCTTTGATACTCTTGATATCGTGGCTTGCTCTGATCTGGATATGGATCGTGCCTTAAGTCAGGCCAGGCGCTTCGATATCGCCAAAGTATATACCAGCGAAGAACTTTTAGCCGACCCAGACATCGATGTGGTTCTCAACCTCACCATCCCGGCGGCCCATGCCGAGATCGGTATGGCCGCCCTTAAAGCCGGAAAATCTATCTACGGAGAAAAACCCCTCGCGCTCAACCGTACCCAGGGACAGGCTCTCCTGCAATTGGCCCGCGAGAAACAACTGCGTGTTGGCAGTGCCCCCGATACTTTCCTCGGTGGTGGCCTCCAAACCTGCATTAAACTAATTAACGAGGGTGCTATCGGCAAACCAATAGCAGCAACCGCCTTTATGATGGGGCATGGCCCCGAACGATGGCATCCCAACCCGGACTTCTTCTATCAGCCCGGCGCTGGCCCACTTTTTGATATGGGGCCATACTATCTCACCGCCCTCATCGCCATGATGGGACCAGTCAAGCGCGTTACCAGCTCCGCCCAGACCACCTTCCCAGAACGTGTCATCACCAGCGAGCCACTCAACGGCACCCGCATCACCGTCAACACACCTACCCATATTGCTGGCATCCTGGATTTCGCCAACGGAGCCGTCGCTACGATGATTACTAGCTTCGATATCTGGCACCATCAACTCCCCCACATCGAAATTTACGGGACAGAGGGTTCCTTGAGTGCACCAGACCCTAACACCTTCGGTGGCCCTGTCTATATCCGTGGTGCCCATGATACCTCCTGGCAGGAGGTCACTATCACTCATGGCTATACAAAAAATTCACGCGGCATCGGCCTGGCTGATATGGCCTACGCCATGCATACCCGCACCACCCATCGAGCCAACGGTGACCTGGCGTACCATGTGCTGGACATTATGCAGTCATTGCTTGAAGCTTCTCAAGAAGGCAAACATATCATGCTCAGCAGCACCTGCGAACGCCCTGCCCCTTTGGATGCTCAAAATCCCTGGCCTGAACTGTAACGACTCTCCCCACCTGGAAGAAGCACCGCCAATAGTTGAGCGGAGATATCTGACATCAGAAACCACATATCTAGCGCTGGTTCCCCACTCCAGTGGATTGCTAATATGGCAGGTTCCCATTCCTCTCCTGAAGCGATATTACCAGCATATCGCTTCACAGGTCATATTATCCCAGCGAGACAGGTCGTTCCATGATATACGGGAGGCTGCGCCGTGGCTCCGTGAAGCACTTGTGCAAATAGGAGAGCAACCGGAAAATGGATAAGGAACAAGCTGCCGCAGATGATCTCATCCGTCTTCATCCCGTAATGAGTTGATAATTGATGAGTTTGTTCCCCTTCAGATTAACCAGTACAGCACGTAAATTCCCATCTCCATACTCGCTTCCTGGATTGATGCATACTGTCCGGCCCAACTTGCTTACTGCACGCGACTCGTGAACATGTCCATGCAGGGAGAGGAGCGGTTGGTAGCGTTCGATGGCTGCGCGTACTGCCCTGCTGCCGACAGGGCCGGTCGCCACATCTCCGGCAACAACGAGGGGTTTCAGATTGGCATCAAGCAAGGGAGCCGTGTCCAGCCCACTTGCATAAGGAGGGACATGAAGATTGAAAATGGCCCGTTCGGGAGCGTGTAGCTGGTTTGCCATCCCTTCTATAAACATCCCAAGCTCTTCATCTGGGATATCTCGTGGCGCATGCCAGGGAGTAGTATTGGCAAAACCCGCACTGATCATCTCATGTTCATCATCAATCATAACAACATGCCCCTCTGGCATTTCGACATAGGAGGCACGCTTGAGAACATCAACTATTTCCGGTTCGTCATCGTTGCCAGCATCAATAAAGCAGCGCACAGCGCTTCCGCCCAACCGCTCCTCGGCTATCTCACACCAGCGTTGCACACTCTCAACCATCAAACGTGTGAAGAGCTTATCAACAAATGTGCGGTCAGTTTCCATGATAGCTAGCTCCTCAGGCGTTGTACGGTAGGGATATGCTCCCGCATGACGTACCTTTCGCTCAAAAGCAGTCAGCGCCTCTTCAGAATCAAGCGTTACCATCTCACCGAGAAACGTCGCACGGTAGCAGTCAGCCTGTGAACCGGGCTGGCGCACGATGGGTACCAGCGCCTTACCAGTAATATCCCCACCAAGAATGAGGACATTCGCCTGGTAAAATTTCGCAGCATTGATGAATTTCATAAAGCAGCGTTCCGACCCATGAATATCGGTGGCGAAGAAAATCGTGGTTCGGCGGCTCATCCCGTCCTCTCCTCTCTTCTGAGCCAGGTAACTATCACTAGAACATGATAGCTCCACCCGTCACATTAATAGCTTGCCCAGTCATATACGCGGCACGATCACTCAGCAGGAACACGACCACGCGCGCCACATCCTCTGGTTCCTCTAACCTTCCTAATGGAATAGCACGAAGGTAATCTTGTCGCACCTCATCGGGTGTCATGCCACGAAGCTTTGCCTCCCACATAACTTCGCGCTCTTGCATGGAGGTTCGTACATAGCCAGGGCAGACAGCATTGACGCGAATCCCATGCCCTGCTGTTTCGAGCGCCAGCGCCTGCGTGAAGCCGATGACTGCAAATTTCGAGGCCGAGTAGTGAGCCAGCAGAGGTGCCGCTTTCTTCCCAGCCATCGAAGCAGTATTGACGATACTACCACCACAGCGTTGACCAAGCCAGTAGCGTACCTCAGCCTGGCAACAAAGAAAAACTCCTTTCGCATTGACATCCATGTTGAAATTCCAATCATCTTCCGTGAGATCAACAACCCTCGCCATAGATGAGACACCAGCATTATTGACAGCCAGTTCCAGACCCCCAAGACGATTCACTGCCTCCTCAACCTGGGCAGCAATCCCTCTAGCATCACGCACATCAAGCTGACCAGCAAAAATACGCGCTCCCTCTCGAAAACGTTCTGCCTCTCCTGCCACCTGTCGCGCCGATGCTCCATCAAGATCAGTGATATACAGGTCTGCCCCCTCACGAACCATCTCTAACGCAATAGCACGACCAATGCCAGTTCCTGCACCCGTAATAAATCCTCGTAAACCAGCAAGTAGCATAGATATTCCTCCTTCATACTCCTACAAAAAGGGGGCCAGCTTGGGATTCTAGTCATGTTGCCTTCCATCTTCCCTGTGCTATCTAGTTCTATCTAGTTTGCCCAGTTCTGGCAAGAGCGTTTGCAGTCGCGTGTAGAGATCACGGTAGAGTTCAAAGCCCTTGCAATAGCGTTCGGCCTCCCTCGCATGAGGCTCATAGAGCGGCCCCTGAACAATGAAACGGTGGATGTCAGTCCAATCATCAAACAGACCCGTTCCCATTGCAGCCACATACGCTGCCCCGAGTGCCGAACTCACCTCATCCCCAACTACCTGCACTGGCTGATTCATCACATCCGCTGCAATCTGCATCCAGAGCTTGCTCCGACTGCCACCATCGCTGGCATACAGATACCTGATGGGGCGATGAGCTTCACGGAGCACGGCAAGGTGGTGCGCAAATCCGTAGCACACCGCTTCCAACACAGCGCGATAAAGATGCGCACGTGTGTGATGCAACATCACACCAGCAAAAACACCGCGAGCAGTTGCATCAAAAAGAGGTGTCTTCTCACCTAAAAAATAAGGTAAAGCAACGATTCCACCAGAACCAGCAGGAATAGCCTCTGCTTCAGCATCAAGAGCCGCCAGAGACATACCGGCGGTCAGTTCCCTGGCAAACCATTTGACCAACGAGCCGCTTGCCGCCATGCAACCATTAATGAGTGTCAACCCAGGAACATCATGATAATCAAAGTAGAAATGTGGATCAGGGTCAAGATGGCTGTCGCAGTACAGAATATCGCCCGCTCCTCCAAATTTCAGCAATACGTCACCGGGCTGTGTCAGGCCAGCAGCAAGCGCCGCAGCAACATGATCGGCACTACCCGCTACAACAGGCGTTCCCTCTCTCAGTCCTGTCTGCCTGGCCCCCTCCACGCTAATACCACCCACAATCTCGGTTGGATGCCGAACCTGCGGAAGGATGTGCGGATCGATCCTTGCCTGCTCCAGATATGGCCTATGCCAGCAATGCCGCCGCACATCGTACAGCCCACTCTCGACTGCCCAGTTCTCCTCAAGAGAAAGTTGACCTGTCAGACGATAGACAATGAAATCGTAAGAGCCAAGCAAGGAAGCAACTCGCTTTATCACCTCTGGCTCGTGCTTAAACAGCCAGCGCCACTTCGGCCCGATATTCTGTTGGTTAGGGACACCTCCGGTAATCGCGTAAAACTCCTGCGTATCAATCTCCGCTCGTAGCTCCTCGACTTCGACGACCGTTCGCGCATCATTCTGCTGGATGCTGCGCCGAAGCGGTCTGCCAGAGGAATCCAGCAGAACCATCGCAGGAACCATGCCTGAAACACCAACGCCAGCAATATATGCAGCAGGTACACTGTGCAGTAATTCTCGAACAGCCTCGACAACTGTAGTCCACCAGTGTCCTGGCTCCTCCTCAGCCCAGCCGGGGTAAGGCGAGAGCAACTCGTGAGGCCGCTCTGCCTGAGCAACCACACCGCGCTCCCGCTCTAGCACAACCGCTTTGAGCGCAGTCGTACCGACATCAATACCAAGTACGTATGTCGCCTCCATGATCAGTCCTCACCCTGTTCACGTGCCACTCGCACCTCTTCCATAAAACGCCGCACACGCTCCGGGTCAACCGGATTCCAGGTGTAGCCCTCAGATTTCAAACCTGTCCCGACAATAACACCATCCGCTATACTCAACGTCGCACGCACCGTTTCGATCTTTACCCCCGTATTGGCCAGCACAGGCGTCGCAGGAACCGCCGCTTTAGCTTCCCGAATGTGTGACAGATTCACTTCAGCACCCGCCATCGGGCCAGAAATAAGGATCGCATCAGCCAGTGAGGACACGACAACGCTGCGGGCCAGAACTCCGATGGGCCGTTGCGCCAGTGGTCGGGCAAATTCCGGCTCGATATTAAAGAAGAGACGAATATGCTCCCCTCCAATCTGGCAGCGATAATCCAGTGCGGTAGCCGCATCGGGATGCCACAAACCCATGTCACTGTCGTAGACGCCTGTGAACACCTCACGTACAAAACTGGCTCGCACGGCCTGTGCAACAGCCAGCGCGGCCATAGGATCCCACAACAGGTCAACCCCGTAGGGCAACCAGATATGCGGGCGTAGCTCGCCAATCACCGCTGCCATTGCAGCAATGGACGCACGGTCGGTACGCAGCGGATAGGGACGATCTCCCTCATTACAGAATAGCAGGCCGTCCACTCCTCCTTCCTGCAATATATCCAGATCACGGCGGAGTGCCTCAGCAATGGCTCTTACCCCTCCTGCCCTGTCATACAATGGACGCCCCGGTAAAGGAAGTAGGTGCATCATTGCAATAACTGGTTTGCGACGCCCGAAAAGCTCTTCCATGACGCCCTGATGATCGTTACTGATGTTAGGCATATCAAGAATCTCCCTGGTTCAAGTAGAACTGAAGATGAACGAAGCCTTGCAGGTAGTATACGCCCTACCAGAAGACATCGGCTACTCCGGGGGTATCTCCTGGAATGCTGCTTTCAACTGAATACCTTGCCGCTTTCGCACATAGCGCACCACCAGGTAGTAGATCACACCTATCATGGGAACGGCGAATGCCTCTATCATCGACAGCACACTGATTTGCCCAAAAACTGTTGTTGTAAAGGCAACATAAAGGACGAACGCCCAACTCACCAGCATGATCACGCCAGCAATGGTAAGCCAGGGAACACTTGCCACCTTCGCCCGCACCATCGTGGGTGCCTCATTGAAGAGATGTGGCCGTGTGTACGGCATGATAATCGCTGCAACAGCTACAGCTATAAAGGCAAGTGCCATCACCGCTATCACGTTGATTAACAAGGCACTCAGTCCCTGATAGACGTTCATATAGTTCAGGAACTCGATCCAGATGGCCACAATAACAGTCGCAATGAGCGGAGTATGCAAATGCTCATTCACTTCTGCCACAGCAGATGGTGCTAAACGATCAAACGACCAGGCAAAAAGGTTGCGTGTGGCAATGAGAAAACCGGTAGGAGTCCACCAGAGGACAGACAGAACAAAACAAGCAGCAACAAAGACCTGCAAGAAGCCTGGCAAGGACAGAAATTTCACCAGCGATGGCAGGTAAGGCGCGAAAGCGAGCGGCGAATGCGTAGTATTGAAGCCAAGGTAGACAAGAGACCCGAAATCCGAGAATCCGTAGGTATAGTAGACTAGCGCAGTCGCCAATACATAGAGGACAGCACTGATCACAAGTGCTCCCATGATCGAGGTTGTCGCCGTCCGTCGCACATTTTTGATCTCACCTGCAAAGTAACCTGTCCACTGAAAGCCCGTAAAGACCTGAAAGGCATAGATCATGGCGAAGATGGTTCCGGCCCAGTCAATGCCATTTCCTGGCGCATAGCCCGCTTTACTGGCTACATGAATGACCTGACTGATGGTCATCCCGCCATGAGCATTAAAGTTGGCAACAAAAGCCGTATGCCCCGTAATAGCTAGACCAATGAACCAGATAAGCATTCCTAGCCAGACGATAGCGAAGGTCACGGCCATGTAGCGGGCTACGCGCTTTGTCCCCAGAATCATTAAAGCCGCAAACGCAGCAGTCAAAACGGTAGCGATAAGAAACTGGGTCAGAGGACTGGGATTCCATGGGAAGCCAGCAACATAGGCCAGGCTGGGCAGCATCAAGGTCATCATGGTGGTAAAGTTGAACGAAATCCAGGTTGTGAAGACAAATGTGAGAGAGAGATTGGTCAGAAAACCAATGCCAGGCCCCAGCACCCGACTGACCCAGACGTAATCCCCGCCGGAACGTGGCATAGCTACGGTGAAGAAGAGGTAGACCAGGCCAAAACAAAACACCAGGGGAATGGAAAACAAAAATGACAGTAAGATATTGGCCCGCGGCCAAAATGTCGGCGCAAACGAAAGAACCTGGGTGATGCCCACCGGGATGAGAACAGCAGAGAAAACCAGGTTGAAGGCATCAAAAGGAGAGAGTTCACGCACCAGTCCCGTTGCATTGCGCACAAATGTGGTTGGCGAGCCGGAACCCTTTGAAGATGATCCTGTGACCGTAGACATCTGTTTCTCCTAGTTCACTAGACAGACACAAGCAGAGTATGCCTGCAAACCAACGTACCTACGATGAACTATACATGCTCTCAGCTAAAAATGAGCATGTTTCATCAAAAAGCAAACATCACCTCCTTTCCAGTACAAAATGCTTCTGTGCAGATATAGTTTGGAGTGTGAGCTTCGTGTATGTACCGTGCAGACCCACGAACGGCAGGTAACACCTGATAGCTGCATGAACGGTCATTGAGTCAACACGTTCGAAGCTCGTCTGCCCCAAACAGGTTTGCCTCCTAAGCAATACATCTAATTCCGGTACGCCATCCAGCATGCTCTGGAAAAGAAGAACATAGCAATGCTGAATAAGTGTTTCAGGCGGCTCGATCTGCGCCGTTAAAAGATCAATACGTCGCACTAACTCATCTTTGCCCCCTTCACATAGCATATACCTCTGCATCGATTTTGACCAATCCAGGCTAAGTATCTCACAACCAATCGTCATTGCCATACTCGCTCCAAGATTTGCAGGACTATACTGTAAGCCTCTCATCTACAGGGGGAGCACTATCTTTTCTGGCATCAGTCCGCTTTACCTGCACTGTTTCCATACCACAGGCTCGTAATTGCTCAACTACGGTCGGGGGAGCATCCTGATCTGTGACTAGCATGCTCACCATAGAAGCAGGAGCCACTACCGCAGGCGCTCGAAAGCCGAGTTTGCTATGGTCGGCTAGCATGAATACTTTGCTCGCACGCTCTATCATTAAGCGATGGAGAGAAGCCACTTCGTAATCCAGTTCTGTCACCCCCACCTCCGGGTCGATTCCTGCCGTCCCCAGCACACAGAGGTCTGCGTAAAAACGTTGGAGAGTCGCCTCAGCTATAGAGCCAGTCATGGTCAATTCATCAACATGTAATTTACCACCCACAACAATCACATTGATGTTACGCGAGGCCAATAAGCTGGCATGTGAGAGAGACGCGGTGATGACCAGCAAGCGAGGATGAGGGGGCAAAAACTGGGCAAATTGTGAGGTCGTGGTCCCTTCACCAAGAAAGAGCGTTTGCCCAGGCTCAATCAACTGGGCCGCATACATACCAATCAGGCGCTTTTGTGCAGAGTATTGCAGTGCCCGGCTGTTAAATCCCAGTTCTATACTTTTGGTGATCTGGGCAGTAGCTCCGCCGTAGGTCTGACGTAAAAAGCCGTCTTGCTCTAAGCGCTTAATATCACGGCGAATCGTCATCTCTGAAACGCCAAGCTCATCCGCCAGTGCTTGCGTCTCAATGGATTGACGTTCAGCTACACGCTCTAGAATCCGCTTCCTGCGCTCACTTGCCAACATAGTGACTGCCCTTCATTACTATGCTACAAGAAAAAACAACTTTTCACAAAATACATTGACTGCCATTGATTTATTATGTATACTATAGCTAATAATTTCGTTGCTGTCAAGTCTGGCGTACCAGTTTTCCAGCCGTTCCAGGCTGCGTTGATTTCTGGCATCAGACATGGTCACTCTACTTCTTTCAATGCCATGTACCGACATTGCCTATTATCCTGGATGAACGAAAGAAGGACTTGCAGTGTTACACATACACATCAGGAGCGTTTCGTTGGAATAAGAACATCAAAAGCTGTTCTGGTTGTGCTAGCTCCACGAAAGGGAAAAAGTAATATTACACGCTTAACATGAGGCTTTCTTACATACTACATAAAGGATACCTTATGAATCCAGAATCAAATATCCATATCAGTAATCTCCATAGCCCTGATTCACAAACCCTCGAAGCAGGGCCGGAAGAAGCACAACGTTTGATCGCGTTGGCACACGCAAAAGGGATTGTTCTGCGGGTGCTGGGGGGTATTGCCATCCAGTTGCGTTGCCCGCATGCCAAGCATCGTTCGCTCACTCGCCACTATGCCGATCTTGACTTTGTGGTGATGAACAAGCAAGCGCATGCTCTCACCAGCATGCTTACCACCAGTGGCTATTCAGCCAATCGCCGTTTCAATGCTCTGCACGGAGAAAAACGGCTACTGTTCTATGATGAGTCACGCGCACGGCAGGTTGATATCTTTGTAGGCAGTTTCGAGATGTGCCACAAACTGCCGCTCAAACAGCGCTTGCATCTTCACCCATTGACGCTCAGTCCAGCAGATTTGTTGTTAACAAAGCTCCAGATCGTGCAACTGAATGCAAAGGATATCCAGGATATCCTCGCACTGCTGCTCGATTTTGCGCCGGTACGATCCTCAACGCAACCGGGTGAGGAACTGGATGGTAGTATCATCACGCAACTATGTGGGCGAGATTGGGGCTGGTTTACGACGGTCAATGATAACCTGGTGCAGATAAGGCATTTTGCACCTGAACTACTGAGTACTGAAGAGGCCGAGCTTGTGAGCAGACGAGGTGAGGAACTTCAGCGTATGCTAGAAGAGACACCAAAGTCAATGGGCTGGCGCTTGCGTGCGATAGTGGGAAGGCGCATGGCCTGGTATGAATTGCCGGAAGAGGTCAACCGGTGACGAATCTCTTGCAAGCCCATGCTCTTTCCCTTTGATCTTCCTGCGCTTGATCACAGCATCTGTTTGTGTCACATCACATCCTAGGCTATCTTTCGACTTTACACAAACAAGGGCTGGCTCTGCTGACAGCTTTGGAGCAGGTTTTACTGGAGAATCCTGTTCTTCCTGACTTTACCCTGTCTGAATAGTTACAAAACCATATCCGAAGCTCCCCTGCCGGTCGCGTTGACAGATATAGGTGAAATAACGCCGTAATCAGCGTCATAATAATGATTCCAGCCTGTACAGGGCCCATCTGCCATCGCCTGATTCCGCTCTGGCACATTATCCCACACCACTTCCTAGTACCTCTTCAATACCTTACACTACATCATCCAGACATACTGAGACACCTGAAACACGCCCTTTTCACGCAACGTGTTTCATCCAGTATCATCCTGTTTCGCTATCGGTATGCACCGGAGGCTTCCTATCTACATAACCTCATCAGCAGTACTGAAAGTATCTGATGAAACTTTCCTGATCAGTTTATGCGTTGTATCAGTTAGTAGACCGTTGAGGACACGTATACATATAAACCTGCACGACGGGGAAAGATACGAAGCATTTTACTATCATCCTTATTTTTTATCTAAAAACCGATCACCAACATTGGAGCTATCATTATGCATCAACAGAATAGTTTTCGCATATATTCTCGCCTTATCTTTCTTTGCTGTTGCCTGACCTTACTAACCAGTTGTGTAAGAACCCCCACCCGGCTACGCTCCATCACAAGCTCAGTGTCACAGGCAACTCCTATCGTCTCCGCACCACATTTGCCACTGTCCGGCGCACATCGTCAAGCCCTTGAACAGATTCTGCTTCTTAATCGACAAAAAGCACGCGCCGAGCAGATACTTCAGGGAATGACATTAGCCCAAAAATTGGGGCAAATGATTATGGTCGAATATCTGGGCAACAGCTATCAAGATAGCGGTCTCCAATATATGATCCAGCAGGAGCATGTCGGTGGCTTCATGTACCAGGCCAGTAATCACAACTTCGACGCGCCATACGATCAAATCAACAACGTTGCCGCCTTCTCTCAACAGGCCCAACAAGATGCAGACCTGCCCCTCTTAATCGCCACCGATCAAGAGGGTGGCCTCGTTAATCGCCTCTACACCTTTCACGGCTATCTCCCCTCTGCGCAGGAATTGGCCGCCACCGGCCAACCTCAGCAAGCTTTTCAGCAAGGCCGCCAGGACGCCATCTGGTTGCGCCAGCTTGGCATCAATACCGACCTTGCTCCAGTCGTCGATGTCCAAACCGTCAATCCCCCCATACTAGAATCACGTATGTTTGGTAGCAATCCACAAACAGTCGCCACCTACGCGGGGGCATTTCTAAACGGCCTCCAACAAAATGATGTCGCAGGCTGCCTCAAGCATTTCCCTGGTCTAGGCGCAATCACGTCAGACCCCCATGCGGGCCTTCCCATCGTGAATCGCAGTATGGCTCAGTTAGAACAAATTGACCTGAAACCATATGAACTCCTGCTCTCAACCGATCACCCCGCAATGGTCATGGCCACCGATGTACTCATGCCCGCTATCGATCCTAACCTACCAGCCGAACTCTCTCCCAAAGCTATTAATGGCGTCTTGCGCGGCAAACTGGGCTATAACGGCGTGGTCATTACCGACGGATTATACATGGACGGCATTAGCGAACAATGGTCATTAAGCCAGGCCGCTGTCCTGGCAATTATTGCCGGTGACGACATCGTTGAAGGCCCCTATACCCCCAATCAGGTGGCCAGTGTTATCACCGCACTTGAAAACGCCATCCAGCAAGGCCAACTTACCATAGACAGAATAAACCAATCCGTCCTGCGAATTTTGCTCCTAAAAATACAATATGGGTTGCTCAAATAGCAAATACGAGCAACCCATCATCTCTATTTCACATCCTTACAGCTAACTTACGATGACTCCTCTTCTTCTGCCACCATCATATCCCGCACCAAAACAGTCAGCGTGTCTACCAGAGCCGGGCCGGTGGTACGCAGCTCCGCCAGTGCCTGCGTTGACAGATGTTTAAGAATCTCTTCGCCTTGCTCTGTAAGATGTACTAGCACACGGCGCAAATCGTCTTCATCACGACGCCTCTCCACCAATCCTCGCTCTACCAGGCGATCAATCAACTCAACAGTGCTATGGTGCTGAATTTGCAGCCGTTCCGCAATCTCACCAATAGTAGTTTTCCTCCCCTCCGGCATACCTTTCACCGCCAGCAACACCTGATGCTGCTGTGGCTCCAATCCACCTGCACGCGCCATCTGCTCAGTAAAACGCAAGTACCGACGAATCTGGTAACGAAATTCTGCTAATGCCCGATAATCTCGCAATTGTATATTCTGGTCTGTACTTGCCATCTTCATAGCCTCTCCTATTGTTCCATGTTCTCAGCACTGTCATTAAGCTTGCCTACACAAAAAGAAAACAATAACAAGCTTTTTTTCTCCTCCTTCAGAGCATAACACTTCTAACACAAGACGACAATTGCTGTGTCACCAATCACGACGATTACCCGTGTTTTTAATACCATCGTTTATACACTCTCTAATAGGCAAAACAGTAATAACAGAAAACAAGGGTAATAAAATGCTCGTTGCCCGGTCGTAAAGAACCATATTTTGCTGGTGCAAACGATATATCATGATGAGCAATGATATACAGCTTGGACATTTTATATAGAAACCCGGATATCAAAAACCACATCATGAGATATAGTTGTATAATAGACAAGGGCAGCCTGTCCAGGCAACATTCATGTCTTGCCCACCAATAGTTGCTACTCCTGAACTCTAACTTGTAGTTGCCAGTATTATGCATCCCGCTTTGCATGCCCATCGTCAGGATAGCTACAGGAAGCAGGCGGTAAACAGCTCCATCCTGCAGGAGGTGGTCACGTGATTTATCCACTGAATATTCGCGATGCTATTATTGCTGGCTCAACAGGCAGAATGATCATGATCCTCGTTATCTATGGCGGACAATGGATAGGCTTACCCAAAACAGATGTTATCACCACACTAGGTTTGCTAGTAACGCGCAACAAGCAAACTGCTGTTACCGTTGGCGGGGCCATCCATTTCACTATGGGCATTTCCTTTGCCATTCTCTATGCCTTCGCCTGGAGTCTCGGCATCGGTTTTGCCTCCTGGTGGGGGGGATTACTCTTCGGTACCATTCATGGCATGCCGGTTGTTCTTCCGTTAGTAGCGGGAATGATTGTGTATCCGCGCCTGCGCGACATATTTGGTACACCTCTCATGCTAAGCAGTATCCTCTTCAACCATATTATCTTTGGATTGGTCGTGGGCATCGTCTACACCGTTTGACACATCGCTGCGACACCATTCGTGATACGGATGTCATCGTGCCATCAATTCTATCAACATAGATATAGCAAGGACACTCCGTATGGACATGAATATTATCGCTACACGTTCTCAGATGGGTATGTCCCTGATATTTCACATCATTTTTTCCGTGCTGGGCGTCGGACTCCCCCTCCTCCTCTGCCTCGCAGAAGGGCTGGCGCTCTGGCACAAGGATGGTACCTGGATGGCCCTTTCACACCAGTGGACCAAAGCTTTTGCCATCCTCTTCGCCATCGGTGCCGTCTCTGGCTCCATCGTCGAATTCGAACTCACCCTCCTTTGGCCAATCTGGGCTAGAGACGCTGGCTCCATCATTGGCCTGCCCTTCGCCCTGGAAGGGTTCGCTTTCTTTCTAGAAGGTATCTTTCTCGGTCTCTACCTCTATGGAGCCAAACGCTTAACGCCCACCATCCACTGGCTCTGCTCCTTACCCATCGTCTTGAGTGGAACCTTCTCGGCCTGGTTTGTCACCACCGCCAACTCATGGATGAATTCTCCAACTGGTTTCCAGTTCATCAACGGCAAACTCGCCAGTGTCGATCCCATCGCCGCCATGCTTAACCCCAGCACGCCCTTTGAAACAACTCACATGATCCTTGCCTGCTATGTCAGTACAGGGTTCGGGGCCGCTGCCGTCTATGCCGCAGGCTGGCTGCATGGTAAACACGATGACTACCACAAAAAAGGCATGCTGTTAGGTATGACCGTTGGCACCATCGCCATCCCACTCCAGATCATCAGCGGCGATTTCAATGCTCGTTTCCTAGAACGCGCACAACCGGCCAAATACGCCGCTATGGAAGGCCTGATCCGGTCAGGACGCGGCAAGCCTCTCTACATAGGTGGTATCGTAGACGTACCTGCTAACAAAGTCATCGGGGCCTTTCAAATCCCTCACGGCGAAAGCCTCATCTCTCATTTCAATTTCAACTCATACTCCAGAGGGCTTGATGCCTTCCCGGCCAGCTTCCGTCCCCCCAACGCGCAGGTCATCATGGTTCACCTGGCTTTCGATCTGATGGTCTTCTCTGGCCTCTTCATGTTACTAATAGGCTTCCTCTTTTGCTTCCTCTACCTCACCCGTAAACGGGCTGTTCCAACTTATCCCTGGCTCATGTGGGGCACAGTTATCGCCGGTATCTCTGGCTTCCTCGCCGTCGAATTCGGCTGGCTCGTGACCGAAGAAGGACGCCAGCCCTGGATCATCTACGGCATGATGCGTGTAGCCGATGCCGCCAACCCCGCTCCCTGGATGGGTGTCAGCTTCTTCGTCTTCCTGGCCGTCTACCTCGTCCTGGGCACAACACTCGTTGTCCTACTGCTCACCCTGGCACACCGTCCGAAGCCGCCAACCAGATGGTCTGATCTGATCGTCGATGAACGCCAGACATTCGAAATACAAAGGGTAGGCCCGCGATGATTCTCAACTACATAGTCGCAATCTTACTCTGGCTCTCGGTTATTATCTATGCCGTCTTCGGCGGCGCAGATTTCGGCGCAGGCATCTGGGAACTTTTCACTTTCGGCCCTCATGGTAGAGATCAACGCAACCTGATTACCTCGGCACTGGGGCCTGTCTGGGAAGCTAACAATGTCTGGTTAATCTATCTAATTGTCGGTCTTTTTGTGGCTTTCCCCATCGTTTCCTACACCCTGGCTTGCGCGCTCTTCATCCCCCTCTCCCTGGCCCTACTCGGCGTCGTATTTCGTGGTGCTTCTTTCGCTTTTCATTCACACATCCGCGAAAATATCCGCCTGCGCCTCTTCTGGGCACGCTCCTTTAGCATCGCCAGCACCATTACGCCTTTTCTGCTCGGTACAGTGGCAGGCGCAGTTGCCAGTGACCAGATCACCCTCCACAACGGTATCCCACCCCTCATTGTCTGGTGGCCCTGGCTTAATCCCTTTTCCCTTACCATCGGCTTCATGGCCCTCGGCATCTGCGCCACCATCGCCGCCTCTTACCTGGTCGTCAATGCTATCACGGTCGGTAGAGATGATCTGGCAGAAGACTTCCGGCAGCGCACCTTAGCTGCCGGTACCACCACCGCCATTCTGGGCATCATCTGCTTCGCCCTCATGCCCTTCTTCGCCCGCGTCCTGTGGGATGGCCTCTTCATACGCACTTACGCTATCTGGGGCGTGATTATTACTATCGTGCTTGGCATCAGCGCCGCTATCACTATGTATAACCGACGTTACAAGACCGCACGCTTCCTGATCGATATGGATGTTACCGCCTTCTTCGGCACCTGGGGCTTGGCGCAGATACCCTACATCATTCCCCCTCAATTAACGGTCAATGACGCTTCCAGCCCACCCACTACCCTGCTAGAATTCCTCATTAGCGCCATCCTGGGCATGCTCCTGCTGATCCCATCCCTCTGGCTACTTTTCTACATTTTCCACAGCCGTAGCCCTCTACCTCCTATCCATGAGAAAGAGGTAGAAGGTGTGTAACCTTCATTTAAAAGAAAGGATGATAGACATGGAGGAACTGATCTTATCACGCATCGACTATATGCTGCTGGCAATCTTCGTGATTGTACTTGTACTTGTCGTCGTTCTGGTTATCGGAGGTCCCTCTTCCAACCAGGAGAAAAAACAACTCTCCGCCACACTCGTGAAGAGCAAACAAAAAATCGTCCAGCATCTACCAGAATACATTTTTCTCGCCGCCCTACTTGGCCTTTTTGTCATAATCACCATTGCCAGTTATAATCATAAAAGTTTAGCAAACCAGGCCCTTTAAATATACCTTCACGGCCTCGGCATCGTTCAGCATCATCACATGCTGCGCATCACGTGCCTGCTCACTGCTATAACGGCGAATAGTCTGTTTAACGAGTGAGATGGAGCGGGCAACCATGCTAAATCCGTCCAGGCCAGACAGCAAGAATGCGGCTAGCGGCTCACCAGCCAGCTCGCCGCACAGGATCACTCATTCGTTTTGCGCGTATGCCGCTTCAATCACCCTATGAATCAGGCCATCCTACCTCATTCCGTCTCCCCGAAGTTGTCATTGATAAGCTCAGAAAGCGCGGCTATGGCCGCTTCCTCGTCAACCCCATCAGCCGTAATACGAATCTGATCATTCATCCTGACCCCAGCGGTCAGCACACTCAAGATACTCTTAGCATTCACCGGTTTTGTTGTTCGCGTCAGGTTTTCCAGCGTGATACGGGCAGCAAATCCACTCGCCGTCTTGATGAATTGCGCTGCCGGACGCGCATGCAGTCCTACTTTACTACGAACAACAACATCACATGTTACCGTCATCGCCTTCTCCTTCCATAAGCCGTTTGACCCACCTGCCGGAGTGCGCAGACTCAATCGCCATCTCAATCACCTCTTGCACCAACAATCCCTGCTCAAGTCCCGGATCATAGGGCTGGTGGTTCTGCGCCTTAGCCAGAAAATCCGCGCAAGCTTCGATATAGAAACGCATCCCCCCAACCGCCACATCCATACCAGGGATAAGCGCGCCAGGGTATGTTTGCACCGTCGGAATTTGCCGCCAGCTCTGATCATCACTCGCTTTTGTACCATCGGCAATATAGAGATAATTCGGATTCATACTGTCCCAGCGTAGCGATCCATCACTCCCATACACCTCCACCGTCACATTGTTGATAGCCCCTGCGATCAGCCTGCCCGCCTCAATTGTGCCAATACTCCCCCCAGGCAACATGGCCTGGATGATCACGTGATCATCGGTTTCAACACATACGCGCTCGTTACTATCCTTTGCGGCTGGCCGTTCCCCAATAAACGTGCGTGTTTGGGCAACGACTCGCTCAGGCATCCCCACCAGCCAGATCAACAAATCGGCAAGGTGTGGCACGAGGTCATTCAGCACACCACCACCGCTCTTCGCCATCTCCGCTTTCCAGCGCAGCGGCTTCTCCGGGTTGCGATAGCTCGAACGATAATAGGACAACCGAAACGAGTAGATATCTCCCAGCCGACCTTCCTGCAACAACGTCCGTGCATACCGTACCGCCGGGCAGTAGCGCAACGTAAATGATAGCTGGGCATCACGTCCCAGTGCACGCGCTCTCTCCACAATATCGCGCGCTTCTCTCAGATTGTTGGCCAATGGCTTATCCGTATAGATTGCCTTATTTGTAGCCAGCGCCGCTAGCAGCATCTCGTGATGCAAATAGTTCGGTGTAGCGATAACAACGAGATCAAGATCCTCGCTTGCCAACAACTCACGATAATCCGTCGTATATCGCTCGAACCCCCCTCGCTCAACGGCAAGTTGACCACTTGCATCGCTGGCTGTTGCCACCGCCACCAGCCTCACAGACGGCAATCCGGCATAGTACATCTCTACATTACGCAGTGCCGCAGCATATACTTTGCCAATACCGTAACCAACAAGTCCCGCATGTAGTACTTCGGGTCGTACCATAACCACCTCCATCCTTCTTATATCATAACATCTATCCTATAACCATTTTTCACTATAATGAACTTTAACCATCTGAATCGCCGCTCCCCTTTCAGGGCCTGATGAATTCAATATCGCCAATCCCGTCGGGGCGTGATTCATCACGCCCTACCCGCCCCTCGCTCCCCCTTTCAGCCCTGATGAATCACACCCATACGCCATAATACCATTGCCGGTTTCAGGTTTTATTCATATCAGGCCCGATTATCCTTTATCCTGATAGGCTAATCGTCCTCGCACCCAGCTTTGTC
>DAOTVZ010000062.1:0-15756 GCA_034436045.1 Ktedonobacteraceae bacterium | reverse complement strand
ATCCTCATTGTCGGGCATCGCAGCAGGAACATATTGAATCTCGATATAGCGAATAATGCCCTCTTTATCAATGACGAAGAGCGCGCGCTCTGCCATCCCTGCCGGGTGACGCACACCATACAGGTCTACTACCTGCCCCTGCGGATAAAAGTCGGAGAGTAGAGGGAAGCCGACATGCATCGTATCTCGCCACGCCTTCAATGCATGAGTACTATCCTCGCTGATGCTGACGATCTCGGCATCATACTCCTCGAAACGCTCCTTTTCAGCCTCATACGCAGGCAACTGCGCGGAACAGGTACGGCTGAACGCGAAGGGCACAAAGGCCAGCACAACATTTTTCTTGCCGCGCCAATCGCTTAGACGCCATTCCTGGCCATCCGCCGTCTTCAACGTAAAGTCGGGGGCTACATCGCCCACCTTCAAGGTCTTTGATTCGGTGCGATTCCTGCTATCCATCGTTAATACATCCTTCTCTAACGAATGACTTGCTCATCCCCCTAGAGGACGAGCAAGCGTTACTCACATCGCACACCACTCGTCTTGCAAGATGCATACAACTTCATAAAAATAATGCATCTGTAGACGCCGGTGTGTACCCATTCGTGATTGTAGCACCGCCCTCAATTTCATGTCAATCAAATGTAGTGGAAAGAACATAGTCTTGATACAGAATCGAGCAGAACAGAAGAATACCAGCATTTTCAGGCGCTCTTTCACTAACCTGATGACTCTCCTGACCGCTCAAAGCGGCCTGGCAGCCTATATTGCTATCATTTTCGTCAATTTCGCTATCTTTTGCGGTTCTTCCTGGCAGATTTTCTTACCGAACACCGATCCCGCACGCTATCAGTGCTACGCTTTGACGTTCTGGTTAGGCAGTAAAGCCACCAACCTGCTACCGGCAACACAATGTAGCTTCCTGGGCACAAGCATACAACCGCCATTTCACATGCTACCTATTGAATATCCACCCCTGACCTTACTGCCATTCTCACTGGCGCTCTTCGCCCCAATCGCATATTATCAACTGGCCTTCGCATTGCTGATGGCCCTGGTTTCGGTACTGCTCTACTGGCTCCTTATGCGTTATGGCCCTCGCCATTCGGCACTCGTCTTCGCCCTCTATCTCTTTATCGGCGGCCTGGCCACCGCTCAAACGCGCTTTGACCTGCTTCCTGCCACCCTGACGCTGCTCTTCTTAATCGCCGCTGAACGCAAACACTGGATAGCTGCCTATATTGCGCTGGCTTTCGGCGTGCTGTGCAAATTGTACCCTCTGCTCTTCCTGCCCTCGCTCTTTATAGCAGAACAACGCGCCAGCGGCCTCTTTTTCACCCCTCCGCCTTCCTCGTCATTAATGGCATTACCACGCAACCTCTGGCTCACGCTTCGGCAAGCTCCACACTGGCGCTGGAAAAACCTCTTGCTCTTCCTGGGCATTGTGGGAGGCATTACTGGATTCTTCGCCCTCCTGAATTTTCAGGAGGCAGTACTGAGCCAGGTAATTTATTTCATTCAACGGCCAATAGAGATTGGAGCTACCGGTAGCGCGTTCCTCTATCTCTCGGCATACATGGGCTATCCCTTACAGATTGTCTATAACTTTGGCTCGCTCAACATTCTCAGTCCCTTTGACTCAATCGTATCTTCCCTATCCACTCTTCTCTTTTTACTGGGATGCGTGTATACTATCTACATGCAGTGGCATGAACGGATAGATATAACCCAGGCAACTATTGCATTACTCCTTGTGTTCATTGCAACTGGGAAGGTATTTAGCCCTCAATATCTTATCTGGCTCATGCCACTGTTAGCTTACGCCGGGGCCAACGACTCTTTCTGGCTGCTCTGCTGGGGCATGGCCTCGGCCCTGACCACCTTTGTCTACATGGCCCTCTATCCGTTTGCCCTCAACGACCCGCTCCAGATTCCCTTTGTGCCGGGCTATATTCAGAGCATCACGCTGCGCAACGCACTCATTATCTTCATTACGCTGGCTTATCTCTTTAACTGGTTCCAGGCGCGCCAACGTAAACCTCTCCACCTGTTCACAGACAAAGAAACGCGACGCCTCACCCACACTTGAACAGTAGGGAGAAACGGCACATCCTTCTGAAAAGCAAGCACCGATAGTGCGCCATTATGCCTTTATCGGCTGTTTCTTTTGCGTCTCCTGACGTGCGCGTTTGGCTTCCAGGTACCAGCGCACGCCTTCGGCCACACCGCGCCTGACATCATAAACGGGGGCAAAGCCCAACTCGCGGCGTGCGCGCTCAATCGAGAACTGCTGATCACCGCCGAGCAGCGTCACACCATAGGTCGTCAACGGCGGTGGAGTGGAACTGCGCCTCCCCAGCGCTTCCCAGAGCAATTCAGCCGCGCGACCGGTGGCATATATCGGAAGATAGGGCACATGCACTTTGAGACGCGGCACACCCAGCGTATCGGCAATCACATTTAAATATTCCGCCTGCGAGACGCGACGGTCATCGACGATTGTATACGCGCGCCCAATCACCTCAGTACCAGCATCACCTGCCTTGATCAATCCTTGCGCCACATCACGCACATACACTATCGGCACAATATTATTGCCCGTACCAAAGATGAAGTATTTGCCCGACTCAACCAGCCCGACAAAGCGCGCAAAGCTGGCATTATCGCGCGGTCCATAAATCCAGCCGGGGCGCACAATCACAACCGGTGCATTCTGATCGCGCACCATATCGGCGATCAAGCGCTCGCCCGCTATCTTGGTGCGGCTATAAGGGTTGTCTTCCGCGTGAAAAGGGCTATCCTCAGTCACAAGGCCATGCAGATGATGTCCATAGACAGTAATAGAGCTGGTATGCACAATACGCTCCACACCGGCATCCAGCGAAGCCAGGATCAGGTCGGTCAGCCCACGCACGTTGACCGCGTGATAATCGGACTCTAATCCCCAGGGGCCAGTTTTAGCCGCCACATTATAGACCCGCCGCACACCCTGCACCGCCCGCTTGAGCGATTGTGCATCTGTCATATCACCATAAACAATCTCTACCCCACTCAACGAGCGCAAATGACTGGTATCCTCTATTGGACGCACCAGCGCGCGCACCTCATCACCACGTTCTACCAGCATATCTACAAGATGCCCACCCAGAAAACCGGCGGCACCGGTAACTAATACTTTCACAGAACACTCCTTACTTTTATTAAATACCTTTTTTCTATCTTATCCCTATTGCCTTAACACGCTTAATTATCCCCATCCCACCACTTCACAAGGTGAGTATATCAAGCGATAGCAACGCTTGACAATACACATAGGAGAGACGGTGTAATGCGCACCGGCAACGTGCAATAACAACGTACCATGATCTTTAATAGAGCTACCCCTACCTCTCACTCGTGACTATAGTATACTTAACAATTGGTGGTTACCAGCACCAGACCGCCGGTAACACAAAGCAGGCTTTCAGAGCATTCTCCACAGATAGACAGGAGATTATTCATGTCATTTTCATTGAATCGCGTTGAGCCAGCGCTCTATGAACGTCCGGTAGAACTGCTGCAACAGCTTATACGTTTCGACACAACCAATCCACCCGGCAATGAAGCGGCCTGTATCGCTTTCATCAACGATTTGCTGATGCAGGCCGGTTTATCCACCATTATTTTGGCCGCCGACCCGGCACGTCCAAATCTGATCACCCGTCTCAAAGGCCGTGGCGATGCCCCCCCGCTACTCTTACAGGGACACATAGACGTAGTAACAACGGAGAAGCAGGACTGGCAACACCCACCCTTCTCCGGCGAAATTGCCGATGGCTATATCTGGGGACGCGGCACACTGGATATGAAAGGCACCGTCACCATGATGATCTGCGCCTTGCTCCGTGCCCACGCCGAAGGGGTCTCACTTCCCGGCGACGTTATTCTGGCCATACTCAGCGACGAAGAAGCTGGCGGGCCACTTGGGGCACAATACCTGGTGGAAAACCATCCTCAGATCTTTGAAGGCGTGCGTTATGCGCTGGGTGAACTGGGGGGATTTACCAGCTATATCGCTGGCCATAAATTTTATCCCATTCAGGTGCTGGAAAAACAGATGTGCTGGCTACGCGCCACTATACACGGTCCCGGCGGGCATGGCTCCATGCCGATGCGTGGCGGAGCCATGGCTAAGCTTGGACGCATGCTTCAGTGTCTCGATCAACACCGTTTGCCCGTCCACATCACGCCTATCCCTCAACAGATGATTGAAACCATTGCCTCTGTCTTGCCGGAAACTGTCGGCGCTCAGTTTCAAAAGCTGCTCGATCCTACACAGACCGATAGCATTCTGGATCAACTTGCCACACACGCCGCCTTCTTTGATCCTATTTTGCACAACACCATCAATGCAACGACCGTGCATGGCGGAGCAAAAGTCAATGTCATCCCCAGCGAAATTGTCCTTGAACTGGACGGACGCCTATTACCGGGCTTCACGGCTGACGACATGCTACAAGAATTACACGCGCTGCTCGGCAATGATATCGAGTTCGAGGTAGTGCTATATGGCAAGGGACGGGCCGAAGCCGACATGGGACTCTATGAAACGCTCGCCGATATTTTACGCGAGGCCGACCCCAGTGGTACCCCCATGCCGGTGCTGATGCCCGCCGTAACCGACGGGCGCTTCTTCTCACAACTGGGTATCCAAACCTACGGTTTCCACCCCATGAATTTACCGGAAGACCTGAACTTCCTGCAAAGTCTGCACGCCGCCAACGAGCGCCTTCCTATTGAAGCACTGAACTTTGGCACCCAGGCCATTTACCAGGTTTTGCTCCGTAACAAAGCTTAGATAATAAGGGAGCAGGGTACCCGCCAGGAGTATCCTGCTCCCCTGTTCTGCTCGCCTACCCAGGCTGATAATTTGAGAGTCGCTCAATCACCGTCAGCAAAGCAGAATGATCCATCATGCCTTGCTGATGGGCGACTAAGGTGGTGAAGAACTGGTCAACCAGCGCAGTGAGCGGTAATGCCACATCGTAGGCATGGGCCAGTTGTAGCGCAATACCCAGGTCTTTGCGATGAAATTGCACCTTGCCCCCTGGCTCAAAACGATGCTTAATCATCGTCGGGCCACGCAGATCCATCACGCGATTCTGCGCCAGACCCCCGCTCAGCACTTGCAAGAGAATTTCCGGTCTCACACCCACCTTTGAGCCAAGCACAAGCCCCTCAGAGACCGCCGCGATAATCAAGGCCACTACTACCTGATTGCATGCCTTGACGGTCTGACCCGCTCCGTGCTGGCCACAATACGTGATGGTTTTGCCCAAAACGGAGAATACAGGGCGCGCGCGCTCAAAATCCGCTTCCGATCCACCAACCATGATCGAGAGCGTTCCCTCTCTTGCGCCCACATCGCCACCACTAACCGGTGCGTCCAGCATGTGAACGCCGTGCTGCTCCAGTTTAGCCGCCAGTTGGACGGTGCCGAGTGGGGAAATAGTACTCATATCAATCACAAGTAACCCTTCGTGCGCCCCCGCGAGAATGCCCTGCTCGCCGAAGATGACGGACTCAACATCCGGTGTGTCCGGCAACATCGTAATCACAATATCGCTCTGCTGCGCCACCTGCGCCGGTGAATCCGCTGCGACCGCTCCTTCTAAGACCAGTTCGTCCATAGCGGGACGGCTACGGTTATACACTGTGACCTGGAAACCCGCCCTGAGAAGATTGCGCGCCATCGGCTTGCCCATCAAACCCAGGCCGATACAACCAATACGCTCACTCATGCTAATCCTCCCTTTATCTTTACATCTATAAATCCTACATGTTCTTCTGCTTTTTCGTATGCCATCAAGTTCACCAGTCCCCCCGTCATTCGCCCACAACGCTACCCTCTATGATACCCCACTTGCAGTCCGGTCGTTATTGCGAGAGTCAAAAATTGCCGGTAGCCTCCCACCAGCATACAAATTTATTACATATTTTTGACGAGTTCTTCATAAGTTCTTTACCAGTTTCAGCGTATAGTAATGGATGTCAATGAACAATTCCAACCCGAACGAGAAGTAAAAGGAAGTCTATACCATGAAACTGTTACTGGTAGAAGATGACCGCGATATGATTCTCATGCTAAAAAACTGGTTAAACGCACATGGCTACGAGATTTACTGCGCCTCGACCTGTGAAAAAGCGAGCGTACTCTGGCTTGAGCAACATCCTGACCTGGTCATCATAGACGATGATCTATCTCAGCAGAATCTGCTCGCCTGGTGCTGTAAGATGCGTAAAATATATGATACATTAGTATTTGTGATGAGTAGCACAAGGACGGTGGAAAACGAACTGCGCTGGTTGGAGTGGGGAGCCGACAACTATCTGCTCAAACCCTTTTTCCCCCGCCAACTGCTGGCACGCATCCGGTCGCTTTGCCGACGCAGACAGTATGCAACTGAATCCCGCTCTTCAGGAGTTATCGCTGTTGGAGAGATCAAGGTAGATACACATCGCCATCTCGTGACTATCGCCAATAAAACAGTCCACCTGACCGCCCTGGAGAATGATTTATTGCATTTTTTGCTCATTAATAGAGGTCAAATCTGCTCCCTGGAACAGATCATATCACGTGTATGGCCCTCCGACGAAACTCCCGATAGACAACTTGTCAGGGCACATATTTATCATTTGCGCAAGAAAATTGAAGCCGATCCGACCCATCCCCGCTATATCGTCACTATCCCTGGCCTGGGCTATTCCTTTCACTGTGAGACAAAGAAAGAGGCGGCAAGCTAACATATGGCCTGCTTGCTGAGGCAATAGTTGCGTTATAACCAGAACTATTTACTCTTAGAAACAACCGTTTCTCTCTAACTGCTAATATCTATAAAAGATAGTACCTCTGGCCATTTTGGGGCGCTGTTCTGCTGCAATCTTGACGCAACGCTCGCTTTTCTGCGATAATCGAACAGGTATATTTCTATATTTCTCGTTTTCAGCAGGAATCATTTTTGATACGAGGCGTTATAATGCAAGATACACCCATCAGGAATAGTACAGATGAACAGGATTATCAAGCCGGTTTCGCGCGTGTGATGCGCTATGCAGAACACGCACGTCTGCGTGGCTGGCGCATTAGTGACCGGCAACTGGTTCATGAAATCCTTCAAAGCGAGCGGGCCGCCAACATTCGTGAACAAAGCTCACTGCCCATCTTTGGTGAGATGCGCTCCGCCGCCTGGAACCGTGGACGAGCCGATGCCCTCCGTACTCTACTACGTAGCCAGCGCGAACGCTATGGCAAGGGAGTATAAAGGCATTAACATATAGACTCTTTCTTCCACCAATTATCCACGACACTTACAGGTCAGGAGTTAAAATATCTATCTACTCCTGGCCTATAAGTTCATTCTTTAACCGATTTATCGAATTACAGGTCTTGATTACCACTTATGAGTTCCTGATAAGGAATTCAACCGTTATAATATAAGGCCAGGTAAAAAGTAACGAGCAAATCTTTCACAAGAGGTATTTATTGACCAATATTACTGTTATCCCCATTGAGGAATATTTACTGTTTTTTAGACTGAAGAGGCTATATGGGCCAGATCATCACTATTATCAACTTTAAGGGCGGTGTCGGAAAAACCACTTGCGCGGTCGAACTATCGGCGGCCTTAGCAAAGCATTATGGGCGGCGCACATTACTGGTCGATCTCGACCCCCAGGCCAGCGCGACCTTCTACGTGATGACACAGGAACACTGGCGTCACTGGAAAGACACGCGCGGTACCACCTACACGCTCTTCGACCGGCAAGAGCGTGCTATTGAGATACACGACCTGATTGTCAGCGACGTTCTAGGCAAGACAACCACCGTTTTTGGCTTTGATCTGTTGCCATCCAGTCCTGAACTTGTCGATGTCGATCTACGTCTGGCCGATTTCGTAGGCTACACCCTGTTGCAACATCAGCTTGACGAGGTGCGAGACGAGTATGACTACATCATCTGCGACTGCCCACCAAACTTCAATCCAGTGACGAAGAACAGTTTGTGGGCCAGCGATGCTTACATTGTGCCGACGGTGCCGGATTTTCTCTCTACATATGGCATCGCGCTCCTGCAACGCTCGGTCAACAAACTCTTTGCCCTGGCACACACACCGGGTCAGCCGCCACTGTTCGGTCCCGTCCTGGGCGGCATCATTTTGACACGCATTAAAACCAATGTCACACTACACGCTCACTACTGCCAACAGGTACGTGCCGACTACCCCGGTCAGGTCTTTAACCATATCATTAGCGACAGCGTGCGCATCGCCTCCGCGCCCGATAACCACATTCCCATCAGTGTTATGCCCAACTCCAAAGGCCATGAAGCAGAACTGCAAGCACAGTTTAAAGCGCTGGCGGGCGAGTTTATCAGCCGCATCCGGCATGTACAGACTCAGAAAAAGCTGGGTATGTCGCTAGCTTGAAGATTATTGCGAAAGAGGAAGAGTATCATGAATCCACGCCTTACCATCGAGCAGCTAGAACAGATGAAGCCGCATGAACTGGCCGACCTGCTCGCCAACATCGTATTGCTGCTGCGCCGCATGCCTGATGTTACCTGGGCTGAGCTTCAGCAGCAGTTGACCCAACCCACTCCCCAGGATACAACTATACTTCACACTGATCGGCCAGACACGTCGATGGAGCCGCAGAAACAATATAAGGTCTATACGCAGGCCGAATTGAAGAAGAAAAACACGGAGACCTTGAAAATGATAGCCAGAGAACTCAATGTCCTTTACCCCTCAAGAGTCAAAAAGGACGACTTGATCGACAAAATTCTCGCGCGCCAGAGCGGACAGGGCCATAGCGAACAATATCAGATACAATATATCTAAACGTCACCAAATCTGTTCGACTAGCGAGGATCACTCAATAGCTTATGGCTCAGACATCACCAACCTATACCGGCCCGACCCCTGGTTCACCGGAACAGGTCTCGGCCATCATCACCGAACTGCGGCGTCTCTATCCAGATGCCGCCTGCTCACTTAATTTTTCCAACCCGCTGGAGTTGCTGATTGCTACCCAGCTTTCCGCGCAGTGTACTGACGAGCGCGTTAATGCAGTAACAGAAAAATTGTTTCAGAAATATCGCACGGCGGAAGACTACGTGAAAGTCAGCCAGGAAGAGCTAGAGCAGGATATTCGTTCGACGGGCTTTTATCGCAATAAAGCAAAGAATATTCGCGCCGCCTGCCAGAGCATTCTCCAGAATTTTGGCGGCGAGGTGCCACGCACGATGGAAGGGCTACTTAGCTTGCCCGGTGTGGCGCGCAAAACGGCCAATGTGGTACTGGGCAATGCCTTCGGCATCGTTGAGGGCTTTGTAGTCGATACCCATGTCGGACGCCTCGCGCGCCGCCTGGGCTGGACAACAAACGAGGATCCGGTAAAAGTTGAGCAGGACCTGATGCGCATCATCCCACAACAGGACTGGTTAGACCTTTCACACCTGCTGATTTTTCATGGGCGCGCCATCTGCCATGCGCGTAAACCGCTGTGCGAGCAATGTACACTTGCGCACCTCTGCCCATCTGCCTTTAGCATAAAATAGCTTACACGCGCAACAGCAGCGCGGCGGGGAGAACGCGCGCCTCAAAACGACTCGCCCGGCTAGGTTCGCCATCTATTTGCACCGACAAAGGCTGTCGGCTTTCAATCGTCACAGTACGAGCGCGGTAGAAGTGAACTATCGGCAGATTTGTATGTTCGCCGCGCTGCACACGCGGTAACAATTGCAAAGCATGGAGCAGTGGAGTATAGTCGATCAGGCAAATATCGAGCAAGCCATCGGAAGGCTCAGCATTGGGATTGATGCGAAAGCCCGCCCCATACGTTGGCCCGTTGGATACTGCCATCAAGACATAGCGCGACTCATCTTTTTCCGGTCGCGGATTGATGCCATCTAGCTCACAGGTCAGCCAGGGACACCGCTGATAGCCGAACAACAACTGACGCAAGGCTGCGGTATAATAGAGTCGCTCACCGCTCATCAGAGGAAGTTTTTTCAAGCTACCAACCGCTGCGGCGATGTCCGCATCCAGGCCGACGCTAAAGGCATTGGCAAAATAACATTCATTGACGATCCCCGCATCGACAGAGAGCAGACGCCCATGCAACGCATGCTCTAACGCATCCAGAGGATCACGGGGAAGCTTGAGCGTATTCCAGGCAAAATCGTTGCCAGAGCCAGCACCGACAATGCCCAGTGGGACACGCCGATCACTGGCGAGCAGGCCATTCACCGCCTCATGCACCGTGCCATCACCGCCGATGACCACGACCGGACGCCCCTCACGGGCAGCTTGCAAGCAGCGTTCTCGCGCCTCACCCTGCCGTGTCGTTTCGATATACTCTCCCTGCTCGGCTTCGACACGCTGACGCAGCGCATCACGATAACGCCGTACATGACCTCTATTCGCCACCGGATTGAAAAGAACCAGAGGCCGACCCAATGACTCCACCATCTCCATCGCCGCGCTCCTTCGTGGAACGTATTTTGCGCTTGATTGTACCACGCCTCTGGTAGCTCTACAATATCGTCTCAGACAGTGATTGTGCCGTCGCTATTGACCGTAATTTGAATGCTCGGCAAGGGTCTTGAAGTTGGCCCTTGCAATACCTGACCATTGTTAGCAGGGTCAAAGATGGCACCATGCGCAGGGCACACCAGCTTCTGGTTTCCGGTATTGTAATACACAAGTACACCTGCATGTGTACAGGCACGATTATACGCAACAAAATTGCCATTGGGCAGATGAATCAGAATGCCACTGGCTCCATTATTAGGATCATTAAAGTTTTTTGAGCTATTCGTTCCCATGCTGGTATAACCGATGACAGTGCCGGTATGCGACGGCGTTGGTGTCGGTGTCGGCGGCTGTGGTGTCGGTGTCGGCTGGTTTGTAGGCTGACCCGTTGGTTGTGCTGTGGGCTGCTGCGTCGGTTGAGTAGCAGGTTGCGCCGTTGGCGACGGTTGCTTGGTTGGTTTAGCCGATGGCCCTTTTGTTGGCGAAGGCTGTGTAGTGGGCGAGGGCTGGGCCGTCGGCTTCGTGGTGGTCGCCGTAGTAGAAGGGGAGAGTGTGGTAGCCGTCGGCTGATGCATGTGGGACTCGATGAAATGGGCCAGACCCAGACCGCCGAGGCCGAGAATGCCCACCGCCGCAACACCGCTTCCGGCCAGAATCGCCAGTGTGCGTCTGCGCTCGGCCTGCGTAGGTTTGCGCGGCTTACGTAAAGCCGAGGTGGCCCTGAGCATGGTGGTACGAGCCTGGAATGTCCCCGGCACCTGCCCCTCACCCTGGCTGAGCGAGACGGTTGACCACCAGACAAAGGGGTCTACAGAAGCCGTAGCATCATCACTGATTGGCGGCAGTTCACCGGTCGCTTGCTCCGCCAAACCTTGTTCCGGCCCGGACTGAACCGTCGGCATCTTGCCGGTCGCAACCGGCGGTCTGAGTTGCCAATCACCATCCTTCTTCTTTAAGCCACCTGTTACCACGCGCTGACGGCCTGTGAGCGTGCGCGTAGTATTGAAATCACCCGCTACCGATAGCGTCTCTTCATCAAACCAGTTGACCGTCGGTGGCAACGTTACCTGTGTATCCGTAGCCCTTTGTTTGTCTGTGGCCGAAGCAACAGCAGTGGCCTTCTGGAGCAAGAGCATAGCCCGTTCAAAAGCCTGGGCCAGACTGCCTGCTGATTGAAAGCGCCGTGCGGGATCAGCTTCCAGCGCCTGTTGGATAATCAAATCCAGTCCGGCAGGAATATCGGGGCAGATGGCATAGGCCGAAGGCACCGGCTGACCGATATTGCGTAACGCACTTTCTATCGACTGCACCTCTGGAAACGGCAAGGTACCGGTTAAAAGCTGGAAGAGCATGACGCCCAAAGCATACACATCGGTGCGAGCATCGATAGCCGCTCCTCGCAACCATTCAGGAGCCATATAGACCGGAGGGCATAACAGTGCGCCTACCACGTTCAGTAGATGAGCATAAGGCTGCTGATTTTGCTCAATCCCTTGCATTGTTAGCAGATGGGTAAAGCCAAAACCGGCGATATGCACGCCCTGTTTCTCACTTAGTAGAATCGATGAAGGGATTAACGCGCCATGAAACACACCCCGACCGTGCGCATAATCCAGGGCATCCGCAATCTGCTTTATTAAAACAAGCACCCGCTCAGCCTGAAAACGTGGATAGGTATTCATAATGCTGGCAAGGGAATTTTCTTTCACAAAGGGCGTTACCAGATACGGATAGCCATGCTGCTCCCCGGTCGCGTAAATAGGAAGAATATGCGGATGATGCAGGCTTGCTAAGATTGCCCCCTCGTTAAGAAAACGCGCTTTGAAGCGTTCGCGTGCCTGGGGCGAGAACTCGGCAGGCAAAAGAAAGACGGTAATCATTACCTGCTGTCCCTGCGCTACATGCGTCCCTATATACACAGCGGTCAACTTACCGCTTCCTAGCAAACGTTCAACGCGGTATTCCCCCAACACCATTCCTGGCAGGTCGGTTTGTACTATCTGCATACTGAATCCCCCCGGCTCTATGCGCTCTCAATTTTAATCTCTTTTTAATATTTGTTGAGAGCCATGTCACATTTGATTTATTTCCATGCAAAGTGTACACAGCCCGACCAATCTCGTCAATTTCAGTCGTTTCAGATAGGACTTGTAGGTAATGCAAGTTGTTTCTATCTTTACCATCGGGTTCCCCCCCATAGGATATCTGGCCTATGCTTCATATAAATTTCACGTTGCTACACTAGCATACATAAAGCAGGCCGTAGAGAGAGTACAAGAGTACTAAAAGTATCTACAAATTTTCCTTATGCCGGATGAAAAACGCTATTATGAAATATGGAAGAGTAGATAAACACCTGCTACCTGAACTTTATCGGCGAGGAAGAGAGTGAGCAAACAGCGATCCTATCTTATTATCGGCAATGGCATTGCAGGCATTACTGCCGCAGAGACACTGCGGCAAGAGGACTCTGCCTGTTCTATTACTATCGTAGCAGATGATCCTTTTCCAGCTTATTACCGGCCTGCATTAAAAGATTACCTGGGGGGTCGGCTACCGGAAGAAAAACTATGGGCACGTCCGACTACCTTTTATCAGGAACAGCGCGTGCGCTTTGTGCCGGGCCGTGTGATAGATATTCAGCCAGACCGTCACATGATACGCCTGCATAATGGACAACAGTTGGGCTATCATAAATTGCTGCTGGCAAATGGCGCGCGCGCCAGAACCCTTGCTTGCCCCGGCCTTGACCTGGCGGGTGTTTCCACACTCCGTACTATTGCAGACTATCAACAGATATTACGGCGACTGGAACACGCAGAGCGCATCGTTGTCGTCGGAAGCGGAACGCTGGCGCTGGAGAGCGCCGAGACACTGCGCCATAGCGGTTATGAGGTCACGCACCTGCTGCGCAATCGCACCCTCTGGTCAGAAGTGCTGGATACCACAGCCTCTGATATGGTGCTGCAAGAGGAGATGCGTGATGGCATCGATGTCCGCCTGGAAGAAGAGATTGCTGAGATCATCGGGCAAAACGGTCAGGTGAAAGAAGTAGTGACCACGCGCGGCAACCACATCCCCTGCGAAGTCGTCCTGATCGCCATTGGCATCGACCCCGTAATTGACTTCATCAAGGCCAGTGGTATCGCCTGTGGGCGCGGCGTACAGGTTGACGCTCACATGCGCACCAGCGCTCCTGATATCTTTGCTGCCGGAGATGTCATCGAAACATCTGACCCCTTTAGCGGCAAGACGCGCGTGCTGGGACAATGGTATCCCGCCATTCAGCAGGCACGCACCGCTGCCTATAGCATGCTGCACGCTGAAACGCTGCCTGAGCGCGGAATATTCTATAATGCGACCTTTCTCTACGGCCTGGATTTCGTCTCACTGGGCATCAGCACCCCCGTCTTTGAAGATGCCCGCTTGCAAGCCTTTATTGCGGAGCCGCAGCCACGTAACTATCGCAAGTTACTCCTGCATAACGGCATTGCGGTCGGTGCGCTATTGCTCGGCGACAGGCGAGAGGCAATGGCACTTAAACGCGCCATCGATCATCGTGTAAATCTTATGCCCGTCGCCGCTCGTATCTTTCGGGACGACTTTCAGCTTGATCGGTGGCTTGATGAGCAACACGTACCAGCAGCAGTTGCCATTCCACAAGGCATGCAACGCTCTAGCGGCCACATTCCTTCACTGCGCACAATGCCAGATAGCACGACATATCAGGCATTTCTTGTGCCGATACCGCATCCACAACTTTCCATCTCACTCAACGAGGTACCGCTTAGCACACTGATGACGCAACCGCTCACTATCGGTCGGCAGGAAGGAATGACACTGCAACTTGAGCATCCAACCGTGTCGCGTCGGCACGCCGAAATCCGCTACCAGCAGGGACATTACCTGTTGCGCGATGTCGGTAGCTCTTATGGTACCTATGTTAATGGACATAAGTTGAATAGCACCGAGAGCTACACACTGCGCCACGATGATCGCGTGCGCTTCGGCGACCTGCTCTTCCGCTTCCAGCTCCGTTCGGTTAGCTCCCCATCAGCAACACTAGAAGAGCTTTCGCCATCCAGCACCGTCTTCCTGCATGTGCGCGATTCGCTTCTACAATCCAACACGATGCGCGCGATTCCAGCCGATATTCTCAACATACTTGGAAGCGAGCCAACCCTGGTACTGATAGCACAAAACGCACAGCCGACGATCTTCCTGCTACAAAACGGGAAACGCATCACTATCGGGCGCGACAAAACGAACGATTTGCCTGTTGATGACGTGGCCTGCTCACGCCGCCATGCGGAAATCTTCAGCGCGCCGGACGGGTTCTATATTCGTGATCTTAACAGTAGTAACGGCGTTTTCGTCAATCGCGTGAAAATCAGCAATGCTTACCATTTGACACACGGCGACCGCATTGTCATCGGCAATCTGCTCGTGTATTTCTCTCATAAGCAGGCAATATCACAGCCGCTCTCGCCTCTCTCTGGGCCACAACCCAGCGTCCATTCAGGTCCACTTCCAACAACGCTAACAGCACCCGCACAACGCAATGTAACCGTTGGCCTCGCACATCGTACTGAAACGAAGGCACTCAGTCCAGAACGGGTGCGTTTCGAGATCGATATGTGCATTGGCTGTGATCGCTGCATGAGTGCCTGCCCTATCCCTATGTCGTCAATGGTCAGTATTGCCGATCTCAATAGCGCCACCATTACGAAACAGGTCGCCCCACACGTGGCACGTTTCACCTACGAATGCATCATGTGCGGTTCCTGCGTGCCGGTCTGTCCGGTCGATAATCATCGTGACCTGTTGATGCTCTCGCTCAAGCAGCGCCTCGGCGTCTCCTGGGATGACCGGCCCGATATGCGGCGCATCGAGCAACTTCTGCCCCCTGGCTGGAGTGTACCTTCCTTGCTGGGGCACCTGCGCGAACATCCTGTCCTGAGCGACCAGCAGGCCATCTCGGATAACTACCTGCTACACCTGTTCGCAGCTTCACGCCTAATAGAGGCCCAGGCGGGTGAGACGATCTTCCGCGAGGGCAGCTATGGACGCGACCTGTACCTGATTCTGGAAGGCAGCCTCGAACTCACTATGACCGAGGCGGACGAACGCGAAACGCTGGTTGCCATTTTACAACGAGGCGAATACGCGGGCGAATACGGCA
>DAOTVZ010000061.1:0-21206 GCA_034436045.1 Ktedonobacteraceae bacterium | reverse complement strand
CATGCCGGTCTGGTGGTGGAGGCGATTCTGCATGGTATCGCGCCGTTAAAATAGGGTTAGCTTCTTGGAGCGGCTCAAAGTTTTTTGTAGCGTAGATGGGTGACTGCCCATTCACAAACCTGTGGCGGGGACTCTACAGCTACATAGGAGATAGCAACAATTATGAGAGAGATTGCCTTTATTACGCCACTTCGCCGCCTCTTTACGATAGAGCGGATCCGGCAAAGTCTGGAGAATCCCAAATTTCTGCTGAAGTGGTTTCTAATCAGCTCGGCGGTAGGAATTGTGGCAGGAGTGGGTGCCATCATCTACTTTGAAGCTATTCGCCTGGCAACGAACTTCTTCTTAGGTTTTCTTGTAGGCTATCTTCCTCCTGATCCGGCGGGTGAGGGGAAGACGGTTGTCATGCCGCTCTGGTCGGCGGTGCGCCCCTGGTTATTGCCGCTGGTTGTTGCGCTTGGAGGCCTGTTATCTGGACTTATTGTTTATACGCTGGCACCGGAGGCAGAAGGAGATGGGGCTGATACGGCGATTCACGCATTTCATACAGGTGGCTCGATCAAACCATATATTCCGGTGATTAAAGTGATTGCTTCGGCTATTACGCTGGGGGCGGGTGGCTCCGGTGGCCGTGAGGGGCCGGCGGCTCAGATCAGTGCAGGGTTTGGCTCATTGTTGGCTAACGTACTACACCTTGATGCGCAAGATCGGCGCATTCTGATCGCGGTTGGTGTCGGCTCTGGTATTGGGGCAATATTCCGCGCACCGCTTGGTGGAGCTATTCTGGCTGGTGAATTGCTCTATCTGCATGATCTGGAAACAGAGGCTATCGTTCCGGGTCTGATCGCGTCTATTATAGCCTACAGTGTGTTCGGATTGCGTGAGGGTTGGAACCCTATCTTTGCTACTACAGGTAATCTGGCGTTCACATCTCCATTACAGCTTTCTTACTATGTTGTGATTGGTCTGATCTGCGGTGGGTTGGGCTGGTTGTATGCACGCGGATTTTTCGGTATAGAGCATTTTTTTCATCGGTTGCCTGTACCGAGAATTATCAAGCCTGCAATTGGAGGTCTATGTGTAGGATTGATCGGGTTGGCGGTGCCGCAGGCGTTGGGTATGGGTTATGGTTGGGTGCAGGTAGTGATGTCGCCACAAGGTTTGTTGCAGATACCGCTCTGGATCGTAATTATTTTGCCATTTACACGAATTCTGGTGACGGGTTTGACGGTTGGCTCAGGAGGGGCAGCAGGAACATTTGGGCCTGGGATGGTGATTGGGAGTATGGTGGGAGCCTTGATCTGGCGTATCTCGTTCCATCATTTGCCGGGTGTGCCGGATTCGCCTTCGCCTTTTGTGATTGTAGCAATGATGGCGTTGTTCGGGGGTGTGGCTCATGCGCCGTTGGCGGTAATGATTATGGTGGCGGAGATGACGGGCAATCTCTCGATACTGGCCCCGGCGATGGTAGCGGTGGGCATTTCGACGATTATTGTGGGTAATACGACGATCTATCGGGCGCAGGTACCGTCACGAGCAGACTCACCTGCGCATCGTCTACAACTGACCTTTCCTCTGCTCGGCACGTTAACGGTGCAACAGGCGATGGCAAAACTGACGGTACGTTTTGCGCCGGAACAGACGATAGCTTCTGCTGCACAGTTGCTCAGTGATCGTCCAGAGACGGGGGCCCCGGTGGTGGATGCGAGGGGAAGGTTGCTTGGGGTGTTGACGCAGGCGGATATTCAGCGTGTGCCGGTGGAGGAGCGTGAAAAGCGTCTGGTGCGCGAGATTATGCGCAAGGATGTCGTCGTCTTTCATCCTTCGGATACGTTGGATGATGCTTTGGAGCGCTTGGCTCGCAGGCGTGTGAGCTGGGCACCGGTGGTCAGTCTGGAGGCGGAGACAGGCGGGCGAATTGTGCTGGGTTGGCTTTCGGCGGCAGATATTATGAAGGCTTATCGATCCACATTGCTCAAGGATACACAGAAGATGGGCCGTGTGATCAGGCGCACGACGCGCAATGCGCAGGCCAGGGCGAAGGCTGAGGCGACACAGCCGCTGGACGGCAGTGTGGCGGATGCGTATATGGAGCAACAACAAAAGGGGAAAACGCAAAATTTGTTACAAACAGTGAATTTGTTGCAGACTAGAAAGTTGCAGCAAACGCAAAAATTACAGTCACAAACACAAGATGGGCAGAAGCGGGAGACTGCTGAGCAGGAGGTGCCTAAAAAGTAGGGGGATGTAAAACGAAGGATGGGCAACTGGCTCTGTTCGGTTGCCCATCCTTCGTTTCAGCTGGTAAGAGGTGTATTACACGTCGTAGTAGAAGGCGAACTCGATAGGGGCGGGGCGCAAGCGCACTTCGTCTGACTGGCTACGCTTGAGGTTGACATAGCTTTCCAGGACATCGGTGGTGAAGACGCCACCTTCAAGCAAGAAAGCATGATCGTTCTCAAGGGCCTGTAAGGACTCTTCGAGGGAGCCGGGGACGGAGCGGATCTCGCGCAGTTCCTCTGGCGACAGTTCATAGAGGTTCTTGTCCACCGGGCCAAAGCCATGGTCACTCGGCTCAATCTGGCGACGGATGCCGTCGAGGCCGGCCAGCAACAAAGCAGCGAAGAGCAGGTAGGGATTTGCGCTTGGATCTGGTGAGCGGAACTCGATGCGTTTGGCGGCCGGCGCGTTGGTCTTAGGGATACGAACGGCGGCGCTACGGTTGCCTTGCGAGAAGACCAGATTGACAGGGGCTTCATAGCCGGGAACGAGACGCTTATAGCTGTTAGTAGTTGGTGCAGCGATAGCCAGCAGTGCGGGAGCGTGGATCAAGATACCGCCGATGTAGTAGCGAGCCAACTGAGAGATGCCTGCATAGCCATTGGCGTCATAGAACAGCGGGCTTTCGTGTTTCCACAGGCTCTGGTGGGTATGCATGCCGGAGCCGTTATCGCCGAAGACGGGCTTGGGCATGAATGTGGCGGTCTTGCCATACTTGCGCGCGACATTCTTCACCACGTATTTGTACAGCATGATCTTATCGGCGCATGTCACCAGGGTGTCGAAACGAATATCGATTTCGGCCTGCCCAGGAGCGCCAACCTCATGGTGATGAGCCTCGATAGGTACGCCGAGGGACTCAAGGGTCAGCACCATTTCGGTGCGCAGGTCCTGCATGGTATCGTTGGGTGCGACCGGAAAGTAGCCTTCCTTCGTGCGCATCAGGTGGCCCAGGTTGGGCTTGTTATCGCTGACGCGGGCGCTATTCCAGTGAGCCTCGTCCGAATCGACCTCAGCGTACTGCACATTCTGAGTTGAACTGTAGCGCACACTGTCGAACACGAAGAACTCGGCTTCGGGGCCGAAGTAGCTGGTGTCGGCAATGCCAGTGGAGCGCAAATACTCCTCGGCTTTTTGTGCAATGTAGCGCGGATCGCGAGTGTATGGTTGCTTCTTACCGGCGGGGCCGGGATGCGCTATATTACAGACCAGGCTCAGCGTGGGTACCGACGTGAAAGGATCGATGATGGCGCTATTGGGGTCGGGGATGACCAGCATATCGCTTTCATCAATAGTCTGGAAACCGCGAATGCTGGAACCGTCGAAAGGCACGCCTTCAACAAAGGTGGATGCTTTTAATTCGTGGACGGGGACACTAAAATGTTGCCAGGAGCCAGGCAGGTCGGTGAATTTCAGGTCTACGATCTTTACACCGCTGTCTTTGACCATTTGTAGGACATCTTCAGGGGTCATGTATTCTCCTCTCCTCTTGCTAAACCCTGCACCTTTGCTGGAAGTATGGCAAGCATTGCCTTGCTAGTATTGGCGAATCTGCATAATATAGATAGAGGAAAGTAGCGCGTCGCTGCTTTCCTGTAACTCTACTTAATCATATGACGGCGCTATCTTGCGATGCTATGGACACTTTATCCGAAAGTTGATGGCCCATATTTGTGCATTATGCACAAATATGGTTTGTAATCAGGGGGTGTAGATTGACCGGAAACAAAATATTTCCATTGGCGACATTTCTGATAGGTCTGCTCTTAGGAATAACGGGTTTGTTGTTCTATGCTTTTCTTATCTCTCACGATGCCTTGCCTGACTCCGTGACAACTGTGTCTAGTGGTGCGATAGTCGTGCAGGTCAGTCCAGACTATATCGCTGAATTGGCACAACAGAATCTTAGTGCAGCGGG
This sequence comes from Ktedonobacteraceae bacterium, assembly GCA_034436045.1. Lineage (GTDB taxonomy): Bacteria > Chloroflexota > Ktedonobacteria > Ktedonobacterales > Ktedonobacteraceae > H111-94. Next base: position 17,008 of record DAOTVZ010000061.1, on the reverse strand, counting down.
TATGCCGGGCACGGTGCAGAATGTACAAGCCTCGATGACGCAGAATGGCCCTCTGGCCATAACAGGCGAAGATCGTTTCACGGTATTGGGCGTCTCTGTCACACGGCGTTTTACTGTTTTGCTGCAACCTTATGTGAAGGATTGTCAGTTGCAGGTACACATTTTACACGCGGATTTGAATGGTATCGCTGTGACCGGATTGACGACAAATTTTGAAAAACAGATCAATCGGGAGATGCAGGTTAAGGTGTCCCAATTGCCACAGGGATTTACCTATTGCACGATAGGGGTGAGGACGAATCCACAGGCGCTCTCTATCATCTATTCGGCAGTGCCGAATGCCGGTTCAACGGCAATGACACCTCGAAAAAACCGTGAGTTATGAAAATAGCGTTATCGGTGTGCATCCCGGCTGTTTCCAACCGGTAACATCCTCGATGGTATCGATGTCGTAGCTCAGTCCCGTGCTGTGAATAACGGTGCTGGTCAGGTGGCGCTGACGAGCCTCTTGCTGATAGCGTTGTAAGCTGCCGATGCCAAAGACATAAGGAACAATCAAAGGGGGGCGCATAAGAACGGCATTGGTTCCTGTCCCCTCACGTGAGGCAGCTAAGACGACATCATGGCAGCGTGAAGCCTGGAGCATGCTGGCGATCTCTTCCGGGCGTAGAAGCGGCAGATCGGCAGAGATGGTCAATAATGCATCGATGCCTCTCGTGCGTTCATGCTGCGCGGCGGCGTGAAGGGCGGGGTTATGGCCTGGTTGCTCTTCAATAATTGCGTGCATACCCCAGGCTTGTGCCATTGCCAGCACGGTCGTATCTGGACTGACTACGCTAATGCGCTCAAACTGCCCACAGGCTTGCAATGTGTGCAAGACGTGGTGCAGCATCTGTATTACCAATTGTCTTCGCTCGACGCGAGAAAGGTGAGGCGCGAGGCGGCTCTTAGCTTCACACAAAGATTTGACAGGAACCAATGCGCTGTATTTCATATAGCCATATTTCTATGCTGCTTGCCAGGTATCTATAGCGTGCAGCGTGGACATCCACTATGATTGCGGCGTGATGCCGGCGGCTCTCAGCACGGCGCGTGCCAGGGCGACTTTGGCCTCGCTATCGCGCATGATGGTGTTGGTGACGACCGTTGGAATGCCCAGGTCTTCGATATCGTCGGCCAGGGGAGCATCCTGGGTATCGATGACCATGACATCAAGAAAGTCACGATAGCAGCGCGCCACACCGACGGCGGAGACATTCATGCCCAGGCCGCGCATCAATTTATCGGCTGGCCCTTTGATGGGTGCCCCCCCAACGATGGGGCTTACTGCCACTACCATGCCGCTGGCCTCGTGTAGAGTGTCATGAATGCCGGGTACGGCCAGAATACTGCCAATACTGACGATAGGGTTGCTGGGTGCGATGAGGATGGCCTCGGCCTGCTTGATAGCGTCGAGGACGCCAGGAGCTGGACGAGCCTCTTTCGCTCCCACAAAGATCACATCCTGCACTTCATCGGAACAACGGCGCTTGACCATATATTCCTGGAAGTGAAGCAAGCCTGCTGGTGTTTGAATGTGCGTTGCTATCGGCTGATCGCTCATAGGCAGGAGACGTAATTGCAGGCCGAAGCGCTGGCGCAGGTCTTCGGCGACCTCGCTCGGTGTTTTGCCTATGCGTAAGAGATTGGTGCGATGAATGTGGGTGGCAAGGTCGCGGTCGCCCAGCATAAACCAGTCTTCGTGGCCATAGCGGGTAAGCTGTTGCATAGTATTATAGGTGTCATTGCGAATGCCCCAGCCATGCGTTTCATCGACGATACCAGCAAGCGTGTACATAATGATATCGATATCGGGTGAGACGTGAAGGCCATAGAAATCACGATCATCGCCCGTATTGACGATGACGGTAATGTCTTCTTGTGGGATAACCTGTACCACGCCCTGTAAAAAGCGTGCGGCACCTACCCCACCTGCAAGGACAACAATCATAAACTACCTCTCATCTATATAGGTTACTAGTGTATCCAACGGTAAACGGGGACGGCGCTGTGGGTCGGCGGCAGCGTAACCCACAGTGATCAGCGCCTGGGGGATGAGACGTGGGTCAAGACCAAGGGCATCACAAACGATTTCCGGGCAGAAGAGCGGAGCGCACATCCAGCCGCTATCCAGGCCCAGGTCATAAGCCATGAGCAGCATATTCTGGATGGCAGCGCCGATGCTCTGAATAGCCATGATCTTCTCGTCGGCCTGGCGCTGTGCGTCGGGATAGCGATCCATGTCTTCCATATAGAGACAGGGAAGGATGATAACCGGTGCCTGCATAATGCGCTGCCGTGACTTTGCCAGGCGAATGTTGATGACACTGCTATCCTGGCCATCCATAGCGAGATTGCGTCGCCAGTCATTGCCCATATATTCCGCCAGGCGTGCTTTTGTTGTTTGTGCCTGGATGACGATAAAACGCCAGGGTTGGCGTCCGTGTGGCGAAGGTGCCCAGCGTGCCGCCTCCAGGATTTGCTCGATCTGTGCGTGCGTAACCGGGCGATCCTGGTATTTACGCACACTGCGGCGACCACGTAATAATGCCATCAGGTCGTTGGCGCGTTGGGGCAGTACCTGTTCTCTCGGTGCTGAAGATATGATCACGGTTGCTTTTTCCTGCTCTCTGTTGTCTGTTGTCATAATATCTAGCGAAACATATCTGTCGCACTATCTCGAAGAAGCGTGTGAATATCTCCCTGGGCAGGTTGGTACTGATAGCCGCGAATCAGGGCTACTGGCACGCGGTCAATCTTGCCCATGACCAGTTCGGCGGCGGCGGCCAGTTCGTCGGCGACGGCAACGGCGCTGGCCTGCATGAGATAGCCATAACTATCGTATTGACCGCGATAATCGGCGATGGCGGCCATGCCTGCGATACCGATTGCCATATTGACCTGTCCATTGCGCCAGGGACGGCCCCAGGTATCGGTAATGATAACAGCAAGATCAATATATTTGTCATATTGGGAGCTGACGAGTTGCTGTAAGCGGGTACGGATAGTTTGTGCGGAGCGGTCGGGATCAACAGGTAGCAAGGCGACACGTCGCTGCCCGCCGATGTTCGACTCGTCAACGCCCGCATTGGCGCAGATAAAGCCATGCTGTGTCTCGCTGATGAAAACGCCATGATCCATGCGTACAACACGCTTGCTTTCGCGTAAGACCACCTCAACATGCTGGGCATCCTTCCTGCCCTGCTGTGCTACGGTTCTGGCAAACGGTGAAGGCTCAATCTCATCCAGGTTGACCAGGCGATTCTCTGCTTTTGAGACGATCTTCTGAGTGACGACGAGTATATCGCCATTGTATAGCGAGAGCTGTTGCTGGTGGAGCGCGTCATAGATGAGGCGGCCCAGGTCAGCACCCGGTATGATTTCGCCGATGCCGGTAATCGGGATAATCCGTAGTTCGTTATTCATTCTTTTGCCTTAGTTTGCGGAATATGTTGCTGTTATGGCTTCAAAAAGCGCGGGTGCTGCGAAACACCGCGCTTTTTATTAAAACAGGTAGCGGTTGATTGGCCGGTTACGTCGGGTGGTAATCCGCCCATCTACCTGGTGACGTACTCCCGTTCCCTCTTCAGGGAAGAACGAGAGTAACTTTTTTATGCGCCTATTATACCACTACTTCCTGGCATTCAATGCCCGACCGTTGATCGGACGAAGCTGCATTATGATGCGGCGTTAAAGCTGCCACCACTGCCGATGCCAGGTACGAGCCGCGCTCAGGGCGTCCAGCGTCTCGCGGGTCAGGATGGTTTGGCAGCGTTTGCGTTCGTCGGAGGTCTGGTACAGGTCGATCAGGCCGGTATCAATACCGAGCAGCGGCTCGATGGCGGCGACAGTGCAGTAGGGGACATAGGCGGCGCTGTAGCCACCGGCGTGTAGCATGACCAGGCGACCGTCGCAGACCTCGTTAGCCAGTTCGACCATTAATGAAGAGATGGTGCGGTAGCCATCCATGGTCATCATCATCATGGCCAGGGGATCAAGCCAGCTTGCGTCCTGGCCGGCAGTGATTAGAATCAGTTGAGGACGGAACTGGCGACCTATGGGGAGGACGAGTTGCTCGAAGGCGGCACGATATCCCCGGTCGCCGGTACCAGGAGGAAGAGGGATATTGACAGTATAGCCGACACCAGCGCCACTACCGACTTGTTCCAGTTCGCCGCCCAGGTGTGGAAACCAGTCCTGCTGGTGAAGCGAGAGGAATAGGACGTGCGGGTCTTTATAGAAGGCATCCTGTGTACCGTTGCCGTGATGGACATCCCAGTCAACGATCATAATACGTTCAAGGCCGTAGGCATTACGAGCGTGGTGGGCGGCAATGACGGTGTTATTGAAAATACAGAAACCCATGGCACGGTTGCTCATGGCATGATGGCACGGTGGGCGGAGCAGCGCATAAGCATTGCGGACACGCCCTTCCAGGACGGCGCTCACAGCGTTCATGGCCCCACCGGCAGCATAGAGCGCAGCTTCAAAAGAGCCTGCGCTGATGACGGTTTCGTCATCGACATCGCCCCAGGCTCCCTGTCGAGGCCCACCGGCGGCGCAGGCGCGAATACCGGCGATGTAGTCGCGCGTGTGATACACAGCTAGCTCGTCTTCGCTGGCAGCGCGTGTAGGAATTAGTACCATTCGCTCAGTCAGGTGTAAAGCAGTGAGAAATTCTTGTATTCGTTGTATGATAAAGGAGGAGGAAGGATGAGGCTCTGGTGAGACATGGAAAGAGCCATGGCGGGTTTTCACCGTGTCCTCAACGCCGGTATCATGTCTTAAAAAGCGAGTATCGAAAACCAGGCCGGTGTGGTGTGCAGGCATGTCAACTTGGATCCTTTCTGTGGAAGATATGCTTCTATCATACGTTATAGGTCGCAGGCTTTCCATTGATGACAGTACATAAGAGCAAGTGGTACGATTAGGAATGCTATGGATCAGCATACAAATCAGCATACAAATAAGAATCAGATAGACGAGATAGATCAGCGAATCATTTCAGCGTTGCAGTTGGATGGGAGGCGGCCATTTACCAAAATTGCGGCTGACCTGGGCATCTCGGAAGCAAGTGTGCGACAGCGGGTGGCGCATCTGGTGAATACGCAAGTGATCCAGATCGTGGCGATTACCAACCCTATTAAGCTGGGTTTTACTCTTGCCAGTATGATTGGTATTCGTGTAAGCGGAGCGCGGCTGCTTGAAGCGGCACAGGAGATAGCCGCCTTTGATGAGGTTATCTATCTGATTCTTTGTACCGGCAGCTTTGATATGCTCGCGGAGGTGGTCTGCCGCGATAATGATCACTTCCTCAAGTTTTTGACCGAGAAATTGTACAAGGTGGAGGGTGTAAGGGAGGCAGAGACGTTCATGTATTTAAGAGTGTGTAAACAAGACGACCGCGCGTTTCTCTCGCAAGCGCGCCTTTCGCCCTCTCCCCCGCTCTCACGAGCAGGCAATGAGTAGCGCTTTGTATTCCGATAGATGGAAAAGGGCCAGGGTTAGGCTTTTGTCAGGATGATTGGGTAATAGCGTGTACATAGTCAGATGTTCTAGTGTATAATGCGGTTGCAGGTTGGGCAGACAGGAGTCTGCCTGTGATATACCCTTTTGCTCTGTGATGTAGTGTTGAAAAATTCGTTGAAGTAATAGATAGAAAGATTTGAGCATACAGGCATTACCACTACCCTGGTAAACTCATAACTGAGAAACTCTGTTCAGCAATTTAAGGAGAACGTCCTGTGATTGAAACAACCCCGCCGGGTACGATACTAAATGGACGCTATCGGATTGAGCGAGTGCTGGGCAGTGGAGGTTTTGGACATGTCTATCTAGCGATAGACCTGGCGAGCAGCCAGCAGTATGCCGTGAAAGAATATTTAGTAACGGGTACGAGTGGTCAGGAACAGCTCAGACACGAGTCGAATGTGCTGAGTCAGTTACATCATCCTAACCTTCCGGCCTTTTATGACGCTTTTAATGAACGCGGTCGCTATTATGTCGTACTGAACTATATTGAAGGAAACGACTTAACTGATCTCATTCGCCTGGCCCGTCAGCATAATGAGGCGATACCGATTGCGCGGATTATGGACTGGTTGCTGGCTATTTGTGACGCGGTAAGTTTTCTGCATAGTCAGCATCCGCCGGTGATTCATCGTGATATTAAGCCGGATAATATTCGTATTACTTCCGATGGGACGGCGGTGCTGGTCGATCTGGGCAATGCGAAGGAGGCGGCTGACGGGGCACGCACACTATTTTTTATTCGCCATCAAGGCACCCCAGGCTATGCGCCACTGGAACAGTATCCCGGCGGGAGTGGCACGGATGCCCGCTCCGACGTTTATGCGTTGGGAGGAACGCTTTATTTTGCCTTGACAGCGCACGAACCGCCCAGTGTTTCTACGCGCCAGTCGGTGCAGGTGGGTCAGCCTGACCTGCCTTCGTTACAGCAGTTGCTGGCGAACAATCCACCGGAGGATAGCGCAAATCCTGTGCGAGCCTTTCGTCTGGGTGTTACCAAGCCTGGCAAACCGGTTCCGCGTCACTCGCGCCACCTGGCGCAGTTGGGGACGCTGTCGCCGGAGTTGTTGGAGCGGCTCAATGTGATTATCCAGAAGGCGATGGCGATGAAGCCGAAGAATCGCTATCAGTCGGTGGCAGAGTTTGCTGCCGACTTGCGCGCTGTACGTGCAGCACTGCCTGTTGTGGCGAGTGCGGGGCGTGTGCCAGACACACACAGTACGCAGCCAGACCTGCCGATGCTCTATGAGTCGCTACAGACGGCTAAAGAGCAGGCGGCTGAGAGCAGTAGCGGGGGTGATGTCGCGGCTAAGCCGGGCGCGTTTGCGATGTTTTGCCCACGATGTAACGCGCCAATTATTGCGCACGCGACTTTTTGTCCGCATTGTGGTACGGCACTCACGCCCTCTTCTCCGCAGAATCGCCAGTATAGCCGGGGAACCGATGTTTCTGTGGCGGGCGAGAGCAAGGTGACAAATGGGCAGGCCAGAGGGGATATTGCTGCTGAGCAAACGCTGATTATTGGGCCAAAGCCTTCTGGAGGGCCGTCATCGTTGAGAACGGGAGCAGCTCAAACGAACATACCGCCGGTTAGTCAGCAGGGGGCCAATTCTCCATCGTCGATAATGCCGGGGCAGGGAGGGATATCGTCGGCGTCAGCGTTCTCAGCACAGGGGCAGGGAAGGGCGATGAGTAGTATGGTGCAGCAGCGTCAAGGGCCACCGATGGTTGCTGATACATCTGATGTTTCAGGCTCGAAGATAGAACTGAAGTGGTTGCTCATCATGGCGGTGATCGTGGCCATCCTGCTCGTTGTGATGATTTTCCTGCTCACGCGGGTACATTCTGGCGGCAGCGGTTTCGTTGGCATTCCCCGTGTTCTACTCTATCAACTACTGGAGGGATTTCATGGGCGAAGTTTCCCTGGCCGCGCTTTTACCACCGTTGCGGATTTTGCTGCTGGGATATGGTAATGTAGCGCAGGCTTTCCTGCCGCTGCTGGCGGCCCGTAGCGAGTGGCTAGGGCGAGAATTAGGGATAAGGCCACTGATTAGTGGTATTGGCACGCAGCATCAGGGTTTTTTTGTGCATGCTACCGGTATTGCGGCAACGACGCTGGCTGAAGCTGCTGATCCCTTGCTGCTCTTTCGTTCGCAGTCTCAGCAGGTGCAGGATGCTGCAACTTTTATTCAGAAAGGGAGAGCGGCGCAGGCAACGGTGTTAATTGAGCTTACCAGCCTGAATCCTCAAGACGGACAGCCTGCGTTATCTCTTATTCGCCTGGCGCTACAAAGTGGTTTGCATGTGATCACCGCCAATAAGGGGCCGGTGGCGTATGGACAGGCGGAACTGGAGGCGCTGGCGCGTCGGCACGGTGTACAGTTCCGTTTCGAGTCTACCGTCATGGATGGTTTGCCATTGATCAACCTGGCGCAATTTACCTTACAGGCGGTGCAGATTATCTCGTTTCGTGCTTTGTTGAACACGACCAGCACGCTCGTGTTGAGTATGATGGAGCAGGGGTACTCGCTGGATGATGCTATACGGAAGGCGCAGCAACTTGGTATCGCGGAGACCGACCCCTGGTACGATCTGGATGGCTGGGATGCAGCACTGAAAACAACGATTCTGGTGAATAATCTGCTAGAAGGACGTATTACGCCAGCAATGGTGCAGCGCGAGGGCATACGCAATCTACCCCCGGCAGACATTTTTGCAGCGGCGCTGGCGGGCGCGTCGATTCGCCTGGTCAGTCGTGCTTCGCGTAAGCAGGGGGTGGTGAGGGCGCAGGTGGGACCGGAACGGATTGAGTCTAATGATGTCCTCTATGTGAGCAAAGAAGTGGCCGGTATACCCAGTATTATTGTGCTGGAAACCGAGGCGATGGGTACTATTACTCTCATTGAACACGAATCGCTGGTGCGCCAGACGGCCTATGGCGTCCTCAGCGACCTCATCGCCATTGTGCGTCAGCGCTCCGCGCGCTAAAGCTGTTGCCCTGTCGTCTTCACAAAGAGAAGTATGTTTTGCTAGTTGGCATGTATCAAGCTGCGAGTCGGTTCGTTTTGCATCTGGTTATAGATATGGTAGTATTTGAGAACCAGATCGTAATCTACCTGCTCTAGCGGACCCCGCCCGCTACGGATGATGCGCTCAGCGTCCCAAATGCTGTAGTCTTGTGTCGGGTGAAGCAAGCCTTGTTCAAGGACACGGTCGTATAAGCTTGTGCCAGGGAGTGGATTGAAGATGTTGGGATTAGGATATATCCAGGGAAAATTTTTGAACACATCGAGGGTTTGTTGATAGTCCTCCTCCGTTTCACCAGGGAGGCCAAGCAGTATATTGAAGGCACATGGGATATGATAATGTCCACACAATTCTGCTGCTCTGTATGCTTGAGCTACCGTTGTTCCCTTGCTAATGATGTCGTCTAATACTCTTTGTGAGCCGCTCTCGAAGCCGAACCAGACGCTGCAACGCGCGCTTGCGCATGCTTTGGCGATCTCTTCATCCCAGCAATCCACAGTTGAGTTAAATTGAATTGTTACATTGGGAAAGTTTTCGGACATCTTTTGGATGAAGAGCAGAAAGTGAGTTTTAAAGAAAGTAGCAACTGAATCGGCTACGAGAACATAATTTACTTGATGGTGGGTCACAGCCGCCTCTATAGAGGAAAAGACAGTCTCTAAAGGCATTTTTCTGAAAGGCTTCCAGGCAGTGCCGGTCTGAGCGACTTCGCAAAAGCGGCACTTTTTGAAACAACCGCGTGATGTTTCTACGTAGATGGTGCGGTATGAGGGGTATTGTTCAAATATGGGTTGATAAGGAGAAAAATCTGTGACAGATGGGACAGCGTGTAAGTTGCGCACCAACTTGGCTTGAAGGACAAGTGGGGTTACTGGAAATTTGGGGTGATGTCCCCTCTCAAGGGAGTGCAGCAAATCAGGAAATATTTCTTCTGCTTCGCCCTGAATAATATAATGAAAAGCGTTACTAGCTAAAAATTCGTCTATTGCTACAGATGCATGTAAGCCTCCCCCGACCACAGTTTTTCCAAGCTGTTTACATAGGGCGGCTACGCGAAATCCCTCTAGCGCGGAAGATGAGAGAAAGCTGATACCGGCGACGTCAGCGTTCGAGTTTGCAATTGCTTTCTGTAGAAGGGTTTCGTTCAGAGACCAGGCACCTTCTCTGCGTTCCATATAAAATCTCGTATCGATAAGCTCTACAGCGTGTCCTGCTCGTCGGCAGATTGCTCCAAGCAAGGCCAATGTGAGGGGGGGAGCCATCACAGGGTAACGGACGGTGATATTTGCTTTAACCTCCGGCATTGCAGCCAGTATGAGCAGGACTTTCACGATAGGCTCCTTTTGCAACTCTTCATGCTTTGCGCTTTAGCCCTTTAGAAAGTGGCTCATCGTCGATGATGAGCCACAGCCGTTCTGTTGACACAGGGAGGTTGTCATTGTGGAGGGCGAATGTCGTTGGGACGACCGGGATAGCGCGTCAGACCGGCTCCTGGCCCCAATTGATCGGCAGGCAGCGAGAGCCGTTCGGCTTTGCGTTGGAGTGCAAGCACGATAAATTCGACAGCGGTGTCAAGGTCAAAGGCACCGGTATTGAGAACGATGTCGTATAATGCAGTTTCGTCTGGGCGATGGTGGTATTCTTCCTGGAGGAAGCGATGCCTGTCTTGATCTTTGACCTGGATGCGGCTGCGGGCGGTGTTGTAATCCAGGCCCTCGCGCTTCATGACATAGGGGATGCGTAGCTCCAGTGGAGCGACAATACGCACATGGAGGACATCGCGCCGATTAGCCAGCACGACCTGGGAACCGCGACCGACGATGACGACATGGCCTGTTTCGGCAGCGCCCTGCACAACGTGCACCAGCGCCTCGCGGTAGAGTTGAGAATTCATACTGAGAGCCAGGCCCGGCTCGACGTAGCCGATGGGGGCGGCGAGGGGCATACTGGCTAGAATACGTGTGGCCAGGCTCTCGACGCGTTCATCACGGGCAGTGGCCTCTTCTACCGTGATTCCTAGCTCGTGGGCAACGCGCACGACGACTTCGTGATCGACCAGCCGCCATTCCAGGCGCTCGGCGAGTCGGCGTGCGATCTCTCCACCGCCGCTACCATATTCGCGTGAAATGGTGATCGCTCGCATCTGATTGATGACGTTACGATCTGCATTCATAAAACTCTCCTCTTTCCTTGTTGGCTATCGTAGGCAACATTTCGCTAGAGGCAACGATACGATAATCAGGAAAATGGATTCCATTCTCATTGTAGCACGAGAGAGAGAAGATTGCCATTCATCAAATATGCATTGATGACGGTGATGGGTCTTCACGCTACATATCTTTTGATAGTTTTATTATACTTCATTGCCAATCTGTCTTTCGTGAATCGGGGGTCAGGCCCACATTTCCGCCAGTGAGCGTTTCACACGTGTGAGCCATGACGGGAGCGCGGAGGCCCAGGTGAGCCGTTCGAGCATATCGTTGAGCAGAGCCTCTTCGTCGAGGGAGTAGGCTGAGAAGAAAAGGTCTTCCAGCGGGCCGTTGATAGTGGCGATGGGAGCAACCAGGGTGAGGGCCTCGCTCAGTAACGCTGCTTCTCCTCTGGCCGGGGGACATAGTTCGGCATAGGCATGGAGGAAGCGGCGGGCATATTCTGGTTCGAGACCGCGTTTAGTGAGAGGACGGGTGCGACCGTCTTGTGTCTCCCATTGTAAGGCGCTGAAGGAAAAGAGGGCAAAGGCAACCTCGAAGATGCGTTTTTCCCAGCGCGAGGCTTCCAGCCCCAGGACGGCCACGACGCCGAAGGGGCCGAAGCGGAGATTATGGGCATGATAATCGCCATGAATATGAAATTCGGGCAGGCCATGTGTGGCACCAATGGACATCATTGCTGAGGGAAGCACGGCCTCCCACTGATCTGCCCAGTGCGAGAGGGTGGTGGAGAGGGGTTGGAGGGTAAGCTGGTCGGCTTTGGAGCGTGCGAGGTTGAGCCAGCCCTGTACGAGAGCGCCGATATGAACCTCGGAGGGCCAGCGATGTTGTGGCCCCTGGTAGTGTTGTGATGCTAGGTGGATGCGTCCAAGCATGCGACCGGCATGCTCAATCCAGTGGCTTGCCTGCGGTGCGGCGCTACTGAAGATTTCGCCGCCAGGGAGTTGCTGTAACTCGAAATAATCTTCACCGATAGCTACGAATGGTTCACCCTGGGGTGTCAGGCGGAGTGGAGGGATGGGGATGCCTTGTTGTTGCAGGTAATGCTGGAAGGCGTAGCGATGATGGGGGTCAGCAGCGATTGGCACCTCCTGGCGTTCTTTGAGCAAGTAGCGTTCGCCCTGGATGTCGATGAGAAGGCTGAGTTGTGCGGAGGGAGCGCCTTCGGCTGGCCCCAGGTTGTGCCAATCCTGAACGCCGAAGGCACGCATGATCGCATGAAGATCAATGACTTCTTCTTCTTCGTGCCATTGTTCGTCATCAGAACTCTGCATGGTGTCGTGTCCTTTTACAGTTCTACCGGTAGGTCATCGCGCTCGCCCCACTCATTCCACGAGCCGTCATAGTTGGTTAGATTGGGATAGCCAAGCATGGCCAGACTGAAGAGAACTGTTGTGGCAGCTACGCCGCCGTTGCAATAGGCCACTACTTGTTGCTCCGGTTTGATACCGGCTTGCTGAAATATGCGCGCTAATTCCTCGTTGCTGCGGAAAGTGCCGTTTTCCGGGTTAATGAGTTCTTCGCGTGGCAGGCTAATGGCCCCTGGGATGTGGCCTGGGCGAGCATGACCGCGAACGACTTGGCCCGTATACTGGCCGCTATCGCGTGCATCGATCAGCATAATGCCCTGCTTCCCGATAGCGGCGAGGACATCCTGGGCGGTTGCCCGTAAGCGCGGCTGCACGCGGGGGGTGAAAGTTGTTGCGGAGTAGGAGGGAATGACGCTGGTTGTTGGACGGTTCTCACGGAGCCACTTGGGATAGCCGCCATTGAGGACAACGACCTGACTATGCCCATAGTAGTGCAAGGCCCACCAGAGACGGGTAGCGAACTGTGATGCTGGATGCGCGTCATAGGCGACGACGAGATGTTCGTCCCCAATGCCCGCTTTTTCCATGGCCTCAGCAAAGCGCGCCGGAGGAGCGATCTGTGCCTCTACATCGTCGTTGGGGTCTACAATGTCCTGGCTCCAATCGATGTAGACAGCACCAGGGATGTGATCGCGTTCGTATTCGTCGCGCGCGCCGGTATATAGTGCCTCTTGTTTGTTATCATACACGGTGAGGCGGACGTAGCCACGCATATCGACGATGCGAAGACGTGGGTCGTTGAGATGTGCAGCGAGCCAGTCGGTTTCGACGAGGAAGTGATTACGTTCAGGTGACATCGGTGTTACAAGCCTCCTTGATAAAATTGGAATTATGAGAACAGTCCTGCCGCGTCAGGATTTTCGGTGCTGACGAAATGTGCCGGTGTGTTGAACACGGTGAGTGGTTTAACACCTTGAATACGCATCGACGGGCCGGGTGTTTGTGTGGTGATGTAACGCTGCACGATCAAGCCCAGTGGGCGTGCCAGGATAAGAGCGGCAGTCGAAGCCAGGATAACGTTGTTGGCGGTACTGTAAGGACGACGCATCTTAGCGACGGCCATAGCGGAGAGGCCAGTCAGCATACCTGCGACCGCCAGATTGGTGCCACAGCGTTCGTTGACGGCCAGCTCCGGGTGGGTAGTGCGGAGCAATTGCAGCGCCTTTTCGGCGGTGGGAAGAATGGCTTCGGTTGGAATATCGCCGAAGACGAAGAAGCCGGCGGCAAATGAGATGCCGGAGAGTCGTGCTTCAGGAAATTTTCTGGCAAGCAGGACGATGGTGGCGTGTTCCAGGGCGTGGTTTTGTCTTACAGCGCTTCCTAGAAGCATCTGCTGGGCTACCTGTACAATTGGATGAAGAGAAGTCATGGGCGAAAACCTTCTTTCATGTATGAAACTCTGCACAGGACATACTGCATAGGCGAGATAGCCTGGGCAGAGGTTACAAATTTTTTGGCATAGAGTGCTACAGTGAATCATAACATAGCGTGCAACGTTTAGGCTTAGCCCGTCTGGTGAGGAAGCCTGAGTTAGTAGATGATATGGAACTGCACGAGTTCGTCTCCGAAGCTGATCAAATCACCATCTTGTAGTTCGACCGGCTGAAAGATGCGGATGCTATTGAGCGCGGTGCCGTTCGAGCTTTGCAGGTCCTGGAGATACCAGCGGCCATTTTCAAACCACAGGCGAGCGTGACGGCGTGAGACGGTATTGCCGACGATAATAAAATCATTGCCATTTGTGCGTCCAATGGTGGTCATGGTTTGATGGAAACGATAAGTACGCCCGCTCAAAGGGCCATTTTTGATGGTGAGTTGTGCCAGGACGGGCCTGCCGTTGGGTCCCAGGTAGTGATCTTTGGCGGCCAGAGTATCAGAAAGCTCATAGCCGCAGGAGGTACAGTAGAGACGGGTGCTGGGATTGGGAGCACCACAGCGAAAACAGGGAATAGTGATGGCGACCATGCCTTGCTCAAGGCTCTGTCCTTGTTGTGGTGATGAGCCAGGCCCGATAGGGGTCACCGGTGTAGAGGATGGGCGTGCTTCACTATGGGCCGGATTGATGAGAGAGGCCATGCCCAGACGTCCTGAGCGTGGGAGGACGATGTTAGAGATCACAACGGCATTCGTAAGGGCGTCGATGAGTTCCTCCATTGATTGATAGCGTTCATAGGGCTGCTTAGCGGTCATTTGCTGCACGACCTGGATGATAGGCGAAGGGATGTTGGCGGTGGTCAGCATTTCAACAGGCAGCGGGTCTTGCAGATGTTTGACGGTGATCGTTAGTGGATTATCGGCAGTAAAAGGGACACGCCCGGTCAGGCAGTGAAAGAGAGTGATGCCGAGGGAATAAATATCGCTGCGCCGGTCTACGGCCAGCCCTGTGCCCTGTTCGGGTGACATATATTGTGGGGTGCCGATGCCGGTGCCGACGCGGGTCAGTTGCGTAGTACCTTCCAGGATTTTAGCGATGCCGAAGTCTGAGAGGAGCAAGTAGCCATCTTTACGCAGCAGCATATTGGCGGGTTTCACATCACGATGGATGATGCCGTTACGGTGAGCGCAAGCCAGGCCTTCTGCTGCCTGGATGATGTAATCAATGGCCTCGGCGACAGGCAGAGCTTTCTTCAAGCGATCTTTTAATGTCCCCCCATCCACGTATTCCATGACGATATAGGTAATATGGTCTTGTTCGCCAAAGTCATGAATTTGAACAATATTAGGGTGAGCAAGTTTGGCGACGGAGCGCGCTTCCTGCTCAAAGCGTTTGACGAAAATAGGGTCGCGCGCGTGGTAGGCCGGTAGTACTTTGATGGCGACGTAGCGATCAAGAGTTGGTTGGTAGGCCTTGAAGACGGTAGCCATACCTCCTGAGCCGATGCGTTCGACAATGCGAAAATGCCCTAGCGATTTACCGATCAGGGCATTGAGATCATTCGCATTGCCTGACTGGCGAGGATAGAGATTTTCTTGTTGCATAAAGTGTGATACCCCCTTTTCGCCTACCATATTTTATTTTCATTTGCCACCGGTTTTGCAGTATCATGACCATCTATGGAAGAACGATGGAATCGTGATACTGTGAGCCATCTCCACCTCTGTTTAAATAGATGGTGTAGTGTGGTGATGTTTTTACAAGCAAACAGCCATCTGACAAATGGCACTAGAGATACACCCCTGATTATACTCATATAAACGTAACATGTCGAGAGTTCTTAAACGATAAGCAAGCAAGGGCGACCTTGCACCCTAAGAATGGGAAAGCCCTGGTGGGGCAGCGCCAGGTTCTACATAGTGGTAGATAATGTGCTGGTTCAATCTCACAAAGCATGACAAGATACAAACATTGTCATTACGATGTGCCACATTGTAACGTATCATGTAACGTTCATAGTGTATATTGTTATTCTTTCTCCTTATTCAGATTAAGTCATTGTTATATATCATGTAAGGTTTAATGGGTAGATGGTCATGTTTCTCACTTTGCAGTGGATGCTTTTTTTTTTTTTTTTTGTAGTGAAAACAGTTTTTACCCCTTGATATTTACCGCTTGCTATGGCATAATCTCTTCTGTCGGTGGAAACAGCCTGTAACTGGTGGCTGTGACGGACTGGCGAGAGATATCTTGTGCGTAGGGGAAATGCACACGGCGTACCTCAACTCTTGTCCAGTACGACTACGATTAACGCGGCCTTTCCTGGTATTCCATGTCTTATGCAGAGGCAAGGGTAAGAGAGGGTTTTTCTGCCCGGCTAGTTGCCACCTTGCTGTTCTTCAGAAGAAAAGAGGTGATAGGTATTTAATGAGGTAGATGATCTGAACCATATCCTGGAAAGATCACATGGATTTGTCTGTCTCGATGGAGGCGGACCAGCAGCATGGCACTCTAAAAAGCTTGGACCCTCGATAGAGTGCCACGCTACGCACGATAGTTCATCGCATGCTAAGTATAGCATGCGACAGGATTGCTATGCAATCAGAAAGGAACCTGGAAATCTGCATGTTTAAACAATCGGTAAGCACACACGCTTCTTCTCCTGGAGAGCAGGAAAATGATACCTCAAGGTATCTCGAAGAATCCCATGTTCTGTTGTTATTTGCTGGGCGCTTGGCTGGCGTATTTGTGGTGGTACTTTCTGTCTGTTGGGTTGTTTTCGCGGCGTATGGGCAGAAAGCATACGCCAAATCTCTATATAACTGCCCTCCTGCTGGTATGCATTGTTATGGAGTGGAGATCTGGCCTAATCAAGTATTAGGAGCGCAAACAAGTATTTCTGTGGTGCATTTAGCCCCCGGAAATGGATTTGTGACGAATGAAGAATGGTTGATGGAGGATGATGCTGAAGGCACTTTTTGGGTTGAAGCTGGCTATCTTGTTAATAGTCAAGTTGATAATGGAACAGAGCTATGGTTCTGGGCTGATTACCGTCCTTCAGATTCCAACATCAATGATCACTATGCAGCCACAGGCATTTCTTCAAGTGACTATGGAAACAATGTCAACATCACTATTCAATCGGGAACTAACACACTTGGAACTTCCTGGACGGTTCAAGTATTCGGCAATGCAACAGGCATTGAAGGCACATCGACTCATAATTCAATGATCCCTACTCAAATCGAGATAGGACAGGAACTTGCTGGATCATCTGGTGTGAGCGCCCCCAGGGCGATTTTCGAGTACAATACATGGAGAGGGAAGAATAGCCCTGTAGGATCTTTCCAATATCAAACTAGTGATGGTGATGGTATTCAGGCCCAGGATCCTCCATATGCAGGTTGGTACGATAACCATGATCCAAAAAGTTATGTTGGCGGCCAAATGTATACTTG
>DAOTVZ010000060.1:0-26135 GCA_034436045.1 Ktedonobacteraceae bacterium | reverse complement strand
GGGATGGCCGATTTGGCTAGGTAAAATAGATCATCATGCTCTGAGAGAGGCTTGACGGGCGAGCAGGGCGTGATGATGAAGTTCTTTGACCGAGATTGACAATGTGGAATTACTTCGTAGGGATGGGTTTCTTGCTTTTGATGAGAAAAATTCATCATCGTGCCTCTATGGAAAAATATCATGGCTAGATTTGTAAGTAGAAATTCATTATGGGGAGTGGGAAGGATGAATCAGAGGATTGACGTAAAAAATGAAATACAGCAAGCGGGAGGTGTTGCGCGTCAGGCCGCAACCAGTCGTGAGATGATCTGGCTGGCCCGTCTGGGGTATGCAGTGAAGGGAATTGTATATGTGATTATTGGCTGGTTGGCAGTGCAACTGGCTATTGGAGTTGGCGGCAAGGCTACCGATCAGCGCGGAGCCTTGCAGACGATCAGTCGGCAGCCCTTCGGCCACTTTTTGCTGATTATAGTAGCAATTGGCCTACTGGGTTATGCCCTCTGGAGCTTCATTCAGGCCATTTTTGATACAGAGAACGCGGGACGCAACGCTAAAGGGATCATCAAGCGTCTGGCTTATGCGGCTGTCGGCATTTCGTATGCGCTGCTTTCATTCGGCGCTTTCCGGCTTGTCACTGTTGCGGGCAGTACTGCTAAGAGTACGACCACCACTACGCAGGACTGGACGGCACTCTTGCTGAAGCAGCCCTCTGGTGTGGCTCTTGTCGTCTTATTGGGCCTGGTCGTGCTGGCAATCGCGGTTTCACTCTTTATGGAAGCGTATAAAGCACATTTTTTACGGCATTTGAAGCTATTCAGCGTGAGCGCGACGGTGCGGCAGGTCGTCACTTTGCTGGGCCGTCTGGGATACGCGGCTCAGGGTGTGGTGTTTGTTATTATTGGTCTATTCCTGCTGGTAGCGGCTGTTCAGCATAATCCATGGCAGGTGAAGGGACTGGACACGGCCTTGCTGGTGTTGTCTCAGCAGCCCTTCGGCAAACTTCTACTGGCGATTGTGGCTCTGGGTTTTCTGGCGTATGGCATTTATTCATGGGTGGAAGCGCGGTATCGCCTTGTTCGCGGCTCATAATCGCTAAATTTTGTCAGGAATAATGCTGGCATGGTACGATTACGTTGTTGTTCAAGGACTAGAAGTGAGGGATGGTTTCATGCCAGCACTATTTCAACGTGTCTATCCACCGGCCCAGCCGCCGGAGGGGCCAGCGTATTTACTTCCCCTGCTCAATGGTACCCCCGTCTTACTAGAGTGTGAGGATGGGGTAACTTTGTTACGTGCTGATGAATCCGATGTATTGCTACCTACTACTCATTCGGTGTACTATGTGGGTATGTTGGACGGCTTGCCGATGATGGCTTACGAGCTACTCTCGGAGAGCGAGTTACCGGTGGGATGGCGTGGTGTCGATTTGCGCACATTGCTGACGCTGCTGGATGGTGATCGCTATACGGCTATTTCCTGGGCGGTGCAGATAGTGTCCTGGCTGCGCGATAGTCGCTACTGCCCCCGTTGTGCCCATCCACGAGAGATGGTGGAGGGTACCTGGGGACGTCGCTGTCCGGCTTGTGGTTATATTGGCTATCCACCGGTCTCACCTGCCATATTAGTACTGGTACATGATGGCGAGGATCAGGTGTTATTGGCGCATAAACCGGGCTGGGGAAAACGCTATAGCTGTATCGCTGGCTTCGCGGAGCCTGCGGAGTCGCTGGAGCAGTGCGTACAGCGTGAAGTCTACGAAGAGGTGGGGGTTGAGGTGACGGATATTTCCTATGTTGGCAGCCAGTCCTGGCCGTTCCCACATCAACTCATGGTTGGTTTTACTGCCCGTTATGTTGGTGGCACCGTAAAAATTGATCAGCAGGAGCTGGACGACGCCGTCTGGTACCACATTGATGACCTGCCTACGCTACCGTCCGCGCACAGCCTCGCGCACCACATTATTATGAGTTGGGTCGAAGCCCGACGATACTCGCCCACTCGCGAACCAAGAGGAGCAAGAGAATAGCGAGTGGAGCAATGCTCACGGCACGAGTATCATAGACACACAGGTATATCATTGAGAAGGGATATTCAGAGATTACGAAGGAAGAGGATCAAAGTTTATGCCTGCACAAACGAAACACAAGATTCGTGCTCTTGGCGTTCTGACTGGCGGTGGCGATGTACCGGGATTGAACGCCGCGATCAAAGCGATAGTGTATCGCGCCGAGACGATGGGCATTCAGGTGATGGGCCTGCGCGCCGGTTGGGAAGGTATCACCTATCTTAATCGTTCACGCTCACGTGAGGAACAGATTTTTCAGGCGGAGAATCCTTCGACCTGGCAGGGTAACTATCTCATGCCGTTGAACCGCCTGAATACACGGACTATTGATCGTCAGGGTGGCACAATACTCCAATCCACGCGCACTAATCCCGCAAAGGTGCGTGTGCGTGACTTACCCCCACATCTGGTTGCGCTCGGCGAGGGCCACGCGCCCGACGAGCGCATCGACCTGACTGACGTGGTAATCGCGAATCTTAACTTCCTGGAGTTGGATGGCCTGATCGTTATTGGCGGCGATGACACGCTCAGTTATGGCTCGGTGCTGGCTACGAAGGGCGTACCCGTCTGGGGCATTCCCAAAACGATGGATAATGACGTGCCCGGCACCGACTACTGTATCGGCTTCCAGACCGCCATCAGTCGCGCCGCCGAGTTTATCAACCGTATCCGCTCGACAGCGGAGTCGCATAGTGAGACGATTCTGTTTCGCATGTTCGGGCGTGATGCTGGTTTTACCGCCTTTGAAACCGCCGTCGTCACCTGGGCGGATCGTCTGCTCATTCCAGAGGTGCCCGCTAATATCGACCGCCTGGCCGAGCTGGTGTTGCAGGATCGTCAGAATCCGGGGCACTACTCGACAATTGTTCTCTCGGAAGGCGCGAACCTGGGTATGCCGGTGCCGGAGGTTGGTGAGGCCGATGCTTATGGACATCGCAAGAAGGTCAATGTCGCCGAGTTCTTAGCTGATCAGTTGACGGCCCGTATTCCTGGCGTGCGCTTCCTGCCTATTGATCTGACCTACTTCTTGCGTAGCGGTGAGCCGGAGGTCTACGATAAGCACATGGCAGTCTACTATGCCAATTTGATTATGAGCGCGGTTGAACACGGCACCTCTGGTGTAATGGCCGCGTATCGTGATGGTCAGTACATCTACACCGACATTCCCGGCAAGAATTTCCCGCCCCGCCGTGTGAATCCTGCCGATTATCATGAGACGCGCTATCGCCCACGCTTCGAGGGCATTACCGGCCCTTATCGGGCACAACCGAATAACAAGTAGGGACATGGTAATGAACTTTTCCTATCGAATCCCGTAGGGGCGTGATTGATCACGCCCCGCTGATCGGCCAGGTTGCTGGCGGGGCGTGATCATCAAAATTCACCAGCGAGATCGGCAGTCTCGTAGGGGCGTGATTGATCACGCCCCGCTGATCGGCCAGGCCGCTGGCGGGGCGTGAGCAATGAGGCGTGGACGAGAGCGTGGAGCCGCTGGCAGGGCGTGATCAATCACGCCCCTGCGGTGGTAGCCTGAAACGAGGTGAAGGTTGCTATAGCGCCATTTTGTACGAGTATACGCAGGCCACAGGAGCCAGACTGAAGAGAATTGTCAGTGACGGTGAGCATCCAGTTTCCCGGTTCCGCACTATTGGCGGGCCAGACTTTGGCGGAGAGTGTGCTGCCAACAACCTGGAAGCGGATACTGTACATGGTATTGGCACTGGGGATAAACGGCATGGCCCTCAAGGTAGTGAAGACACCGTTCACGCGCTTCTGGATGACCAGATTGGCTCCGTCGATATAGGCTTTGTACCAGTCATTCGGATCACTCCAGCGCAGCACCGCTCCTATATTATTTGCTGTGGCAGGTGTGAAACTGCTAAGCATACCAGTGAACAGCACCTGGGCATCGGTGATGCTGGGGCCAAGCACGGCACTGTAGGTTGTGTTCCCGTTTGCGACCTGCCCTTGTCCATTGATGATAGAGAAGGCATTGAGCGCATTGGCGTCGCCGCCCCATTGCTGACCATCCGAGGCGGTGCCCCAGAGCTGCTGGTTTGCGCGTTGAAAGGTATCCTGCGCGATAATGGTACCATTGCCCGGTGTGGGTGAAGGCGAAGGTACCGGCGGCGGAACACCGGGGCTGGAGACCTGCGCGAGGTCCTGCGCTATGTTATAGACATCGGGCGAACCCAGGCCGGTTGCCATATCATAGCCGCTGGTCGCAGGGTAGTAGAGGTTATTGCCGGACGTGATATCGTGGAGGGGCGGATATAACTGCTGGTTGCTTGCCAGCGCATAGAGCGTCTGGTTGGCTGCGCCGATAGCCGTTTTGCCACTGGCTTGTAGATACTGGTTGACCAGCGCCATGCTGGCGGCCCAGACCGGCGCGGCCCCACTCGTTCCCCCGATATTGACCCATCCTGTCGGTGGGCAACCGGCATTGGTGACGGTGCAATACACCGCGTAACCTGGAGTGAAAGCGGCATTAGCCGATACATCGGGCACCTGGCGATAGCCATCGGTGTACTGATTCTGCACGCCGGGGCCATTCTGCCAGGAAGGTTGCCGGAAGGTCTGGCTCAGCCCCCCACCGCCGCCCGCGCCTTTCGGGCCATAGGTGAATGCTGAGGGATTCGACCAGGCCGTTTCACTGCCATAGTTCGAGCCATTCATCTGCAACGCGGTACCGCCTACTGCTGTGACATAGGGGTCGCTGGCTGGCGAATCAACCCACAGATTAGTATCGCGGCAGTCATAGGCACCGGAGTCTCCGGCAGCGGCAAAGATGCTTATGCCTTGTGCTGCTGCCTGTTTGAAAAGTGTGTCGAGGGTTTGCATTTCCGCATTACCACTGGCGGCCTCGCATTGTCCCCAGCTTACCGAAACAATTTTTGCCTTATTGTCATTGATAATTCTGCTATAGATATCGTTGATGCCCTGTGTTGTATTTGGCCCCTCGTAGACCAGGATATGGGCGTGTGGGGCTAGCGCGGCGGTCAGTTCGATATCCAGTTCGTCCTCGACAGCGCCCATGCCTGCTGCCCCATTAAAGCCATCGATGGTAATAGTGGTGATGGTGGGCGGGCTGATATTGTAGTACTGAAGATACTGGCTAACATCGCTCATCTGATAGCCGTCCAACTCAAAGAGGGCGATGCTCTGATTATCGCCCACCATTCCGGCCTGCTGCAGACGGGCGATATCATAGGCGTTCAAAATATCAGATGGCCCATAGCCTGTGGGCATTGCCTTACCGGTTGTATGTTCACCATCGGCCCTGCTGTAGAGCGGCTGATAGGCAATATCATTCAGGCCATTGATAGAGGAGACCAGTCCTGCCAACGCTTGTGGAATGATTGGTGCGCTGGCATTGGCATAGAAGGAGAGGCTACCATTCCGGTAGGTATTGATCTGCGTGTGAAAAGCCTGTTGTACCTGGGCGACGGAGCCGGTGGCGTCCAGTAAGAGGTTGTTGGCAGCAACGTTCTGGACGTGCAGGCCCTGACGCTGCAAGAAAGCGATTACCTGCTGTACCTGTCCATCAGTTGGCGCGAAGGACGCGCGGAACTGAGCGGGTGAAAGGAACTGGTGATACTGTGGCGAGGCCGGATCATACAGGTTAGATAGTAGAGTGTCGAGTTGTGCCTGGTTACGTGGCGTCAGGCCGATGGAGAGAGTGAGTTGTTGCTGCGGAGAAGCCGGGCCTGTGAGGGTCGAATGCGCAACGAGTGGCACCACCTGCCCGCTGAGACTGACACGGACATTAGCAGCATGGGCCAGTATTCTCGTTGTGATGAGCGCCATTACCCCTGCGCCGACGATGACTAAAATCCCGACTCCATACAGCAGTCGTGATAGAGAGATATTTTTCATAGTGCTTTACCCCCTACAGCAATGAACGACTCATTGATTGGGTTTCGCGCATTGCTCAACGCTGTTTCTCACGTATGCTTGATTTTTAGCGCTGCATTGGATATGTTATGTACAATAAAGCAATGGGCCTGCTAAAAGTGCCGTACTGCTGAGCGCGGCATAAGTCTTGCTAGTCAGAGGAGACAGCATTATGAAGGCAATGGAAGAGACTGCCACGGCTGCGTCTATTACTCAAGACGAGCGTCGATGGAGCTATACCAGTGGCACCAGTGATACGCCACTGCTGGGATTGACCATTGGCGACATGTTCGATCAAACAACGGAGAAGTATCCCGATCACCCTGCCCTTATCTCACGCCACCAACATATTCGCCTGACGTATCGTGAGTTGCAGGCGCAGGTGAACCAGTGTGCGAAGGGACTGATGCAGCTTGGCATCAAGAAGGGTCAGCGTGTAGGCATCTGGGCACCTAACTGCGCGGAATGGTGTATTGTCCAGTTCGCCACCAGTAAGATCGGCGCGATCCTGGTCAATATCAACCCGGCCTATCGTGTGCATGAGCTGGAGTATGTTTTGAATCAGTCCGGCTGCACTGCTCTAGTGATTGCGCCAGAGTTCAAAAGCTCTAACTACACGGCGATGGTGCAATCCCTGGCTCCCGAACTTGCTACCAGCCAGCCAGGTCAGCTTGCCGCCGCCAAACTGCCTGAGTTGAGAATAGTGGTGCGGCTTGGGTCTGACTCGATTCCTGGCATGTACAACTGGCAGGAACTGATGACGATGGGGGAAAGTGTGAGCGACGAGGCACTCAGCCAGTGTCAGCGCGAGCAGGAGTTTGATGACCCGATCAATATTCAGTACACCAGTGGCACCACCGGCTTTCCCAAAGGTGCGACGCTGAGTCATCACAACATTCTCAATAACGGCTATTTTGTCGCTCACCTGCAAAATCTCACGGCAGACGACAGGATGTGTATTCCTGTTCCCTTGTATCATTGTTTCGGCATGGTGATGGGCAATCTGGGCTGCATCACGCATGGTGCGACAATGGTCTATCCCTCTGATGGTTTTGATCCATTGGCAGTCCTGCAAGCGGTGCAGGAGGAAAAATGCACCTCGCTGTATGGTGTGCCAACAATGTTTATCGCTGAGCTTGACCATCCTGACTTCGCTAAATTTGACCTGAGCAGCCTGCGCACAGGTGTCATGGCCGGTTCGCCTTGCCCTACCGAGGTGATGAAAAAGGTCATCTCGCTGATGAACATGCGCGAGGTCGAGATTTGCTATGGCATGACCGAGACCAGTCCTGTCTCGACGCAGACGCGCATCGACTCTCCATTTGATAAGCGCGTGGGCACAGTGGGCGTCATTCACCCACATCTGGAGATCAAGATCGTCAATCCGGCAACAGGTAAGGTGGTGCCGATTGGTGAGCCGGGTGAATTGTGTACACGCGGCTACAGCGTCATGTTAGGCTACTGGAATAACGCGGAGGCGACGGCGAATGCCATCGACAAAGCGCGCTGGATGCATACAGGCGACCTGGCGACGATGGATGCTGAGGGTTATATCAATATCGTGGGGCGTATCAAGGATATGATTATTCGTGGTGGCGAAAATGTCTATCCGCGCGAAATCGAGGAGTTTCTCTACACGCATCCCAAAGTGAGCGACGTACAGGTGATCGGTGTGCCCGATATGAAGTATGGTGAGGAGATCATGGCCTGGATCAAGCTCAAGCCCGGCGAGCAGGCCACCGTCGAGGAGATTCGTGCCTATTGCCAGGGTCAGATCGCGCACTACAAGATTCCGCGTTACATCAAGTTTGTGGATGCCTTCCCCATGACTGTCACCGGTAAGATTCAGAAGTTCCTCATGCGCCAGCAATCGATTGAGGAGCTTGGCCTGCAACAGGCCGCCTCTGTGAAGACAGCATAGAACGGGACGGGAACGTACAGGTGGATCACGGGCCTGGCATCCCTTTCCGATGCCAGGCCCGTTGTTTCTGCCTTCGCTGAAATGGGGCCTTGGAGTCTCCATTGCTGAAAAGCTGTGGCCTTTATATAATAGCAATGAAAGATGAAACCAGAGAAGGAGATACCCATGCTACTTGCCGGCGATGTGGGAGGGACCAAGACCCATCTCGCCTTATTTTCTTCGCGTGACGATCTCAGAAAACCAGTGATAGAGGAGCGCCTGCCCAGTGCAGCTTTTCCGAATCTGGAGGCGCTGGTACGAAGCTTCTTGATGAAGGTAGCAGTGCCGGTTGAGCGTGCGTGTTTTGGTGTGGCCGGACCGGTGATTGCCGGTCAGGCGACCATCACGAACCTGCCCTGGCAAATGAGTGAGGAACATTTGCAGCAAGAGTTGAACATTCCATCAGTGCATCTGCTCAATGACCTTGATGCGATGGCGCATGCCATTCCGGCGCTGGGCACTGACGACCTGCTCACGCTCAATGAGGGCCAGCCGACGTCACATGGCTCGATTGCCCTGATTGCTCCTGGCACCGGTCTGGGTGAGGCGTTTCTGACCTGGAACGGTACCCGCTATCAGGCCCATCCCTCGGAGGGAGGCCATACCGATTTTGCCCCGACCAATGAACTGGAGATTGACCTGTTGCGCTACCTGATGCAGCGTTATGAACATGTGAGCTATGAGCACGTCTGCTCCGGTGTGGGCTTACCCAATATTTATGCCTTCTTACGCAATCGCACCCCTGAGCTGGTGGAACCGGCGTGGCTAAGCGCGCAGTTGGCCTCGGTACATGATAGTAATCCGGTGATTATCGCGGCGGCGATGAACGATGCGCAGCCATGTATGCTGTGCAGGACAACCATCTCTTTATTTGTGACGATTCTGGGCGCTGAATGCGGCAATATGGCCCTCAAGTTGCTGGCGACGGGGGGGGTCTACGTTGGCGGTGGCATTCCTCCGCGTATTTTGCCGTTCTTTCAGGATGGTACATTCATGCAAGCTTTTAGACGCAAGGGGCGTCTCTCGACTGTGCTAGAGCCTATGCCTGTGCATATTGTCTTGAATACGAGAATGGCGTTGCTTGGTGCCGCCTTGCACGGCTTCGATGAGATGGAATAAATATGAGCGCGCCCACCGCCTCGCCCTGTCCGTATGGGAATGAGCCGCCCCCCACCAGGCAAGTCCATCTCCACACGGACAGGGTGAAGCGGTGAACGCGCTCTGCCGGTTCCTGCTCAAGATCAGGCTGTTTGCAGCTTTACATTATCGATGGATGTGTTTATTTCACCTCCTGTTGGGCTGTTGGGTGTGGTAGTGGTACTACCGGTGATAGTGCCGGTCACCTGCCCATTATTTTGGATGAACAGACGCATTGTGACCTGTAGCGGTTTGCCCGTATTGGAAGTTGGGCTGAGGACGGCTTGCATATTCCAGGAACGCTCGCCGGAGATGCGCGTCAACGGGCCAACGTAGAGCGGTGTGTTGTTGCTCTGGCTCAGTGTGACCTGTGAGTGAGTGATCTGTAAATCGTTGTCGAAGCCATTGTTTTGCCCTTGTAGCGTGACCTGTACAATGCCTTGTGGCCCGTTGCTAATGGTCATGTTCAGTTGCAGTGTGATATTGCCGTTCGCGTCCGGTCCCTGTTGCATCATTTGTCCTTGCAAATCGCCATTAAAAGATGGCGTAAAGGCATTGCCAGTAAGAGAGGATGATGTCTTCGCAGTCGCGGCCTGGACAGAGCCGTTGCCCTTGCCGTTGTTAGCGATGGTGTTCCAACCTGGCTGCAAAGGGCCGAGCAGCATCCAGAAGACGCATGCGATACCCGCGATGACCACGCCAACGGCCAGCACTGGATGCGCACGGCTCTGCTTGTTTGCCGGATAGTAAAGGCGCTGCCAGAGCAGGCTGCCGATCAGCAGAATGCTGCCGCCGTAGATAGTAATGCCCCACCAGGTACGTGTGTCACTGCCGGTAGCAATGCCATGAACCAGCACCAGCGCGAAGATGACGATGGTTAGCACGTGCAGACCGCGCCAGACTTTATAGCCAATGTATGGGCGTAGCAGCGTGCTGATGCCAATGGCAATGCCCAGGTAGAGCGCGATAATGCCGAGCGCCATCCAGATTGGGCGATAGTGGCTAACAAACGGAATAAGTACCTCGTTCAGACCAAAGCTGGTGAACGGGTCAATCCAGACGGCCAGAATATGCACCGCGACGAAAACGGTGGCCAGTAAGGTAACAAAGTTATGTAGTTCGTTATTAATAAGGCGGGGCCAGCGCGGTGTTTGCCATTGCATGGTCAGTGCCAGACCGAGCGCGACAGAGAGGGTGAGCAGAATATAGGCCAGAAAACCGCCTGCCCGCGCAATATCCCACGTAACACTTTGCCATAATGTCATAGTCTATTTCTTCCTTTCCGCCGATGGAGCGGTCATTATCTCTCTTGGCCAGTCGCCAGCGGCGAACCAGGAACCATTACGATCAATCAAGACTCCTGCCAATTTATGGTCCTGCAAAAAGGCGCAGCCAGGAATAGCGCCCAGCAGAAAGGCAACCTTCGCCGCTACCTCGGCCTGCATACAGCGTTCAGCAACCACCGTGACAGACCACAGGCCGCTCTGTGATGGCAAACCGGTGCGCGGATCAATCAGGTGATGGCGTTCCTGATCGCCCTGTCGCCAGCGTCGGCGCGAGATACCCGATGTAGCTACTGCACCACGTCGTAGCGGTAGCACCCACTGCGTATCTTTACCGGGCACCTCGATAGGCCATTGCTGCTCTTGTGGCGGCACGTTCAAAACGGCCAGATCACCACCGGCATTGACAAGGGCCGCCGTTACTCCACGTTCTCTTAGCAGGTCGATGGCGGCGTCAACCGCCATGCCTTTGGCGATGCCGCCAAACTCAACATTGACGCCTGGGGGCAACAGCACCTCGCGTCGCTGCCGGTCCAGTTGGATTGTCCGCCATTGACCGCCGGGGCGGGTGCGCCGGTGGCTGCCAGGAAGCTGTGTTGCCACTTCCTCAAACGTTCGATCATAGCCGATCTGTTTAAGTTGTGGTAGCAACGTGGGATCATAGAGGCCGTTGGTTGTGCGCGCTGCCTGGAGCGCGGTTTCTAACACGTTGAACAACAGAGGGCTGACCACTACAGGGCGGCCTGCCTGCCTGTTCAGTTGGGAAAGCTCGCTCTCTGGCAAAAATCGGCTCAATTGCTGCTCCCACATACTGAACAGCATGCGCACGACCTCACCGGCCCAGATCACATCCTCTACCGGTAGCAGCAGCGAGATGGTGGTGCCCATCGCATGAAACTCTGTGCGAGCCATGCCATCCGGTAAGCTGTAGCTTTCAGGAGGTTCGGGTGTTGGTAAAGGGCGCTTGTGATGATCCGCTGTTGCCAAAGAAACCGCCTCCTTGTTGTTGCTGGAAGAAGCCGCCGGATGATGATGTATTCTGATCAAAAGAGGAGTTTGGGTTGCTGACGGGTGTGGCACTTTGCTGCACGTTGGTACTGGCAATTTGTCCACCAATGAGCATTGCTAGCAGACCAAAGAGTGTCAATGCACCAACAATAAGCCAGCGTTTAAGGGAACTGACAATATCCAACGCCTCTGCCTTTGAGATGCGTTTTTGGGCCGGTGACTTCGGTTGCACCTTTTGATAGTTGAGTGCCCGGTAGACCTGCTCGCGGTATGCTTGTTCGTCGTATGTATGCCCGCTGTATGTCTGTTGCTGTCCCTGCCTACTCTGCATATATTGTCGTTCCTGCTCGTGATATGCTTTTTGTTGCCCTTGAGTCGGGAATGACTGATAATAATATGGGTTTGTATAGGTTTGTGGTGTAGTATTATCGTAAGGATCGGGATATTCCGTCATAAAGAACCTCTCGTCACTTGTTTAAAAGATGCTGCTCAGTGGCTATCTATATAGTAAATTAACTGTCTGAAAAAGTGATGAAAGAAATGTAAGGTTTTTGTAACGTTTTTGACAAGCAGGATAAATAGCCCTCATCTTTTGTCTGTGCCTGATGGGTAACAATCCGGTTGCTCTCAATCGTGTCA
Source organism: Ktedonobacteraceae bacterium (assembly GCA_034436045.1). Lineage (GTDB taxonomy): Bacteria > Chloroflexota > Ktedonobacteria > Ktedonobacterales > Ktedonobacteraceae > H111-94. The sequence goes on along the minus strand of DAOTVZ010000060.1, from coordinate 14,149 downwards.
CGGATAAAATGATTATTCTGTAGTATGAGGGTGTAACTTTATGATGACTCTATTGCAAAAAGCATATCATAATTTCAGGTGGGTGAGAGTAGGGGCTGGTATGGGTTTACTTGGATGTAGCGTTTTACTCTATATCTCTACCGGCGGTTTCCCCCCCTGGGCCTGGCTGTTGCTGGGAGAAACCCTGTCTGCATTGCCACACTTGTTTGCCGCGCAGGGGCTGGCGGCGCTGTTGACGCTAATGGGTCTGCTCTTGAATGCGCTGGCCGTTTTTGTCCTGTGGGGAACACTGCTCTTGCTCTGGTGGCTCTTCCTGCGCGATGTCCGCGTTGAGCTACGACGACATCAGCATTTCATGCGCGATATTAGAGAAGCCCGCTTGCTGGCGCAGCGCATGATTTTACGTGAACGGCAAAAAATGTATTGCGAAGATATGGCGCAAAAGCTATCAGGGGTGGCAAAGTGTGATGAGCGGAAGCAACGAAAGGCCCAGACGGCATACTTTGTCGCGCATGACGGTCTGTTTGAGTCACAGGAAGGCCCTGTAGAGGTGCCGAAGATCGAGTCGGAACAGAGAGAAACGCTCTGGCCGCGTGCTTTGCCCTCTTCGCCGAAAAAGCGACGTTTGCATCTGATACCCTTTTCTAACGATGAGGTACATAAAACAGAGGACGACCTGCTGCCCCTCTTTCACTTGCGACAGGAAGAGGAGTCGCCCTCAACTATCCAGACCAGACATACGGATGAATTAGCAACGCTGGCCAGTATGTTCACAACGACGCAGGAGCGGCATGAAGAGGAGATTGCACGGTTGTCGGTGGGAGTGAAATCGCATCCAGGGATTGTGCGGCAGACTATGCCTAATGAGGATAATCTGCTGGCGCTTCAGGGGGTGCATCTCACGCCGAACGGCCTCTTGCCAGTTGGTCTATTCGCGGTGGCTGATGGCATGGGAGGACACGCGCATGGACGCGAGGCCAGTCGGCTCGCCATTCAGGCGGTTGGCGATACTGTCTCGCCGGTGCTATTGCATCCCAATACAGAAGAGGAACTCTATGCCGAATTGCTCAGGGACGGCGTGCAACGTGCCAATTTTTCAATTTATCAGCGAAATCGCCAGCAGGCTCACATGATGGGTACCACGTTGACGGCGGCGCTGGTTTTCGGCTCTTCTGTGCAGGTAGTGAACGTTGGCGATAGCCGTGTCTATCTCTATCGACCTGCTAGCGGTCTGATGCAGATTACGCGCGACCACTCCATTGTGGCGCGCCTCGTAGAGAAAGGTATCATTACATCTGACACGATCTATACGCATCCCAGGCGCAATCAGATTTATCGCTGCCTGGGCGAGAACCCTACCGTTGAACTGGATAGCTTCAGCGTGACATTGCAGACCGATAACGTGCTATTGCTCTGCTCCGACGGTCTGTGGGAGATGGTGCATGATGATGAGATAGAGGAGATTATTCGTTCTTCGGCCCCAGAGGGAGCGCAGATCAGTGAGGCGTTGTTGAAAAGAGCGTTAGAGCATGGTGGCGAGGATAATATCAGCATTATTGCGGTCTATGCCGTAAAAGAACAATAAGTCGGTTTGTAAGCTGAAGGCGTAGATACACGCTATAGCTGGCGTGACACCGACGTGCCGATTCAAGAGGATGAGCGTGGGCATGAGCGGATGATGGTAGCGTTGGGGGTCTGCTACCATCTCTTGCCAGAAGTAGTAGTGCGGGTGGAAGAAGCTATGTGAGGATGTGAAGACACCACTCGTACAATTACAGCAGATGCAAAAATGAATCTGGTCACGATATTGTGAAAGGAGCAGCTTTGTGGAATTGCGTCCATCTCCTCTTGCCCAGACAGCCATGTCTCTACGCTCTGGTGAGCGTGATCTCCTGTCCTACATTCACGAAACCTGTGATTTCATCGATGCCTATGAACCGACCTTACAGGCATTGTTACCTGAGCCGGAGCGACGCGCGCGTTTGATAAAAGAGGCGGCAGCTTTGCAGGAGCGTTTTCCCTTGCCGGAAGAGCGTCCCCCGCTCTATGGAGTGCTGGTGGGTGTGAAGGATATTATTCGGGTAGATGGTTTTGCGACGCGCGCCGGTACACAGTTGCCCTCTACACTTTTTGAAGGAGCGGAGGCATCCTGCGTTGCTACGTTGCGTCGTGCGGGAGCCTTAATTCTAGGAAAAACAGTGACAACGGAATTTGCCTTTTTCGAGCCGGGGCCGACGCGCAATCCACATAACCTGGAGCATACTCCCGGCGGTTCCAGTAGCGGCTCGGCGGCGGCGGTTGCAGCGGGTTTCTGTTCCCTGGCGTTGGGCACGCAGACGATTGGCTCGATCATTCGTCCAGCGGCTTATTGTGGCATCATCGGTTTCAAGCCGAGTTATGGCCGTATTCCCATCGATGGCGTGATTCTCTGCTCCGGCTCCGTTGACACGCTCGGTTTTTTCACCACCGATATGGCCGGTATTGCGCTGACTGCCGCTCTGCTCTGCACTGATTGGCGACCGATGCAGGTGACGCGCCGTCCTGTGCTGGGCATTCCGACGGGCGCGTATCTGGAGCAGGCGTCTGAGGAGGGCAAACGGGCCTTTGCGTGGCATCTGGCGCGGCTTGAGCAGGCGGGCTATGATCTGCGTGATGTGGCAGTGGTGGACGATATTGAGGAGATCAACCATCGTCATCAACGCATGGTCGCGGCAGAGATGGCAAAGGTTCATGAGCAGTGGTTTGCAGCTTATGCTTCGCTCTATCGTCCGCGCACCGCCGCCCAGTTGCGGCTCGGCCAGGAAGTATCGGAGGAGGAGTTAGCGGTGGCACGCGCGGGTTGCCTGAAGCTGAGAGCCGAGTTGGAGCAGGCGATGCAGCAGCACGGCATTGACGCCTGGGTCTGCCCTGCTACCACCGGCCCGGCACCAGAAGGACTAACCTCAACCGGCAGCCCTTTAATGAATTTGCCCTGGACGCATGCCGGTCTACCCGCGCTCACGTTGCCTGTCGGCGTGGCCGAGAACGGGCTACCACTTGGCCTGCAACTGGTCGGTGCGCTGATGGCGGATGAAGCCCTGGTAGCCTGGGCGACCGCCATCGCCGACCTCTTTTCCGTCTAATGCTGCTTGCCCGGCACGAGGAAATTGCCCCAGATCGAGACAAGTTGGATTTGCCGTTGTGGGCTGACCGAGAGGACAAGCACCACTTTATTGATGGGGTTGCCATTGGCATCGAAGGCAATCTGTCCACTCACGCCCTGGATAGCGTGTGCGCCGGTAATGTGGGTGAGCGCAACCTGCACATCGGTGCCGGTCAGCGGGCGTGTGGGTGCGGTCTGCAAAGCATTCTTTACCGCTGTGAGCATGGTCTGCATGGCGTCAAAGTTGAGAATAGTATCATTCTCCGGGCGGGTGTAGCCGTAGAGGCCTCGCTGCTGAAGCGGGTTGTTGCTGTAGGTGCGCGCGTACTCCTGAAAAAACGCGGGTGCTTGCTTTGCCAGGCCCAGCGCTTGCCATTCATCGGGATAGGCGAAGGCGGTGAAGTGAAGGCGATTGAAGACTGCGAGTGCAGCAGGAGTGTATTCGGATAGTTCGTACAGGGCATCCCCCCCCAGCACTTGCAGGTGGGCGAAGGGGCCGCTGGTCGGCAGGCTGGTTAAGAGTGGGTTGATGTCGCCGACGTAGCCTGAGAAATAGATCAGGTCTGGTTTAGCCTGGAGCGCATTGGCCAGCAAGGCAGGCATGTTGTTATTGGCTCCAATGGTGAATTGTTCGGTGGCGACCACTTTACCGCCAAGCTCGGTGTAGCGTTCCATAAAATCGCTGGCCAGACTGTTGCTGTATTCGTTGGTAGGATCAACAAAGACGGCAACACGCCCTGTGTGCAGCGACGAGATGGCATAGTTTGCGCCTACCTGCGCCTCGCTGCTGTTGGGCGGCACGACGCGGAAGAAGTATGGCGAGAGTCCGCTAAGCTGGTCGGCGGATGACGTGGGTGAAACCATCGGAATGTGATGGGGGGCCAGAATATCGACCGCGTTGAGCGAACTGACGGTGAATGGGAAGCCGACCAGGCCCACAATGCTCTTATCGGCCAGTGTGGCCTGCACAATCTGTTTGGAGACGGCAGTGGCGAAAGCAGCTTCGTCGCTGGTACCGGTGCCGGAACCAACATTGGCAACCAGCAGGCGAATCTGTGTACAATGTGGCAGCAGACATTGTGTGTTGAATTGCTGCTGCGCGATATATGCACCCTGCAAATCATCGTGTCCGACCCCGATATAGGAGCCGGAGAGCATGGCTCCGATAATGATTGTTTCATAGGGCTGGTGATTAGCGAGGATGCGCGTATCGGCCAGGTAAATATGCGCCTCAGCATCGCTAGGGTCGATGTTGACGGCTTGCTGGAAGAGTTGTTCTGCTGCACTGAGATTGCCTGCTCTGAATTGCGCAGCGGCTTGCTCTTTGAGTTTCCCATCCGGGCGTTGGGTGTCGAAGATAATGCTGCCATCGCTGAGACCGATCCGTTCATGATCTGGTGTTTGTTGTACACTGATGTATGATGGTGTGGTGGCGATATGGTTACGTGAGGGGGCATTCATCTCCAACAAAATGAATGAAGCGACCAGCGCGAACATGAACAGGGCCGCTACGAGTGTACTGAGAGGTGTGAAGCGCGTTTTGTATGCTGAACGATGGTGCGTGAGTGGCGGATCAAGAGAAACGATATAGATATCGTCGGTATCTCGCTCTAAAAATGTGGTACGGTGTTCGCGCGCGTGGAATGTCGAGAGAAAAGCGTTTGCGGCACGGGGAGAGGAGAAAAACGAGCGAATGTGCTGTTCCAGGTGCTGGTAATCTTCGTAAGCCGCTCGACAGTTCGCACAGGTTTTGAGATGCGCTTGTAATGCTGCATGTTCTTCTGGAGTAAGATCATTAAGATGGCGGGCAGCCAGTTTATCTCTCCACTCTGCACATGGCTCAGGCATTGAGTCTTTCATCACTTGAAATCCCTCTCTCTGTCTGCTTCTGCATCATGCCCTTTCTCATTCCTGCTCGTTTGTCAGGAGGCGGTACGCTTTGCGCAGTTGTTCCATGCCGCGACTGACATATACACTGACACTATTAGGATTAATGCCTAATAGCTCGGCGATCTCGCGTTGCTCGAACCCGCCTAAAATCTGGAGCAACAGGCATAAGCGGTACTGCGGTTTAACGTAGTTGAGTGCCTGACGTACCAGGTCTCGTTCACAGACACGATCTTCCCATGAATCGATGGTCAGCACCTGCTCCAGACTGTCCTCTTCATCTTGTTGGAAGAAGCTCCAGGGCTTTTTGTTCTGGCGTTGATAATCGATAGCTTTGTTTCTGGCAATGCAGTAGAGCCAGTTTTTCAAGCGCTTCTTGTCGTCGAGAAAGGATGGAGGAAACACTTTCCAAACGTTGAGGAAGGTTTCCTGAGCCAGTTCAAGGCCTAGCTCGGCGCTTCCCACTTTATAAGTTAGGAACACAAGGATGCCATTATAATATTCTCGCACCAGGTCATTGAAAAGGGCATGTTGCCCTGTGTGTAGTGAGCCATCAGTGGAGATAGGCGGAGTTGGGCTGCGAGCTAGCATGCGATATATCTCCTTCTGCTGTGTCCTTCTGTTTCTCAAGCTAGAAATGGCAACTATGCCAGCCGGACCTGTGAACTTTGTAAGGATGATTACGTTTGTCCTATTTTACCTTAAGTTGAGGTTGGAAAACAAACAGGCAAGGAAATATGGCAAGGAGATATGTATCCAACAGGTTAAAAGGGTTGCGTTTCGGTAGCCAATATGGTTAAATGCCCGCGTATGGCAGAAGAACCGATAGAACAAAATGCACAGCAACGTGCCTATCGAGCATTCAAGATGCTGGCGGAAGGCGAGGATGAAGCCATTGATCTGGCGCAAGCCGCGCTGCTGATCGCCACTATAGAGTATCCTGATCTCGATATGCCATCCTATCTGGAACAACTCGACGCGCTTGCGCGGCGAGTCAGGTTTCTGCTGGCTCTGCCCTCGCCCGACCTGTTGCCCGTGTTGCCCGAAGGGATAGCGCCTCTGAAGGTGCTTGAGGCGCTCAATGTGATTCTGTTTGAGCAGGAACGCTTTCGCGGCAATCGACAGGACTATTATAATCCTGCCAACAGTTTCTTAAATCGGGTGCTGGAGAGTCATGTGGGCATTCCCATCACCCTCTCTGTTCTATATATGGAGGTGGGAAGGCGCGTGGGTTTATCCCTGGTGGGTATCGGACTGCCTTTCCATTTTATGGTCGGTTGCTCGTTGCCACAGGGAACAATGCTCTATATCGACCCTTTTGAGCAGGGTCATTTTATGGATGAGCATGCTTGTCGTCTGCTGATACAGCGTATGGCCGGGCGTGGACGCATTCGTTTTCAACCAGAGTGGTTCACTCCGGTGAGCAAGAAGCAGTTGCTGAAACGCATGTTGACCAACCTCAAACACAGCTATCTACGGAGCGATGCTTATGAACTGGCGCTGGCCGCCTGTAATCGCCTGCTAATGCTCGAACCTGTTGCGCCGTTTGAGTGGCGTGATCGCGGCCTTGTGCATCTTCAACTCAAGCACTATGGGAAAGCCTTTCGTGATCTGAAAACCTATCTCGAACAGGCTCCCCAGGCTGACGACCGCGATGAGATTCTGCGCCATCTGCAACATATTCGACAATTAATTGCTATGTTGAATTAAGTTTGATTATACATCTTTCATGCTTAAAGACATGCGACGACGATCCATATCGATACGCATAATTAAAACATCAACAACATCACCAACTTCTAATTCCCGCCTCGCATCTACTACCATCCCTGGCATGTCGGTTTTGTGTACCAATCCGCTCGCTCCCGGCTCGATCTCGACAAAGGCCCCAAAATCCTTTACGTCGGTCACAGTGCCGGTAACAACATCACCCGGTCGATATTTTAAAAGCGGATCATGCTCCTCGACCTGCATGCTGAGTTCCATCCAGCGTTTTTGTGTGTTGATGTTGAGAATCAGCACCGTTACCTCGTCGCCAATACGCACGACATCTTCGACATCGGAGACATAGCCCCACATCTTGCTCTTGTGCACCAGTCCGCTCACGCCCGGCTCAATCTGCACAAAGGCTCCGAAATCCTGAATGTCGGTGACGACGCCATTGACCTTTTCGCCGATAGTGTATTTCAAGAGCGGGTCATTTTCTGGAATCTGCATGCTCAATTCCAGGTTGCCCTGTTCCAGATTGACGTTTAGAATGCTGACTTTAACCCTGTCGCCGACGTGCAGCACCTCGGTCATGTCCTCGATAAAGCCCCACATCTTGCTTTTGTGTACCAGGCCACTGACCTCCGGCTCGATTTCTACAAAGGCCCCGTAGGGAAGGACGCCGGTTACATGGCCCTCGACAACCTGTCCAACCTGGTATTTCATGATCGGCGGCAGGGGTGGTGCAGTCTCCTCTGCTTGCTCTTCATCATCGTAAAAGTCAGACTCATCCTCTACGCTTACCTCCTCTTCTTCTTCTTTATGTGGGTACCCTGCCACCTCTGGCTCTTCCCCTTCTAAAACGCGCATGTATTCGGTTGGTTCGAGCATGTCCAGATCGCTAATGTCTCTCAACATGTCTGGCCGATCTATGCCTGGTGAGCCGCCCATGCTATCTGTTCTGCTATATTCGTCCGGGAGCGTGGCGGGCTTGAAGGCGATCACCTCGCTGATGAAGTGGTGAGAGGCACGATACAGTGCGTGAATAGCGGCCTGATAGGAACAGTCGTTGCTGAGAGCCAGCAGCATATTTCTCATGCGGTACGACATCTGTCCGTTGAAATGCAGCCGCTCATCATGCCAGGTCAGGCGCTGCAAGCCTGGACGTGGGGTGGCAATAACCTGTTTGATCTCGGAGGGCAGGTGGGTGAGCGTTGAGGAGGAGAGGGTATCTGGGAAGGTCAGTTCAAGCAATGCAGCTTCGCCGACCTCGTAAGTGCGCTGTGGTTCCGGCAAAGCCTGGCGTGGCAATTCGACGGTGTAGATCAGGCCCAGCGCCGGATCGCTCCAGGTGAGGACGAGCAGGAAATGATCGCCATGCAGGTGGCTGAGTAACGCGGTTTGCTGGTAGGTACCATCTTCGCGGCGCTGCTCACGCAAGAGGCGCTCCAGGTGTGCTTCCATGAGGGGGAGCAGTGAAAGAATGGCGGTGCGTCGGCGCGTATCGATATATTCGACGGCGACAGTCAGCGATGTACCGATGCGAATCTCTTTGACGGCCTCGTAGAGCGGGGTAAAGCTGAGATAATCGGGATCAATGAGCAGTTCGAGCTGCGAACGCGGCTCGCGCACGATCAGCGAGACGAGTTGATCCTGGGGGCGTTCATCGTAGCCGGTGACAGTAACGGAGATGAAGTCACCTGCCTGGTAGTTTTCACAGAACAGGTCAAAGGCGCTGCGTTCCGGCAGGGCGCTGACGAAGACGACTGGCTGAGTGGGGTCGCTGAGGTCGTAGCCGGTGATTTCCACAACGAGCGTGTCATTGAGAGCGTAATGTTTCTGTTCATGTGACTCTGTGGCCTCGTGCTGTGAAGCAGGCAGAAGCCCGGTGATGCGTGCCAGTTCGCGTCGGTGGGTAGGTGGTGTGCTGACCTGCGTGGTCAGCAACGCTCCCTCGATGGTAGCGGGTTGCTCGTCACTGACCGGGGTGCTAATGGAGGATGACAGCGGGGTCAGTTCGCCGCGAAATGTTTCAAGAATGGGAGGGGCATCTGCGATGCGTCGTCCGAAGGCGATGACGGTGCTGCCATCCTCGCGGGTTTCTGTCACTGTGGCGACGTAGCGACTGCCCGGTGGGAAACGCTGTTCGAGAAAGAGGCGCTGGCCAGTAAAAGTGGGCACGAGTTCGCCTCCCGCATCGCGCGGTGTCTGCTGAGCGATGAAGCGTGCCAGCGAGAGCACGGAGCGTTCAGATTGCCGCAGCCAGTCCAGCCACTCCGGCTGGAGCGTGATAACGTGGGGCAATTCGGGGCCTTGAGCCGATTGTTGCACGAGATAATAGGCGCAGATGATGCGCACACGTTTGAGCAGATCAAAGTTAATGGGGCGATTTTCGGAAACCTTTTTATTGACGGATAGCTCGCGCAAGAGCCGTTCGCGCTCCGGCTCAACGACGGAGACGAGCAGGTTGTGATCGACAAAATAGGCTCTGGCCCATGCCTCCTGTCGCGTGCGCCGCAGCGCCTCCCTGGCCTCGATGAGCCAGGCGGCACCTTCCTCTTTCACACCATAACGCTCGATTATCTGATCCAGGCGCTCCAGCTCTGTGGCCTGTTGCACATCGCGTTTAAACTGGCTTACACGAGCGCGGTCGCCCAGAGCTTCTTCAAGGATACGCGGCAAGGCCGGTACGCGATAGGGGTGCCAGAGGCTGCGGATGGCCCAGGTCGGCACCAGCGACTGGCCCTGAAAGGTCGTCTCGGACCAGGCGGCATAAAGCTTGAGTGCCAGTTCAATGTCGTCCTGACAATGCTGTCGCAAAGTGTCATGGAGGGTATGGACGGCGCGGCGCGTGGTGGCGTCCCAGGTGTCATCCCAATAGAGCAATTTCTGTGGCCCACCGGCGCGCATCACTGCCAGAATCGTTGCCATTTCGGTGGTACACATGAAACGATCAGCCGCCGTCATCAACTGCATCATCTGGGCGTTGCTCGTAATGCGTTGCAACTCCTGCTCCTGTTGCTCAAGCATTCTCGATGAACGGATGTGCCGCAAGAGTTGAGCAGCGCGGCGGCGCACAATGGGTAACGGTAGCATAGAGGAACCTTGCTTAGCCTCGTTGATGGAGGGTATGGACTCTGTTGGCGTCGCAGGCACTGGCTCCGGCGTATCGAGTGTATTTTTTGAAGAAACTTTCTGCTCTGCTTGCCTGTAACGAATTGGCTTGAAAAAAAGAATGGCCGCGATGAATGCACTTATAGTAAAAAGGTTAGCAGGTATGTCCGAGGCAGTTAGCCATTTTAATAGTCTTTTCATTAGAAAACTCCTCTTGAGCCGATTTTATTGCATCGCCAGTCTCCTCTTGAGCTAGTTCCACGTGAGCCGCCCAGGATGATAGCAGTTCATAATATGCCAGAAGTAGTAAGGTGTTACCTCTAAAACTGGGGGCTGGTTTTGACGGGCGAGTAGCTCTTCCACGAGCGCCCGGTAGAAACCAACCACTGCCGGTTGAAAACCGGTATGATACAGATGGATTTTTAATGGGCCATATCGTAATGCCTCCTGTAACTGGTGTTTAGTTGCTCGGTAGCTGAAGTGATCGACCTCGGCAAGCGGCGGCGCTTTCGGCAGGTCTTTATTGAGGAGCCAGGCCATATCTACCAGGGAATCCATTTCCAGGTGCCGCATGCTGATCAGAGCGACGCGCAGAGGAGGTACGGAGCGCAGAGGGGGTGCATAGCCATTATAGCGGCGGCGTAAGCATTGTAGGGGAAAAGGTTTGCCGCGTGAACTATCGCCATAGAGTACATGGACAGAGACGGGGGCAGGTTGCTCATCTTCGTTCACATACACAAACTCGTGCAAGGCGTCGGCGATGGTGTTGTGAGATTGACCACTGAAGTCGATGGCGGCAAAGCGGCCCGCGCGCGCCGCGTCGATGGCCTCCTGTATTCGTTGCCGCATAACGAGACGCATGTTTTGTTCACGAATATCCATTATGCCTGTTTACTCCTTTATATATAAGGTCAGCAACTTCCTTTTAGTATACATTGCCCGTCTATGAGACGTTGCATCTCTTACATTTCTTAATGGATGATAAACTCGCTTTGCCGATTTGGATCACAATAGAAATATAGTAGATAGACTGATTCCGATATAAAAACAAAGATGTGCTGATATTGTATATCAGCAATTAGCCGGGCGGCAATATAGCCCGGAAATGCAGATCGAGGAGGGGGCCAGCAGGGCGAGCGCAAGGTATCTCCTCTCCTAATAGAACAACGGATGGGAGCAATATTATATTATAGGAAAGGCGATACCTTGCGCTCGTCCTGCTGGCTCGCTTTTATGCTTCCGTGGGCCGCAGATCGACGACGCGCACCGATTTGAGCGTTTTGCTGGGGTCGAAGATGTCGCTCATGTGGGCGACAAATTCGATGGCCGGGCGCATCTCGGCGGCCTCGGCAACTTTGAGTGTCAGTTGCATTCCGATGCGCTCCTGCTCATCGTGAGCGCAAGCAACGCGCACCAGCAGCTTGTCGCTGGAGTAGGGATCATCGGCCTGCTCTTTGGTGAAGACGATCTGATATTCCTCGATGCCGTCTACGGTAGCGATAGCCTCTTTGATCACATCGGGGTTGATGAGCGTGCCTTTGAGGTTAACCAGTTCGGCGGTGCGCACCGTGTTCGTGACGATGCGTGGCCCCTGGCGTCCACAGTGAGGGCAGGTTTCGTTGCTGAGGGCATTCAGGTCGCCGACGGCGTAGCGCAGCAGCACGGTGCCGCGCCGATCCAGGTGTGTGATGGTAAAGAGGCCACGTTGTCCATCGGGCAGTGGTTCGTGGCTCTGCTCATCCACCACCTCGAAGTAAAACTGATCGGGGGCGGGATTGTGTCCGCCGCCAAACTCGACGCATTCACCCGTGCTGCCCTGCATCTCGGTAAAACCGAGTGCGTTACCGACCATCAGACGTTCCGCATTTGCGCCCAGGCGCACCAGCCGCCGTCGCATGTCTTCGCGCATACCGCGTGGGCACGGCTCACCGAGGGCCGCTACGATGTGGACGTGCGAGAAGTCCGCGCCCAGTTCTTCGGCCCGCATGATAACACGGCGCACATAGCTGACGATGCCGCTCAACACCGTGCCTTTGTGTTGTTCCACCATGCGCACGGCGTCATCCAGGTGGCGATGCACAGGATAGGCCGGATAGGGTGTGCCGGTCAAGGCGTTGACGACGGGCGCGCCGATGACGGTGGCGTAATCGCGTGTGCGCAGGAAGCCGATGTGGGGTACGGGCGTGAGCGGAAAGAGATTGATCACAGTATCCTGTGCTGTAATGCCGATAATCCCACACAAACGTTTGAGTTGCTCAAGCGTCGCAAAATAATCGTGAGTAGTATTGAAGAAGGGTGTAGGTATGCCCACGGTCGTGCCTGTGGTATAGCTGACATCCCACAGAATGCGTTCCTGCGGCAAAAACTCTGGTAGCGGGTTGAGGCGAAACGCCTGGGGATTTTTCATATAGTCAGATTTCGTTGTGATGGGTAGTTTGTGCAGGTCATCAAGCGTCTGAAAGTCGTTGGGGCTGAGATGGAGACGATTGAAAACCTCTTGGTAATAGGGATGAGCCTTGAAACAGAGCGTAATCTGATGCCGAAACCGCTGGTTTTGCAGTTCGCGAATCTCTTCTTTGCTGCGATAGAGCAGGTCTGTCTGGGTGGGCAGGGTAGTATCGTGGGTCATTGCGATGCTCCTTTCTGCTGTACTTGCTATCCAGATTGATAGGGTTTAGGGAAAGGGGAGTACCAGTAAGGGAATTTCCATCTCTTCGCGGGTCAGACCGCCATGATGGCCCAGGAAGTGCATATCGAACTTGCCCTCTTCATGCCACCAGACGGTTTCGTTTTTATAAGGCAGAATCACAACGTTGCCCAGGCGGGCCAGGAAGGTGGGCGATGGTGCCTGTTGACCAAAGAAATGCTGTGTCAGCAGATCTTGCGTGCGATAGACCTCGGCTCGCCCATTCAACTGCTGTTGCAGGTAGGCTATAGTCTCGTTGAGGCATTCTTCCTTAATATATAAAAACATGTCACGGGGAGAACCCGCCGGCACGATCAGGCGACCGGCCTGATTGGTTTTGAAGTAGCGCGTGATCTGTGGCAATCTGTGGTTGAGATAGATGGTCATCGATGGGTAGACCTCGACCTGACCATGATCGGCAGTGAGCAGGAACAGCGTGTGGTCGGTACGCCCGTTGAGGCTGCGGTAAAAAAGTTGGTCGAGCATAGTCAGAAAATTCTCAATGGCCTCATTCACCTGCCGTGAGAGTGGGCCATAGTGGTGGCAGATGTAGTCGATGCGATCAAAGTAGAGGAAGTAGTAGCTGGGGGTGTTGACCTTGACGGATACCAGTTCGGCCATGAACGCGAGAGCCTCTTGAATACTTTTGTAGGGCAATACCTTTGCGCCACGAAAGAACAAGTCTGAGGCGGTAGAAGGGGTGTAGGCTTGATACTGCAAGATATAGGATGTAATGCCGTGTGCATGAAGCGCCTGATAAAGAGTCTGTTGTGGATAAAAGCGTTCTGGAGGGATGGCCGCTTTTTTAAGGGTATCGCGCTGTGTTTTATCGCCGCCGTAGGAGAAGAGCAGGGGGGAGATAATATCGTCCACCAGGGGTTCGTAGTAGTTCCATTCATAGATACCGCTCTGACCCACGTTCAGGCCGGTATGGATACAGGTGGCGTGCGCGGCGGTCGTGGAGGGAAATTGTGAGGTCATTTTAGAAACCACGCCATGCATCAGCACCGTTTTGAGAAAAGGGTGCTTATCGGCGTAACGTTCGAAGAAGCGCCAGCCGAAAGCATCTATAAAGAACAGGATAACTTTGTTATACTTGAGCGGCAGATCGGCAAAAACGTCGCGGGGCAGGGTACTCTCGCCCTGACCGGTGAGGAGAAATTCAATGGTCTGAGGAATGTTGGAAAAGCAGTAACGTTCGTAGTCTGGGCGCATAAAGTGTTGTGAGAAGTTTAGCGACTGCACATGCTGTACGGAGCTGGTATTAAGCATACTGTCCTGCTTCCTATCTCTAGTCGCATCCCTGGCGGTGCTTGAAGTATCCGTCTTTTCAGAACAGTATAGCACAAAGGCTCAGATAAAGCACTTATCTTGATACCGCATGAGTTGTTTTAATTTTATATTTACGCATATGCCCTATGACCAGAATATCAGCCTCCCTGTCTTGCCCAGTAGACCTATAAATGAGCTGAAAGTGATTCGTTCTTCTGCACCTTCTGTTTGCTCTACTTCATGGTAGTTTCGACTATTAAAAAAAACAAGCTCACCTTGTTCGGGCACAATCTCGATGAAATCCATGCCGTCGATGACTCTACTGTCGAAGTATCCTCCTG
>DAOTVZ010000059.1:0-24663 GCA_034436045.1 Ktedonobacteraceae bacterium | reverse complement strand
ATACGCCTGATGAGCGAAGTGCCGCTTGGTGCCTTTCTGAGCGGCGGCGTTGACTCCAGCGTTGTTGTCGGCTTCATGAGCCAGTTGATGTCACAGCCGGTCAAAACTTTTTCTATCGGCTTTGAAGAAGATGAATATAGCGAGCTGCCGTATGCGCGTAAGGTCGCACAACATTTTCATACTGACCATCATGAGTTCATCGTGAAATATGACCTGGTGTCGGTGCTACCACAACTGGTGTGGGCCTTCGATGAGCCGTTTGGCGACTCATCCATGCTACCGACCTACTTCGTCTCCAAACTGGCGCGCGAACATGTGACCGTCGTGCTGTCGGGCGATGGCGGCGATGAAATATTCGCGGGCTACAATCAATATCGGCGTGAGTACCTGATTCACCGTATCCCCTCACCTGTCCGCGCTTTGCTCAGCTATGGCAGCAGTTTCATGCCCGATGGCATGCGCGGTAAGCAGCGGCTGGCCACATGGCGCAAGGATTACGGTACCCGGCATATCGAAGCCGGTATGCTTTTCCCTGACTATGGTCGCATCGAACTCTACACGCCGGACTTCTACGAACAGGTCTGTGATCACTATCCTTTTGAACGCCATCTTGAACTCTATCGTTCCGTGCGCCATTTAGACGTCACTGCCGCCATGCAATCCGTTGATGTGCGCGCCTACCTGGCCGACGACATTCTGGTCAAGGTCGATAAGGCCAGCATGTTCAACTCGCTTGAGACACGCGCCCCACTGCTTGATCACGTGCTGGGCGAATACGTAGCCTCATTGCAACCGTCGCTACGCATGCGTCACGGCACCCAAAAGTATCTCTTGAAAAAGATCGCCGCTGAGATGATTCCCGCCGAGGTGTTGAACCGCCCCAAACAGGGCTTCTCGATTCCACTGACACAGTGGTTCAGAAACGATGTGAGCAGCTACGCACACGACATCTTGAGTTCCCAACGCTCTCGGCAGCGCGGCATCTTCCAGCCACAATTCCTGCAACGGCTGCTCCAGACCGATGGTACAACACGGCTTAGAAATCACAGCCAGGCACTCTGGACACTGCTCTGCCTGGAACTGTGGTTCCAGACCTATATAGATGAACCCGTCACACACGATCAAACCAGCGCGGTAACGCCATTTACGCCGGTGAGCAGTCATTTTTAAAGGAAAGAGAGTTATAAAAAGTATGTGCGGTATATGCGGCATTTTTAATATGGCAAGCGGCGAATCTGTGCCGCCCGCGCTCATTGAGCAGATGACGCACCTGATCGAGCATCGAGGGCCGGATGATCAGGGTGCATATTTCGACGGGCCGACCGGCCTGGGCTTTGCACGCCTGAGTATCATTGACCTCAGCGGCGGACACCAGCCAATGTGCAATGAAACGGGCGATGTGTGGCTTGTGTTTAACGGCGAGATATGGAACTACAAGCAACTTCGGCAAGAACTAATCGAGAAAGGTCATCAGTTCCGCACCAATAGCGATACCGAGACAATTATCCATGCCTACGAGGAATTTGGCGTTGACTGCGTAGCGCGTCTGCACGGCATGTTTGGCTTCGCCATCTGGGATAGCCCCCGTCGCCGCCTACTGCTGGCCCGTGACCGCGCGGGCAAAAAACCACTTTATTATACGCAGGTTAATGGCGATATCGTTTTCGCCTCAGAAATCAAATCGCTGCTGTGCCATCCACGTGTGAAGCGCGTCGCAGATACACAGGCGCTGGCCGACTTTTTGAGTGTGCGTTATGTGCCCGCGCCCGCCACACTGTTTGCGGGCATCTATAAGGTGCCACCTGGTCACTGGATGCTCTGTGAAGACGGCAAGGTGCGCCAGCAATGTTACTGGGACTATACCTTCAGCAAGACCGAGGAACGCCCCATCGAGGAATATCTGGAGGGCATTCGGCAACATGTGCAACGTGCGGTAGAGGAGCGCATGATGGCCGATGTGCCGGTCGGAGCCATGCTCAGCGGCGGCGTCGATTCGAGCATCGTAACTGGCGTTATGAGCAAACTAACCTCACACAAGGTCAAAACCTTCGCGGTCGGTTTCGACCATCCAGACTATAGCGAACTGCCTTACGCACGCCTCGTCGCCCAGCATTTCGGCACCGATCACTACGAACTGGTCGTCAAATCGTCGGACATGGCGCAGTACTGGCCGATACTGACCTGGCACCGCGACGAGCCGGTCAGCGAACCGTCCGATTTAGGTGTCTACCTGGTTTCTAAGCTGGCGCGCCAGCACGTGAAAGTTGTGCTTTCCGGCGAGGGAGGCGACGAACTCTTCGCGGGCTATCCTAAATACGTTGTGGATTGGCTGGCACGTTATTATCACATCATTCCCACGTCAGTGCGTAACCAGATCATCCAACCATTGCTCGAATGCTTGCCGTATAGTATGCGCAAGCTCAAAACTGCGGCGCGCAACCTGTCCTATCCTGCACCAGAACGCTGGATGTGCTGGTTCGGTATCTTCAACGGTGCCCTGAAAGAGCAACTGCTCGCGCCGGAGACAAAGGCCGCGATTGACATGGACGCCAGCCGCGAGTTTCGGCGCTGGCTCGATGGCAACCCGCAGCGCGATAACCTCTCCGCGATGCTCTACCTGGACACCAAAATCTGGTTGCCGGACAACTTGCTGATGAAGGGCGATAAGATGACGATGGCCGCGTCGCTCGAAGCGCGTATTCCATTGCTTGACTATCGCCTGACCGAATACGCCGCCAGCATCCCTTCACACCTGAAGATTAAATCGCTCAAAACCAAGTATATGCTGAAACGCGCGTTCGCCGATTTCTTGCCAGAGGCCATTCTGACACGCAAGAAGATGGGCTTCAATGTGCCGACCGGCATCTGGTTCCGCGAGGGACAGCGCGGTCTGATCTCGCGCCTGCTGCTCTCCGAGCGCGCCCGCGAGCGCGGCTACTTCAATGACGCCTTCATCGGTCGGATGCTCCGCGATCATCTGGAAGGCCGCACGAACTACCAGGCTCAATTGTTCACGCTGGCCAGCCTGGAACTCTGGTTCCGTGTCTTCATTGACCCGCCCACACTGGCAAAACCAGAGTACTCAGTGGAAGAGTTGTTAGCAGAAGACACATTAGCTGTTTCAACCCTATAAAAGTTTCAATGAGAGGTAAAATATTCTATGCCTTCTCTACAAGATCAAACTGCAAAACAGAAATATCGCATCCTGATGGTCACAGGCATCTATCCCACCCCGGCCAGACCACATAAAGGCACGTTTATTAAAGCAATTGTGGACTCGCTGAGAGCGGAGGGGCACGAGGTTGAGATCATTCACCCCAACCCGTCCTGGCCTTCGCCCTTACGTTACTTTGTCGCCTCGCTCCAGGTCTTTTGTAAGACGCTCAGCGGGCGCTACGACATTGTGAATGGACATTATGGCCTGTGGTGCCTGGCGGCGCGCATGCAATGGACAACTGCCGTGGTAGCCGATTTTCTCGGCGATGATCTGCTGGGCACCGTGACCAGCGACGGCAGCTATAGTAAAAAGAGCCTTTTCGTCGTGCGGATAAGCCAGTGGCTGTGCCGTCACGTGGAGGCCGTCACGGTCAAGAGTGAGCAGATGAAAAAGGCCACACTGATCGATGATGTCTTCGTTATCCCGGATGGCGTCAATTTCGAGCTATTCAAGCCGATGCCACGCGCGGAAGTACGCGCTAAGCTGGGTTGGGATCAGGATCGCTATTACGTGGTTTTTGCCAACAATCCTGCTATTCCGGTCAAAAACTTTGCCCTGGCCCAACAGGCTATCGAGCGGCTACGCGAACGGGGCATGGAGGCCGAGTTAGTGGTTGCCAGCGGTCTGCCCCAGAGCAGCGTGGTGGAATACATCAACGCCAGCAATGCGCTGATTCTCCCCTCGGTCGCGGAAGGCTCGCCCAACGTCGTGCGCGAGGCAATGGCTTGCAATATACCGGTCGTCGCCACCAATGTCGGCGATGTGGCAGAGGTTCTTGCGCATACTGAGGGATGCAGCGTGTGCCCACACGACGCGGACGCGCTGGCAATTGGCCTGGAGAAAGCCCTGCGCCATAATGGCCCCACCACCGGGCGTGCCGACACGGAGCATCTCAGCAATATGGCCCTGGTACAGCGCATAGTTGCTATGTATGAATATGCGATAAAGAAGAAAAAACGGCAATTACAGACATCATCTTTCATAGGAAGTGAAACTCAGCATGAGCGAGTCTGAAAAAGTTCTGATGCTGGTCGAGAATGCCTCTGTACCAGGTGATCCGCGCGTCTGGCGCGAGGCGCAGACCTTAGCTCATAACGGCTATCAGGTCTGTATCATCTCACCCAGAGGCGAGACACGTGATACAGAGCCGTATACCTATCTCGATGGTATCCATATCTATCGCTATCATCTACCAACCGTATCCGCCGGTACCTGGGGCTATATACAGGAATACAGTATTGCGCTACTCAAAACTTTCGCGCTCAGTTGGAACGTGTTGTTTAAGCACGGCTTCGACGTTATTCACGCCGCTAATCCACCTGATCTTTTCTTCCTCATCGGGGCCTTTTATCGGCTGTTCGGAAAAAAATTCATCTTCGATCAGCACGATCTGGCCCCGGAGATCTTCAATGTGAAATTTCAGAGGCGTAAAACCCGACTCTATAAGCTGCTCTGCCTGTTAGAACGTTGTTCCTATAAAACTGCGCATCTCGTCATTACGACGAATGGCTCACAGAAACAGAACGCGATGCTACGCGGTAAATGCACGCCGGAGAAGATCTTCGTTGTGCGCAATGGCCCCGACCTCGCCAGGTATCAGGTCACTACACAGGTTGATTGCACATTAAAAGCACAATTCAAACAGCGCTTCTTGCTGGCCTACATAGGAGTGATGGGCCGTCAGGATGGCATTGAGTACGCCATTCAAGCTCTGGACGAACTGGTACACAAACGACAACGAAATGATATTGGTTTAGTGCTGATGGGTGATGGAGAGCAGTTAGTCGCCCTGAAAGCGTTGACAGCACAACTCGGCCTGGAAGAATATGTCTATTTTACCGGCTGGCTGCAACGCACGGAGATGCTACGCTACCTGAGCATCTGCGATATCGGCCTGACGCCAGACCCCAGCAACGAGCTAAACGACCACAGCACGATGCTGAAAACGATGGAATACATGGCGTTGAGCAAGCCGGTGGTGGCCTTCGATCTACCGGAGACGCGCGTCTCGGCGGAAGATGCGGCGCTGTACGCTACCCATAACAGTATCCACGAATTTGCAGACCATATCGAAACCCTGCTTGCTGATGAAACATTACGCCGGACGATGGGTCAAAAAGGGCGGCAACGGGTCGAGGAGACGCTCTGTTGGGAACGCACCAGCCTCAATCTCCTACAGGCTTATCGCAGGCTCTTTCCACACCACAGAGCATCCACCAGGGATATCCCTACAATAATCACGGACGATAACGGTAGCATAGTATTGTAGGGACGAAGCATTGTGCGCATCCTGCCTGCTAAAACAGCAACACTTGACCGGAAAGCGGAGGCATTGTCAGCGTCTGTGGTACCGGGTTGCCGTTCAGATCGGTAAATTGACCGGGCAATTTAACCGTGTAGCTGGCTGTACTACTGGGATTGACAACTACCAGCGCGTGTGTGTAGTCGCGCCAGTAGACCCCCTGACCCTGATACATCGCGTCACGGGGCGTCCCGATTGTCGCCGCATACCAGTTATTATATAATACCACTCCATACTGCTGTGGCCCTGAGATAGCTACGGCTGCCACGTGTTCCTTACACATCAGGTAAGATGCCAGCGCCCACTCTATATTACTGTTAGTGAGCGCTGGCACTTCATTGACGATATAATACGCCTTACCTGCCTGCTGCACATTTTCAATAAACTGTACCATCTGCGCCCAATAACTACCACTCAGATCGCCATGACCGTAGCCGGTAAAACCACGCTCGTCCAGGATTCCATCAACATGGGCGATAACTTGTTGGAGTGTGGGATCAGACAATGACATGCTGCCAATACCAAGATTAGGGATCAGCTTTAACGGGTGAGCCAGCTTATGTAACGCCTGCTGCATGTTCTTTATCCAGGTTAGCACCGCCGCACTCCAGCGTGGATCGGTCTGATCGCCGCTAAAGAGTTGCACCCACTGACCATTTTTGTCATAATGGCCGCAGGCACCAACCAGGTTCTGCATGTTCACATTATCAGCCGCCAGCGCACCGTAGCCCTGTTGACTGGCCGGAATGGCATACGTTTGTAGTTGCCACGCGATTACCGCTGGATTGGTGAAATCGAAGGGAACAGCGCTCTCACCATCCTCATAAGCAGGCGTGGTGCGATCACACTGATACAGAATCCAATCAGGATGCACACTTTTCCAGTATGACAGACTTTGCAGATTATCCGATGAGCCGAAGGTGCCACTATCGCGGAAGAAAGAAATATAGTAGCTGAGCAGAATTGTGGGATTACTCTGCCACGCCGCAAGCTTCGCTGGGGCCGCTCCCCACACAAAATCATAATCTTTCGCTACACTGGCAGGGTCAGAAATCCCGTAATCAAAGCTCTGGAAGAGGTGAATATTGGCCCAGGTATCGACGAACGGCGGCAGATTGCTACCTGAAGGCTCGCACGTCGCCTGGTTACAGGTGGCGATAGCAGTAGGAGTAGTCACAACAGCCTTTCGTGTCGGCGTTGCCGTAATCCGCGTCTCTACAGCATTGTTTCCAGCATTTGATGGCACACAGCTACTCATGATAAGCACTAAAGAAAGAAAGATAAATGCTAGAGACAGATATTTATTGAGCAGGCGCAGAGTCACCACTATTCTCTCCTTCATCTAACTTTAATGTATGCCATTGTAACTATGTGCTCTATAAAGCAACGCCAGTATAGCATATATGCACGTCCGATGCCACTTTGCAAACCTTTTGGGTTTCTGTTAAAGTAGTGATAACTGTCACGTACAGTCAAATCTCGAACGAAGGGAAAACGCTCTCACGCACGAACCAGCTATCCACGAGGGGCCTCACTACAGTAGTATGCCCGATGGTTGTCATGCATGTGCGTGCCGTGAGAATGTCTTATGCACATATGTCACAAGCACGTTATCTGGTAACAGGCGGGGCCGGTTTCATCGGTTCCCATATCGCGGAGACCCTGCTTAAGCAAGGGGAAACCGTGCGCATTTTTGATAATTTGCTCACCGGCAAGCAAACAAACCTGGATGTCCTCTGTAGCTACGGTCGGCAGGTCGAGATCATCGATGGCGACCTGCGCGATGTCCAGGCAGTCAAAAAGGCCGTCGCAGGGGTAGAAGTTGTTTTCCACCAGGCCGCACTGGCTTCAGTGCCACGCTCAATCGCCGATCCTGTCAATTCGCTGGAAATCAATATTAACGGAACCCAGAACATCCTGCTTGCGGCCCGCGATGCTAAAGTGCGGCGCGTCGTCTATGCCAGTTCTTCATCGGTCTATGGCAATACGCCTACACTACCAAAACACGAGGCTATGCCGACGGCACCGATGTCGCCTTACGCAGTTCAAAAGCTCACCGGAGAGCTACTCTGCGGAGTCTTTACACGCATCTACGGCCTGGAAACCGTGGCTCTGCGCTATTTCAATGTCTTTGGCCCCAGGCAGGACCCCACCTCGGAATATGCGGCTGTCATTCCCCGCTTTCTTACGGCGCTGCTGGCAGACCAGCCGCCAATAGTTTTCGGCGACGGTGAACAGACGCGCGACTTCACGTTCATTGCCAACGTCGTGCAGGCCAACTTGCTAGCAGCGACCGCCCCAGAAGCCGTCGGCGAGGCCATGAATATCGGCTGCGGCACGAGTGTCTCCCTCAACGAGGTTCTCAGGATTGCGGGCGAACTACTCAACAAACAGATCCGCGCGGAATACCGCGACCCGCGCCCCGGTGACGTTCGTGACAGCCTGGCCGACATCAGCAAAGCCAGACGCTTACTGAATTACCAGCCCACAGTCAGTTTCCGCGAAGGGCTGGCACTGACCATCGAGGCATTGCAGGTTACTGCCGCCCGACAAAAATGAAATACCGTAAGGACGCGATTATGAACCTTCACCATTGACATCAGCGATCCCGTAGGGGCGTGCTTCATCACGCCCTCGGAACGTTCTCGCCATCCGCGCGGCTCGGTGGGCGAGCAGAGCGTGATGCTCCATCTTCACCAGCGACTTTGCCGCTCCCGTAGGGGCGTGCTTCATCACGCCCCCGGAACGTTCTCGCCATCCGCGCGGCTCGGTGGGCGAGCAGAGCGTGATGCTCCATCTTCACCAGCGACTTCGCCGCTCCCGTAGGGGCGTGATTCATCACGCCCCCGGAACGTTCTCGCCATCCGCGCGGCTCCCATCCGCGCGGCTCCCATCCGCGCAGGGCGGCGGGTGAGCAGGGCGTGATGAATCACGCCCCTACGACATGAGGCCATTGCCGATTTTGTTAAAAAAATTCATTATCGCGTCCTACAGAATTGCTGATTTTATTTTGTTCATGTTCATCATTACGCATTTACAGTGGCAGCTAACGCCTCTTGCTGATCCAGCACACGCTGAACCGAAGCCAGCACACGCACAACTTCCAGGCCCACCTCTCCGTTTGCCCGTGGCTGTTTACCGGTGCGAATTCCCGTCACAAAATCTTCACACTCCAGGCGTAGTGGCTCGATCCAGTCAATGTGAGGAATAGTAATTGCTCCATAGCGGTAGGAAATGACCGGGTCGGCATGTACATCAGCACCTTTGTTGTAGATCTTGATCATTTCCGCCGGATTGGTGTCATCGTAGACCACCATCTTCTTATCACCGATGACCGTGACGCGGCGAATCTTGCAGGGATGTAACCAGCTCACGTGAATATGCGCCCTCAAGCCACCATCGAAGCCGAGGTCGAGATGGGCAATATCATGGATACCGGGTTGCAGGTGGGCATGGGCCTGCACACTCACCTGGGTCGGCGTCTTATCAAAGATATAGCGTAAGATCGAGATATCGTGCGGAGCCAGATCCCAGATCACATTAATGTCCTGCCGAAACAGGCCCAGGTTGACGCGCTCGGCCTCGACGCAATAGATGCGGCCCAGTTCGCCGCTCTGTACCAGGCGACGCAGTTCATTGACTCCTGGGTTGTACTCGAAGGTATGACCCACCATCAGGATGCGGTTGCGTTCACGGGC
Organism: Ktedonobacteraceae bacterium; assembly: GCA_034436045.1. Lineage (GTDB taxonomy): Bacteria > Chloroflexota > Ktedonobacteria > Ktedonobacterales > Ktedonobacteraceae > H111-94. The sequence continues at coordinate 15,446 of DAOTVZ010000059.1, read as the reverse complement.
CAGCGCCACCAGTTCTTCCGCTTCCTCTACACTGGCCGTGAGCGGCTTCTCCACCAGTACATGTTTATCATGCAAGAGTGCCTCGCGGGCCAGTGCATAATGCGTGCGCACAGGCGTCACAATCACGACGCCATCGACATTAGAACGTAACACATCAGAGAGATTAGTGGTGGTCTGGATGCCATTACCATTCTGATTGGTGCCAATCGAGGCCAGACGACGGGCATCCAGATCAGCTACCATAGTGACCGCACTATGCGGCAAACTATCCAGGTTGCGGGCAATCTTCGGCCCCCAGTAGCCCCATCCCACAATCCCAAAACGTACATCGTCCATCAGTGTTCCCTTTTCCTTCTGACCGTGCTATTCATTCATATCCTTGCCGCGCGTGGGGCCGCGTGGCGTTTAACAGCATCAATGACCAGTTGTATCTGCTCCTGCGTCAGTTCTGGATACATCGGTAGGGAAACAATGTGTTTGGCTGCTCGCTCGGTCACGGGCAGCATACCGACTCGATAGCCATAAGGCGCACAGGCAGGCTGGAGATGAATGGGCACGGGATAATGCACATTGGTACCGATGCCTTCGGCTTCCAGCGCCTGGCGGAATGCATCACGCTCCTGCACCTGCACGACATAGTAACAATACACATGGGTACTCCATGAGCGCACCACTGGCAGAGCCTCAACCACATCGCACAGTTGTTCGTTGTAGGTTTGTGCGTGCGCCTGGCGGGCCGTGTTCCACTGCTCCAGATATGGCAACTTAATGGCAAGCACGGCAGCCTGCATCTCATCCAGGCGTGCATTAACACCCATAACCTCGTGATGATAGCGCACCCGCGAACCATGATCACGGATCATGCGCATGCGCTCGGCCAGCGCGGGATCATTGGTAGTGCAGATGCCAGCTTCGCCAAATGCCCCCAGGTTTTTGCTGAAGTAGAGGCTAAAACAGCCAATATCGCCGATGCCGCCCACACGTTGCCCCAGATAGGTCGCTCCATGCGCCTGAGAGGCATCTTCAATGACCCGCAAGCCATAACGGCGTGCAAACTCCAGTACTGGCTGCATTTCGACTGCGTGCCCATAGAGATGCACCGGTAAGACCGCCCGTGTGCGCGGCGTCACGACCTCCTCTAATTGACGCCAATCCATCAGATAGGTTTCCGGGTCCACATCCACAAACACTGGCCTGGCTCCCACCATTGCGATAGCTTCAACCGTAGCGATAAAAGTGTTAGATACGGTGATGACTTCATCACCTGGCCCGATCTCGCAGGCCCGTAAGGCCAGCATCAGAGCGTCCGTTCCCGATGACACGCCGACACCCTCGCGGCAACCACAGTAGTCGGCAAAGCCCCGCTCAAAAGCCTGCACATATGGCCCCAGGAAAAGCTGCATACCGTCCAGTATCTGTTCAAAAGCCGCCATAATCTCTGGCTTCAAGGCCAGATATTGCGCACGTAAATCTACTAACGGAACACGCAATGCGCTTACCACAAACTCAGTCCTTTCTATTCAAGGCATATCCTTCCTCACCCTCGTTCACTTCTTCTCCCACCAATGAATAGCCCGTTACTTATCATCATAGTGGTCACAAGTAGCTACCCGATAATAGAACAGGTAGAGATCAGGTTAAACTTGCGGTTCTTAGTATAGATAGCGTAACCACAATAAGACGAACGAGAGGGATTAAGAGGAATAGCCTGGTCATGAGAAGAGATCGACCCCCTCTCCATTTTATCAACCGAAAAGGTATGTTTTTAACCATCTCTCCATAGAAAAACCCACCACATATACACCTTACTCAGGTATGCTTAAGAATAGCAGTCTTAGGGAAAACACTACTCTAAAAAATCTGTTCTTGGGGGGAGATAATACGATGTCAGTTCAGACGGCATCTGCTCAGACGGCGCTTGCCCAAAGCATTCAAATTAACTCTTCATACCTGCGCCTTAAAAGAGGGGTTGATATCGTCTTCACCTTATTGATCGCACCTTTCGTCATCCTGGTTGGTCTTATTATCGCGCTCTGCATTAAGCTGGACTCCGATGGGCCAGTCTTTTTTCGTCAAAAGCGTGTTGGGCAAAACGGTGTTGAATTCTATATGCTCAAATTCCGATCTATGTATGTGAATAACGACGAATCTATCCACAGCAAACGTGTCAAAGAGATGATGAAGACCTCAGAAGTGCTGACGAAAGATAAGCACGACAAACGCATCACTCGCGTCGGACGTTTCATTCGCAAAACCAGCCTGGATGAACTGCCTCAGTTCTGGAATGTGCTGCGTGGTGAAATGACGCTGGTCGGGCCACGTCCGCCGCTACCTTATGAGGTAGAGGAATATACACCGCGCGATTGGCTCCGACTCGTCGGTAAGCCTGGACTGACCGGCACCTGGCAGGTCTACGGGCGCTCGCGTGTCAATTTCCAGAACATGGTCGATATGGATATCGAGTACCTCAACACACAATCATTCTGGCTCGACCTCAAACTGATTATCCTGACCGTCCCGGTCATGCTCCTGGGGGTGGGGGGAGCATAACCAGAGCCTCCCCAGGGCGAGCAAGCAAGCAAGCAAGGCGACCGTAAAGAAACGCCATTACAATGATATGATAATACTTACTCATTATCATAGTAGGGGTGTTCCCTTACGGTCGCCTTGCCTTGTGGTCGCTTTGTGTACTCGCCGATCTGCTTTCAGGGCGCGATGATGAACTTTTGCTAGCGATATCGGTCATGCGTAAGGGCGTGATTGATCACGCCCTTACGAAACAAAATAGCGTTCTGGGCTTTTACCATATCGCCAACTAGAGTGAAACGACCCGCAAAGAACGGACTGGCTCACGCATCTCCTGCTCTTCTTGTTCCTCCTCTACACTGGCTCTAATCATGGTATAGCCAACACCCGGCACCGTGATAATATAGCGCGGATTACCCGGATCAGGCTCAATCTTCTGGCGCAGGTGCCGAATATGGGCCTTTATCAGGCCAGCATCTCCCTCGCCATCATAGCCCCAGACGTAAGTTACGATCTGACCCGTTGTACATACATCATTGGCATTTAGAGCCAGCAGGTGCAGCAGCTTGCTTTCGGTCGGGGTCAGACGCTGGGTCTTACCATTGACAGTGACCTCATTATGTAAAGAATCAACGCGGATTGGCCCAACGTTGACTATTGAGGAAGGCCGACACTCCAATGTCGAGCGCGAACGGCGGCTAACGGCACGAATACGTGCCAGCAACTGAGATGGGAAAAAAGGCTTCCGCAAATAGTCATCCGCGCCCGCTTCCAGGCAACGTACCTCGTCCTGCGCATCACCATTCGTCATAATCAATATGAGCGCGTCATGATGACAACGCAGTTCGCGGCTGAGAGCCAGCATATCAACCTCTTTGAGCATGGTATCCATAATCACCAGGTCGGGACGTTGCTCCAACCATTCACTTCTTGCCCGCTCTACTGTATAGGCTCTACGCACTTCATAGCCCAGTGTCTTTAGCCACCCTGTCAGCATTTCAACCAGATCACGGTCACTATCAATAACCAGTAATTTCATTGGCTCTCCTCTCTAAATAGGGCGGTCCAGAGTGTGACATTTTATAGGATAACCGCAATCCACCGCTCCTCCTCTGGCAACACACGAATCCAATGTTTTCATATACCCACCCACATATTCCCCCCCAATAAGCTCTACCGGTGAAAGGCACAAAGAAGACATAATCACCGGTATGCGTGTGACAATTTTACTGTCCCCCTGTACTGCATTCAGTGTATGTAACGAAAAAGGCGCGAAAAAAGTCGCCAAAACACTTACAATAGATCACCAAAACGATTTAGATCGCAGCATAACATATATAAATGCCACATAACTAAAACTACCTATCTACGAATGATTGTGCGTCGATAGGTTCGTCTACTACTTCCCCCTGATAGACTTTCCACTTAGTTCAAACTCATCATAGCAGATATGCAATGGATGGGATAGCCACTCACATAAGTTTAGTACCTTTGAGCTACCTTCCGTCCTGAATATACTATAGACAACTTTTGGCGAAATTTCAATACGCTTTTCTGGTATTTTTCCACAAATTGCTTCAACGTGTCGTCATTTGTACAACGGTTGCTACTTTTGTTGCAGCTTGTAATTGTGGCATATGGCCTGTCTCCAACATAATCAGGCGCGAATGGGGAATGCCTTTGTGAAAATCGTAAGCGCAGAACAACGGGAACACGCCATCACGTTTGCCCCAGATGATGGTCGTCGGGGCCTTGACCTGGGCCAGCACGCTATCTAGCTCTTCATCCGGCTCATAGCCGTGAATAAAGTTATGATAGGCGGGCCGCAGCGACACCCGTACAACCTCGTCGAGGATGAAATTGGGGATAGGTAGATGATAGCCCAGAATGCGATCCAGGGAGAGTTGCGCGCTAAAACGGTCAGGGGCATAGGGCGGACGGAACGGTTCACGCCACAAACCGGCGCTATTGAGCAGATAAAGATGCTGAACACGCTCAGGATAGCTGGCCGCGAACTGTGTGGCGATCCATCCGCCCAGGGAGTTTCCCAGCAAGATGACACGTGGATAGCCGAGCGTATCCAAAAAGCGTTTTAAGTAAAGGACATGAGCACGGATATTGACCCCCTCCGGGGCCAGCGGTGTGCGGCCAAAACCCGGCAGATCGGGCGCATACACCAGGTACTCGCGGCTGAGAGCCAGAAGTAAGCTCGTCCAGACTTCGGCTGAGTTGCCTATTCCATGTATTAGAATGAGTGGAGAACCACGCCGACCTGCGCAATAATAGTGCATTAGCACCCCTTGCAGGTCACAGCTATACTCACGCACGCCTCTCAACAGTAACCATCGACGCAACAGCGCATTGGTGGTTTCCAGTGGCTGACGATAGAAGCGAACAGAGATGAACGCGGTTCCCCCCAACAACCCCAGGCCAGCTAACGCGGACAAGAGCCACGAACCATAACGGCGCGCCAGAGTACTTCTCATCACTCCATGCCTCTTCATAACGGGCAAGAGCGAGCCGGAAGACCAGCTTTATATGCCCATTGTGACTAACAGACCGATACCAATGCCGAGTAAGCCACCGACAAAGACCTGAATGGGCGTATGGCCGATCAACTCTCGTAAGCGTTTTTCCGCGATTGGATGTCCTTGAAACGCCTCATCGATCATCTGATTCAGAATACGCGCCTGGATGCTCACCGCGCGCCTCACCCCTGCCGCGTCATACATGACTATGCTGGCCAGCACAACCGCGATGGCAAACGAGGAAGAACCGAGGCCATTCATGCGCCCCGTCGCCGTCGCCAGGCCCGTGACCAGCGCGGAATGGGAACTAGGCATGCCACCGGAAGAGACGATGCGGCTCGGTATAAGCTTACGCTGCTGAATTAATTCCAGAATCACCTTGCTCAACTGTGCAACAGCCCACGAGAGTAGGGCCGCGATCAGAATACGGTTATCAAACAGTCCATTCTGCAGCATAGAGTTCTGCCGCCTCCCTTATTCGACCTCGAAAGGCTGTGTGGTCACACTGCCATCAGGGTTAATACGCAGTTGCTCTACTGTTAGCTCTGCTTTCTGCAGCAGGTCGTGACAATACTGCGCCAGCTTCACTCCATCCTCATAGCATTGAAGGGCGCGTTCAAGGGGTAACTGTCCATTCTGCAGAGCGGCTACCGTAGCCTCTAATTGGGCAAAAGCCTCTTCAAACGTGAGCGGCTCCATCTTCCTTCTTTTCCTTCACGATTTTCGTAAGGGCGTGATTCATCACGCCTTGCAAGCAGATCGACTTACCATCAGGGCGTGATTTATCACGCCCCTACTTTTACGGCAATAGAGCCATCGCGCATCTGAATAGTTAGCAGATCTCCTTGCTGCACCTCTTGCACACTGGTCACAATGGCCTGGTCACGCTGGCGACGCACAACAGCGTAACCACGCGCGATAGTCAGCAGAGGGCTGAGTGAGTGCAGGCGCAGCGTGACACTGCTTAACCGCTCCCGCCGTAACGACAGCAAGTACTCCATGCACGTCTGCAAGCGGGCCGTCAGTTCATCAAGTTGCTGCTGGCGACGCTCTATCAGACCCAACGGACTGACATATTGTAGTTCACGTTGTTTATACGCCAGTTGATCGGCCAGGTTAGAGAGGCGATCTTGCATAATGGCTGTTAACTGCTGACGCAGCGCCTCTATCTCATCCTGCCACTCTACAATATCAGGCGTGGCCACCGTCGCGGCTGCCGTCGGTGTTGAAGCACGCTGATCGGCCACGAAATCGGCAATGGTGAAATCTGTCTCATGCCCCACGCCGGTGACGACAGGGATACGGGAACGCGCTATCGCACGCGCCACTATTTCCTCATTAAACGCCCACAATTCTTCGATTGAGCCACCGCCGCGCGCCACAATAATGACCTCGGCCTCGCCATGCTCATTTAACAGGTCAAGCGCCCCGGCGATAGCAGCAGGAGCTTCATCGCCCTGTACCAGTGTAGGAGATAAAATAACACGGGCCAATGGATAGCGGGAACGCAGTACGCGCAGCATATCCCGTAGAGCGGCTGCCTGGGGCGAGGTGACAATGCCAATTACGGTCGGTCGCTCCGGCAACGGACGTTTGCGCTCCGGCGCGAACAACCCCTCTGCGGCCAGGCGCGCCTTGAGTTGCTCAAAACGCTGGAAGAGCGCGCCCGTACCGAAGAGCCGCACATCTTCAACATAAAACTGGAGTTTGCCATCACGCTCGTAGAAAGCGACGCGCCCATTGACGACAACTGCCATCCCATCGCGCAAATCCGGCGCGGAACTACGCAGACGCGCATGTTTAAAGAAAACGCAATTGAGTTGCGCCTCATCTTCTTTCAAAGTAAAATAGCAGTGGCCCGACGCATACGTCCTGCAATTTGATATCTCTCCCTGCACCCAGATGTTCTGCAAAACGTCATTCGTCGCCAGTAACATCTTTAGATACGCCGCAAGCTCTCCAACGCTAACGACCGGCACTGTAGCGGTTGCCTCAAAGAGATACCTGCTGCTATCGTCCAGGCCATCCATGACTCCTTTGACTCCTTTGCGCTCTCAATCACCATTCACGCCTGAGAGGTCAGATGGGCGCGGCGAATCCATCCCTACCTCGTCTCCTCTGCGCTCTCAATCACCATTAAAGGCTGCCCATACTCAACCGGCTGACCATCCTGCACTAAGATTTCGCTCACGCGCCCGGCAAAAGCCGACTCGACCTCGTTGATCACGTTTAAGGACTGGATGGTTGCCACCAGTTGCCCGACCTCCACGCGGTCGCCCACCTTCACCAGTGCGTTGCCCTTTGGTTTGGCCCAGGAATGGAACACACCGACCAGTGGTGCTACAATGGTGTGATGTGTCAGCACAGGCATAGCGGGTGTATCTATCACCGCAGGAGCCGCTTCACTGACAACTACTGTTGCCTGTCCATTGCTTTCTGCCAGTTTCGCCTTGCGCAACACCAGGCGCATGCCTGCATCAGCGCACTTCACTTCAATTTCCGTAACATCGCTGTTGTCTAGCACGCGCACTAGATGGCGCAACTGCTCCACACCGATGAGATCATCTCTCTCCTGAAGCTCATCATGCGAGAGCGAATTTGCGTTTCCATTATACATGTGTTGTGTCTCGCCGTCCATAATTCTCATGCTCCAGCTTGTAATCTGAGGCGCGTCCCGTTAGACGCGCTCCACATAGGCTCCGGTGGTGGTATTGACGCGGATGAGATCGCCTATCGAGATGAAAAGTGGCACCTGCACGACCAGGCCCGTTTCTGTTGTGGCGGGCTTGGTACCCCCCGTCGCGGTGTCACCCTTAAACCCCGGCTCGGTATACTCGACACGCATCACAACCTTTTCCGGCAATTCAACCGAGAGCGGCACGCCCTCGTAGCTCACTATTTGCAGTTCGAGGTTATCTACCAGGTAGTTTTTGGCCTCACCAAGCTGTTCGCCCGTCAGAACCACATCGTCATAGGTGCTGGTATCCATAAAATGGTACTGGTCGCCATCCTGATATTGATAGGTCACGGTCGCCTGATCCAGATAGACGCGCTTGAATTTAGCACCAGCGTCGCAGGTGCGATCAAAAATCGCCCCTGTGCGCAGGTTACGCAGTTTCAAACGAACAATCGCGCCGCCGCGCCCCATTTTGATATGCTGCCAATCCAACAGGCTACAAATCTGCCCTTCAAATTCAAAGGTGATGCCTTTTTTTAGATCACCAGTAGAAATCATTGCGCGTCTCTCCTTATAAACACTTTCTCATCAGCTCGCGCTAGCGGGACAGCACCAGCGTCGTTGGCGACTGGGTGAGTACCTCTGCCCCCTGTTCTTGCACCAGCACACAATCCTCAATGCGTAATCCGCTCCAGCCAGGAATATAAAGGCCCGGCTCGACAGTCACAACACAGCCGACAGGCAATAAGAAATCTTCGGGAGCGCGCTCCGAGAGTACCGGCCCCTCATGTACCTGTAACCCGACGCCGTGACCGGTGCTATGCACGTAATACTCAGCGACACCGGCCTGGGCCAATACATCGCGGGCCAGCGCGTCAGCAGCCTTGCCCGAAATACCAGCACGTAAACCTGCCTCACAGGCCCTCATAGATCGTAATACAAGCTCGTACAGCTCATACATGCGTGGCTCCGCCGGTTCGCCCAGACAGATCGTGCGCGTCATATCGGCACAGTAGCCCTGATAGCGCGCACCCATATCAATCGTAATTAGCTCCCCACGCCGGATGACGCGCTGGCTGGCCCGCGCGTGTGGCATAGAGCCGTTGGGGCCAGAGGCCACGATGGTAGAGAATGAAGGCTCATCTGCCCCAAGCGCGATCATTGTGCGCAAAATTTCCCACTGCACCTCTTTTTCCGTCATTCCGACCTGTATCCACTCGCAGATATGCGCAAAGGTTTCGTCAGTGATCGCAATGGCCCTTTTGAGCAGCGCCAGTTCTCCTGGCTCCTTCACCATGCGCTGTCGTTCCAGTGAGGTAGCATCGTAGGGATACAACGCATAGATATCTTTGCCCGCCGTCTGTATCTTGTCGTATAGTTGGTAGCTGATGGCATCTGACTCGAAGCCTAGCCTGCGCCAGCCCTGCTCCCGCGCTAGCCTGGCAATGGCACCCGCGAAATCGCGCGCCTCTGGCACCACAATCGTCCAACCACTGGCCGCCTTCTCGGCCTCTTCTGCATAAAGCGCATTGGTAAGTAACCACTGACCTTGCTGGCTCACCAGCGCCATGCTATGGCTCTCGGTATCATCGCTCATCCAGCCACTCAGATACGAACGGTTCTGCGCCTGTGTGATAATACAGGTATCCAGCGCCTGTTCCTGTAACCAGGAACGAAACTGTGTGATACGCGCCTGATTCATGTAAGACCTTCTTTTCCGACCATGATTAATTATCAAAAATCACTTTTATAATTTAAAATATCAGAAATCTTGTAGTAGAGAATTTATCCCGTTCTGTCTGTTGCCCACGTTGAGTACATGGATCAACGCCGTTTGGAAGCACTATTCCCTACACACATCACATGAGCCATGATTCGGACAGGATAAATCTCCGCTCTTACGGGATTTCTGGTACCTGAGCAAAAAATTCCGTGACGACGCGCTCTACCAGTTCATCGGGCATCGGTGTCACCACCACCTCGCCGATGCGACGCGGCATAATCCAGTGAATGCGCTTCCCGGCAACTTTTTTATCCAGGCGAGTCGCATCCAGCAGCGCAGCTACCGGAATTGAGCCACGATAGCGCGTGGGCAAGCCAAGCGCCGCCAGCAGCGCGTTCTGACGCGCTGCTTCCTCTGCCGCGAACATGCCAGCTTCCTGCGCCAGTGCCGCCGCGACGACCATCCCCAGCGAGACAGCCTCGCCGTGCAGCCACTCGCCATAACCGGCGACATTCTCGATAGCATGACCTATCGTGTGCCCATAATTGAGAATAGCGCGTCGTCCCTGGTCACGTTCATCTTCCTCAATAATCGCTACTTTTAAAGCAATGCAGCGGGCGATGATCTGACATAACAGAGCAGGAGAGGGATTGCTAAAGTCACACAGACTTTGCGCATGCTCCTCAAGCTGAGTAAACAACTCAGCGTCCAGTATGATACCATACTTTACCACTTCTGCCCACCCCTCTGTGCGTTCACGTGGCGGCAGCGTCAGCAGGGTCGCCGGATCGGCCAGCACCAGGCGTGGATGGTAGAAGGCACCGATGAGATTCTTGCCACGCGGATGATTGATGCCTGTCTTGCCGCCAATCGCCGAATCAACCTGGGCCAGTAACGAGGTCGGAACCTGAATGAGCGGCACGCCTCGCAGATAGGTGGCCGCTGCAAAACCCACCAGATCGCCGATCACGCCGCCACCGAGCGCGATCAACGCCTCGCGCCGCTCGGCATGCTGCTCCAGTAACCAGTCATATAGCGCGTTCAACTGCTGCTGCGATTTACTGGCCTCACCCGCCGGAATAATATAAGAGAGCGGCTCGTAGCCGCCCTGGCGCAACTGCTCCATGACCGTCTCGCCATAGAGACGCGCCAGGTTATTATCGGCTATAAGAAAAACCCGTCTGGGCAAGTGTAGTTGATCGAGGTAATCCGCCAGGTGCCCTAAGCCTCCCCAATCGACGACAATATCATAGCCGCTACCAACACGGACGTGCCGGATAATCGGTGGCACATCCTGTGCCATACCATGACTCATTACTACTGACTCCTGTACTAGCTTTCTACTATCTTAAACTTAGTGAAACAGGTGAAACCATGTATTGCCCGCTAGCAGAAAGTTCTGATAAAAAGAGGTTCCACTTGTGTGCTATTGTAGCACGCCGGTCTAAGGGCGGCTACAAGGCATAGAGGGCCATTAATCGTCAAATGACCGGGTGAAAGCAAAAGCGGGGCTAACGCAGCAGCGCTGCCCCGGCTTATAGCATCTTTAGCTCTATTTATTAGTTATTAGCGGTTTTCGTCGCCAAGCGAGAGGACTGCCATGAAGGCTTCCTGCGGAATCTCCACGTTACCGACCATCTTCATACGCTTCTTGCCCTCTTTCTGCTTTTCCAGCAGCTTGCGCTTGCGTGTGATGTCACCGCCGTAACATTTCGCCAGCACGTCTTTACGCAAAGCTTTGACGGTTTCGCGCGCGATGACACGTGAGCCGATAGCGGCCTGGATGGGCACCTCAAAGAGTTGACGCGGGATCAGGCCGCGCAGTTTCTCAACCAGTTGACGGCCCTGCGCCTGGGCCTTGCTCTCATGAATAATCAGCGAGAGCGCATCAACGGGCTGGCCGTTGACCAGCACATCGAGCTTGACCAGGTCGGCGGCTTCGTAGCTGTGGAACGTGTAATCCAGTGAGGCGTAGCCTTGCGTGCGCGATTTTAGCTGATCGTAGAAATCCACGATCAATTCGGCCAGAGGTATCAGATAGGTCATTAAGACGCGATCAGACTCAATATACTTGAGTTCCTTAAAGGTACCGCGCCGCGCCTTGACCAGCTCCATAATTGTTCCAATGTAGCGTGAGGGCGTGAAGATCGAGATATCCATGATCGGCTCTTCAATGCGCTCGATCTCACCCGCGTTGGGCATCTCCGATGGATTATCGACCTCGACCATCTCACCGTTCCTCTTGTAGACATGATACGCCACGCTCGGCGCGGTGGCGAGAATATCCAGATTGTATTCGCGTTCGATACGCTCCTGAACGATCTCCATGTGCAACAGACCCAGGAAGCCACAGCGAAAGCCAAAACCAAGCGCATTTGAGGTTTCCGGCTCGTAAAAGAGCGCGGCATCGTTGAGCTTGAGGCGATCCAGCGCGTCACGCAGCAGGGGATAGTCGTTGCTTTCTACAGGATAAAAACCGGCAAAGACCATCGGCTTGGCCGGACTATAACCGGGAAGCGGCTCTATTTCACCTAATGCAGAAGGCACCGTGACGGTATCGCCGACGCGGCAGTCTTTGACATTTTTGAAGCCGGTGGCGATATAGCCCACCTCACCAGTCGTTAGCGCATCCGTCGAAACCAGGCGCGGATGAAAGTACCCCACCTCCAACACTTCAGTGGTGCTACCCGTCGCCATCATCGCAATGCGCTCGTTGGCGTGTAACTGACCATCGACGATGCGCACATAGGCAATGACGCCCTTATAGGCATCATAATGTGAGTCGAAGACGAGGGCGCGCAGCGGCCTGTTCACCTCGCCTTTCGGTGGCGGAATGCGGTGAATGACCGCTTCCAGAATATCCTGCGTGCCGATGCCCTCTTTAGCTGAGGCCAGAATACATTCTTCTTTTGGCAAGCCGATCACATCCTCGACCTCTTGCATGACCTTCTGCGGGTCAGCACTGGGCAGATCAATCTTATTGATAACCGGAACGATGCTCAGATCGGCCTCAAGCGCGAGATAGAGGTTGGCCAGCGTCTGTGCCTCGATGCCTTGCGTGGCGTCAATCACCAGCAAGGCCCCCTCGCAGGCGGCTAAGCTGCGCGAAACCTCATAGGTGAAGTCTACGTGACCGGGGGTATCGATCAGATTCAATTCATATTCCTCACCATTTTGCGCGGTATAACGCATACGCACCGCCTGCGCCTTGATGGTAATGCCCTTTTCACGCTCTAAATCCATCTGATCCAGCGTCTGCTCCATCAATTCTCGTTTGGAGACGGTGCCGGTAAACTCCAGCAGGCGGTCGGCCAGCGTGGACTTACCATGATCGATATGAGCGATAATGCAGAAGTTTCTAATATGTGCTAAATCGGTCATTAATAATTCCTCCACACAACACCTCGTCCCCATTTTCGCCACCATAGAAGACGGCGGCCTGTCCGGGGGTGATGGCCCGCTGTGGATGTCGTAGTCGAACATGAACATGCTGCTCATCCAGCGGCGTCACCAGCGCTGGCTGCTCCGGTGCCTTATAGCGCACACGTACCAGTGCCTCAAAAGGCTCGCGCGGCACCTCGCCACTGAGATAGTGCATGTGACCTACAGTAAATTCGTCACGGTCCAGCGCGCTGGCAGGCCCGACGATGAGCGCGTTACGCGCAGCGTCAATCTGAATAACGTGCAATGGCTCGCTGGCGGTAATACCCAGGCCCTTGCGTTGCCCAATTGTATAGTAGGCCAGGCCACGATGGCGTCCCACCTGCTTACCTTGCAGATCATAGATCGGCCCCGGCTTCGGTAGCGTAATCAGCGGAGTAGACGCGGCGGCTGTACCGTTCGCCACTCTTGATGCTCCATTGTCCTGCGCGATTTGCATGCCAGCGCCGACCATGATCGGCTCGCGCATGCCGTTCGCAGCAGCATAGCGATCAATAAAACCGCGATAATCGTTTTGCGCTACAAAGCAGATTTCCTGGCTCTCGGCCTTTGTCGCTACAGGCAAACCACGCTCCGCCGCCAGCGCGCGCACCTGCGACTTAGTATACTCGCCGAGCGGGAAACAGGCATGGGCAAGCTGAAACTGATTTAAGACATGCAGCACATACGACTGATCCTTATCGGGATCGACACCGCGCCGCAACCGCCGCTTGCCCGTCAATGGGTGATCATCGACGCGCACGTAATGGCCCGTCGCCAGGTAATCGGCATCCAGCGCCAGCGCGCGCTTGAGCAACACGGTGAAACGAATATAGCGATTGCAGTTCAGGCAAGGATTGGGCGTCAGGCCGTTGACATAATCCTCGTAGAAGGCATCGACAATCTTCTGCTTAAATTCCTCTTCGACGTTGACCAGGTAAAACGGGATATCCAGCATACGAGCCACGCGGCGCGCGTCATCCACCGCCTCCAGAGAGCAGCATTTATTCTGGACGACGCGCTCAACGCCGTCATCCTCCGCCTCGATGACCCCTGGTTCTGACCAGAGGCGCAACATGATACCAATAACCTCGTGTCCCTGTTCCTTCAGTAGTGCGGCAGCCACCGAGCTATCGACGCCGCCGCTCATTGCGACGACTATGCGTGCCATGCTCTCTGCTCCTATCAGTTTGTTAGTATGCTATTCTTGCAGCGTATATCTCTAATATCTTTATGGCTCTATAAAAAATGACTAGCCACAGACGGGCTAGCCTGACGCTCTTGCGGATACTTATCGGTTGAAGAATGCGAAATGTTTTGCGTATCGCCCTGTATTGCCAACATAAAGGTAGCACAGTGTTACCATCTTGTCAATTCTCATACCCTGACGGCTCTCTATCCTTGCGGGGCAAATTGGTGTAGGGGCGTCATTCATGACGCCCTGGTCACCCGTTGCTCCGTGCCAGGGGCGTCTTTCATGACGCCCTGATCGCCCGTTGCTCCGTGCCAGGGGCATCTTTCATGACGCCCTGGTCACCCGTTGCTCCGTCCACAAGGCGTCTTTCATGACGCCCTGGTCACCCGTTGCTCCGTGCCAGGGGCATCTTTCATGACGCCCTGATCGCCCGTTGCTCCGTCCACAAGGCGTCATTCATGACGCCCTGGTCGCCCGTTGCTCCGCGCTAGGGGCGTCATGAATGACGCCCCTACACCGACCACCACCATCGCCCCAAAGGATAGAGAGCCGAGAAAGATCACAGGGACTCTGCTACTCGACGCTCTCCCTTCTTTCGTGTATAATAACTCGCAAGTCAGCATAGCCATTGTCGTCATATCTTTATATTAATCATAGAGGAAAGCCAGAAACAGGGAGAAACAGGACTTATGCCAAAGAAATCAGCCGCGCGGGCCGGTGCGCAACGAGCAAAAACCAGGAGCCAGAAGGGCTTTGAACTGGTACTGCCTGCTTCCGCAGCACCAGCAGCACCAGCGGAGAGCGACGAAACCTCACAAGACGTACAGGAAACGCAGGATGTACAGGACATCCCCGTGCAGAAAACAGCATCCGCGAAACTTAGTAAGGCGTCCTCTGTTGCCGATAGGAGCAAGGCGAAAGCCGCTACTGTCGAGAAGCCGACCAGCATAGAGACAACAAAGAGCGAGCAGCGCACCATAACCGCAGCGTCCGCCGACGAGACGGAAGAAGAGGGAAATGGAGCCACCGCCGTTGCTACCGTCGCTCCGCCTAAAGGGGGAAGCGCCGCCGCGCGTCTGGCTGCTCGCCGCAATGCCGTGCAACGCAACGCGCAGCGTTCTAACGCCCTGATTACGCCGGAACATTATCAGTATGTACGTCACGACCTGATGCTCATTGCCATCCTGGCGCTTATCATGTTTGCGGTTATCATCGGCCTGCATTTCGTGCCCGGCATCGGTTACTAACATTAAAATAGAAGAAGGCACTGACCTTTTCGTATCAGTGCCTTTTTATCTGGATTCTATGACCCAAACCGGTTGAACCGCTCTGGCTCGGCCTGGGCTTGCAAATAAGCAATGCCCCGCCGCAGGTCAT
>DAOTVZ010000058.1:0-9502 GCA_034436045.1 Ktedonobacteraceae bacterium | reverse complement strand
CCCGGCACCCACCTTCTCGTAACGATCTGCTCTATACGGCCATACCGGCTACGAGCCAGTATAGCTCCCCCCCATTGAGCCAGTGTATTGATCTGCTCCTCTGCGAGACTCTTTACCAGGAGTTCTCTCAGCTTCCGCTCTTTCAGGAGATCAGTACCTTGCAGATCAATCAGAAACTCAGCAAGGTCTTCATCTCGAATCTTTGTGCTATAAAGACCTCCTACGCTCTTACTCTCGGTTCTTGCGACTAATTTCTCAAGATCACGGTCTATAACATCACGTATCTGGGCTGGTTTTAAATATTTTTTCAATACCTCAATGGCCTCTTCTCGATCTGACTGTGTCAACCATTCAGACATAAGTGTACTCCTGTCCAGTTTTGCAATAAGGTAATAAAGGGCATTCAGAGCATCGGGGATTTGTGGACGTACAAATCAGAGCCGCCAGGTCCAACATGGCATAATTGTATGCCTCTGGATGTTCCTGATCGAGTAACATGTGCAGCAACGAACGTACAGGTTTCCTGCGTCGTGATTCTGCATGCGTTGGTATACCGAACAATCGGCCCACAATACGCACAGTATTTGTATCTACTACAGGCAAAGCCTGCCCGAAAGCAAAACAGCAAACGGCACTTGCAACATAATCACCTACCCCTGGTAAGGTCACAAGCGTGTCATAGTCGGCAGGCACTTCCCCTTTATAGTGATCTATCAACGTTTGGGCCAGTTGCTGGAATGCCGAAACTCTCCATGCTAATCCCAGGGGAAAGAGAATACGGGCAATTTCCTCTTTTGGAGCTAGAGCAAGTGAGTGAACATCAGGATATTTCCCGATAAAAACATTATAAACATCTATTACTTGCTGAGCCTGGGTGCGTCTTAGCATCAACTCTGCTATCAGAAGATAGTAGGGATTGCTAGTCAAGCGCCACGGAAAAATACGCCTGTGGTAGATGTCCCAGGTACGAAGACTCGAATGAAATTGTTCTAGAGAAAATGAATGGTTGTTCGCCTCAATGTTTGCTGTCATTGGCTCGTATTTACGATTACCGATACTCCCAAATGGATCAACTAATTACCAGGGAACTGTAAGATAACTACAAAGATACGACCGCATGCCTCCGCTGTACTTCTGTAAGCAAGAGTTGCCAGATATGTTTCCCTAACGCATAGGATTGAAGAGGTGCCACTGCATTGCCAATCTGAGTAAAAGCCGCATTCATAGCACCTGCAAACTGGAATCCATCAGGAAAAGATTGAAGCCTGGCCGCCTCACGGACAGAAATCACACGGGCTTGATCTGCATCATAATGGATATGTGAATAGGTATCCTTGCCCATATGAGCCGTCAATGTGCGAGAGGGTTGATCGGGATTAAGCTTCCACCACTTATTAGGGAACTTGGTCGGATCGTAGGGGGGAATGGTCTTTTTCAAAATATCTTTATACATATCAGAATCCTCAGAGAGTTCTACATTATGTTCTTCCTGATATTCTCTCATTTTATCATGAAACAAGCGTCTCGCAATTTCATAGGCTTGAGGATATTGATCATCAGGCTTCATCTCCTTAAAAATCTGATAATCACGAGGAAGAGTACGAATCACATGATCCCACACCCCCCCAGAAGACTCAAAGCCAGGCCATGTACGCATCTCGTAAGCATATGAAGAAGGCTCAACATCCTGCACATAACGCGCCAGTGTATCAAACTTTCTCACTCCTCTCCGCATCTCTCCGGTAAGGTGCCCTCTTATCGGCGGAAGGTCAGCCAGAGCGTCACGTACTGTAACAGCTACCGGGAGGGTTTCTGCCGGTTGAGGCGGCGCAACATACCTCACAACACCAAAAGATTTCCGCTCAAGGGTAATTAGCGCAACTGCATGAGCAGATTCGTAGCCAGAGGGCACATGGATAAAATGCGTCGGGGCAGGAAAACTGGGATTTATTTTTAGCGCATCCAGAATTGCTATTAAGTAGAAACGTTGCCGAAGTTGAGGAACGCCATAATGAGCGGTATTTAAAATGGTATAACGGCAACGATAGCCCATACTCTCAAGAGCATCAGCAATCTCTTCAGCAACGTTTATCCCCCCATAGTTCATAATATCTGGAACATTCTCCATGAGGACTACCAGAGGTCGAAAGAATCTTACATACGATAGATAATGTAGATAGAGATTGGAACGCTCATCAGCACGATACGCATCAGGATTCTGCTTTACTGCGCACAACTTTGCTCGTCCAATACGAGAAAATGCCTGACAGGGAGGTCCTCCTACAATCATATCTACAAGCCCGTCTGGATGGTCAGCTTGAAGAATTTCACGCAGAAACATTTCCGGTGTAAAGGTCGTAATATCACGGGGAGTACTATGAAGTTCAAACGTTCGCTGGTCAGTTCCTTTAAAAATATTTCTAGCATATGTGCTGATAGCCTGTGGATTATTCTCAATTCCCCCCAAAAAGATATATTGGGACCGTTGCAAGCCCAGTGACATTCCTCCACATCCCGAAAATAAATCGATCACCCGTAGAGGCAAACCCGCCCGTATACGAGCTAGCTTCACTTCTAGAGCATCATCAATATCATCATCTGCCAGGTCTACAACCATCTCACTAAAACGCTCCTTGTAACAGTTTTAAACTCTGTATAGGTGAAGAATCAACCATATACAACAACCGTACACATAAACATTACTCGCTTACACCAGTCTACAATATTTTATAGTAACCTCACAAGGCTTTTCATAGAAGGATAAAAATCATTCTTCATCCGTCCACAGATGAGCATTACCTATTCCCCTGGATGAGAGCGCATTGTCTGTCTATTGTTAGCAACTTTTATTCATGGTATCACTCATCCACAAACGCCAACTGTTCCTTAGTCGGTGGGTGCAGCACCAGTTCCTCGACAATGGCGAGAACAGCGGCGAGGTCACGCAGGTCAACCAGTTCGACGGGGGAATGGGAGTAGCGGCGGGGAATTTTGACTTCGAGTGTGGCAATGCCGCCTGCTACCAGATGGGCCGCCGCCGCGTCGGTGACACTGCCGTGCCCACTGATAACTGCGAGTTGATAGGGGGCACTGGCGCGCTGTGCCGCCTCGATCATAACCTGACGCGCGGCACGCGGCACCAGAAAACCATGTTCACCGGAAGCGGTTGCAGGAGTAATCAGAGCGCCGCGACCAATGCGTGCGGCATAGGACGTATTGCGCGTATCGGGCGTTCCGGCGGCGGGAAAAGTGTCGATGACGATAGCCAGGTCCGGGTGCAACCGCTCATAGGCCACCTTTGCACCGCGCAGACCGACCTCTTCCTGCACCGCGACCAGCGCGGTCAGGCGACAGGGAAGCGCGCGACCTTGCAGGCGGCGCAGCAGGTGCAGCAAGATCACGCAACTGGCACGATTGTCGATGCCTTTGCCCGCTACCCTACTTCCAGACAGACTGCGCAACTCGGAGATAACCACCACAGGATCGCCAATCTGGACGCCGAGCGCCTCGACCTCTGCCGCGCTATCGACACCGAGATCAACATACAGATCGGTGATTGCCACACCCTGGCGCTGCTCGGCCTGCGAGGTGAGATGACCGGAACGCGCTCCAATTACGCCGGGATGGCCCGCTACCCACACCGCGCGCCCTTCCAATAGTCTCGGCTGCACACCCCCCAGCGGGAACAGGCGCAGGAAGCCGTCCGGCTCAATATTCGCCACCATCGCCCCAATCTCATCAGCGTGCGCCGAGACGACAATATGTGGCGCGCCCGCCACTCCCGCTCGTACTGCTGTTAGATTGCCCATATGATCGATGCTTACTTCGTCAGCCAGAGGTGTAAATAGTTCGCGTAAGCGTGCAATCACGGGTTGCTCCGCACCCGAAGGCGCATGTAACGCTGTAAGTTCTGCCAGATCGGCACGTAGAGCTTGCAATAATTCCTGATCCTGCTGCATTGATAAACCTTTCTACAAAAGTTGCGCGTAGCCCGTGACATACCAACGAACAGCCTGGAAACCGAGGCGCTGATAGACGCGGAAAAAACTATTCCAGACGCGATCCCGCACCAGAACCGCCGTCACTTCCTCACTAGAGGCATCGGGAATAATCCGCCAATGAGCAAATGTTAATTTCATTGCTATCTCTCACTTCTTCATGCACACCTTATGCTCAGGCAGGCTTTCAAGTGCTTTCAGTGTATCACAAGGGGCGGAAACAACACCGCAGAATACACATCTGGAAGCCTGATTGCATTATTGATAGCCTGTTTTTGTTTTTAATCCCCAAAGTAGTAAACAGTATTTAAGCATTTTTTGATGAATCTATAGGATTTCCTGAGCGATTCTTTACTGGTATCAGCTTATACTCTTGAATAGTTCCTATCAACATTGATGGAGCGTAAGAAGAAAGATGCCGCTACAACGCCTGCTGGCAGTGGGCGGCTGACCGCTCCATCGTAAGTGAGGAGTCATTTTACAATGGCAATAACCGTTTCTTCGGCAAGAAGATACGATGATGTAGACGTAGACTATCAAAAACCAGGTGTGGGTTGTGTAGAAGAGTTTTTGTACGATTATAGCAATCTCGTAGGCAAGACGCTGGTCGTCAAGCTGGGCGGCAGCACGTTAGAAAATCAGCAAGATGTGTTACAGGATCTCGTCTGGTTGCAAACACGCGGCGTTCATCCCGTGCTTGTACATGGCGGTGGCCCCTCTATCGACACCTGGCTTCATCTCCTGCATATTCCGGTTCACTTCGAACGTGGCTTGCGCGTGACCGATGCACAGACACTAGAGGTCGTGTGTATGGTGCTGCGCGGCCAGATCAATGAGCAATTAGTCGTCATGCTGACAAAGATGGGGGCAAAAGCAGTCGGATTAAGTGGCACCGATGGGTCAATGGTGCAGGCTCATATCATGGATGAAAGTCTGGGGCTGGTCGGTGCCATCGATGCAGTTGACCCGACGCTGCTGGAAGAAATCATCAATGATGGCTATATGCCCGTCATCGCGCCGCTTGGCTTAAGCGCGGATGGTCAATGCCTGAATATCAATGCCGATAGCGTCGCGGCCCATATCGCCGACGCATTGCACGCGGACCAGCTCATTTTTTTGAGCAACGTAACTGGCATTTGCCAGCCAGATGGCTCACTTATTCCCACAATGAGCGAACAGGGCGTCCATCAACTGATCGAGCAAGGCGTGATTCACGGCGGTATGTTGCCCAAAGTAGCGGCCTGCCTCGACGCCTTAAACATTGTTCCCAGCGTGCGGATCATCGATGGCAGGCAAGCTCATAGTCTGCTGCGCGCGCTGTGTACCCACCAACCGCTCGGAACCACGATTGTGAGAGAAGACGCGCGGTCTTAACTTGACGAGCGGCGTTGCTCTGAGGTAGAGTACCTGTGTCTGCTTTTGTGTTCCAGAAAGCTTATTCCAGGTACATTGTAGCGCATACACCGGAGCAACCTTAGATGCAACGCCTCTCCATCAATCCGAAGATCAGTGTCAGTGTTGTCTTTGTCGCAGCCATGTTCATGAGTATCATGGACTCCACTATCGTCAACGTGGCTCTTCCAGCGTTGAGCCGCCAGTTCAATGCCACCGGCACCTCCATTGACGCTGTAGTGATCGGCTACCTCGTCAGTCTGGCCCTGATTATTCCCGCTTCGGGATGGCTGGGTGATCGCCTGGGCACAAAACGCATTTTCCTGGCCTCGCTGGCGCTCTTCACGCTGGCCTCGGCCCTGTGCGGACTCTCCTCCAGCCTGCCCATGCTGATCGGCTTCCGCGTCTTGCAGGGTATTGGCGGCGGTGCCATGACACCGGTGGGCACCGCCATCCTGTATCGCACCTTTCCGCCCGCAGAGCGTGTGCAGGTATCGCGCATTCTCAACATCCCCACCGTTTTCGCACCCGCCACCGGCCCTATTATCGGCGGTTTGCTGGTCGTGAAGCTGTCCTGGCACTGGGTATTTTATGTCAACGTGCCTATCGGCATCGTCGCCTGTGTGTTCGGCCTGCTCTTCCTGGAAGAACACTATGAACGCAGCGCTCGTTCCTTCGATACAGCAGGCTTTTTGCTCGCAGGCATCGGCCTCGCGCTGACCATGTATGCGCTGAGCGAAGGCCCCAACGAGGGCTGGCTGTCGCCCGCTATCATCGTCAGCATAATTCTTGGATTGCTCTGCATCGCACTCTTTGTCCGGGTCGAATTGCGTTCAACGCATCCCATTCTGGATTTACGGCTCTTCGGCAACCGCGCTTTTCGCACCTGCAACCTGGTGTCACTCTTCTCGACGGGCGGCTTTCTTGGCCTGCTCTTCGTCGCCCCCTTATTTCTTCAGCAAGGACTCGGCATGTCAGCACTGACCTCCGGCCTGACCACCTTTCCAGAGGCCATCGGCGTCCTCGTCTCCACCCAGCTCGTTACGCGCATCTATCCCAGCATCGGGCCGCGTCGCCTCATCATGGTTGGCCTGACCGGTGTCGCCATCGTCATGACCTCAATGTGCCTGATCGGTCAGCATACCTCACTCTGGCTCATGCGTGGCCTGATGTTTCTGACCGGCGCGGGCATGGCTTTCTCGTTCACCTCCGTGCAGGCCGCCGCCTTTGCCACCATCACCTCGGCCCAGACGGGACAGGCCTCGGCCCTGTTCAACGCGCAACGCCAGATCGGTGCATCCATCGGCGTCGCTCTATTGAGTAGCGTCCTTAGCTTCGTTGGCATGACACAACCCGGCCCTCACGGCACCACCATTCCCAACCTCACAGCGTACCATGCGGCCTTCATTGCCGCCGCGCTCTTCGCCTTGATCGGAGCCGCTATCGGCATGACAGTCCGCGACAGCGATGCCGCCGCCACCATGCTCCGCCAGCCGAAAAAGACTGCTCAGGGGTACATTACCGGCCAGTTGGAAGCAGGACAAAGCATATAACATGACACACATTGAATTAAATAAAGATTAAACGGCATTGCATACCCTTTTTGGGGCATACGACGGCCATCCCGTTATCTACGCCCTGACCATCCGTCTCCGTAAGCAAGGTGGCATCATCGCGTGGGCAGAAGGACACAGGGGGGAGTATTGATACATTGAACCGCATCGATGTGAGTTGGGAGGAGTCACTATCTCACGTCAATGCAAGAGAAGGAAGGGAAGAAGGTGAAGAAAGGGTATGAGTACACCGCAAGATAACACACAGGGGATGGGCCAGTTCGGGCTTCCAGGCAGCAGTTTTCGTGAGGAGGAGACACCGGTCATACCGCCAGCGCATTTGCCTTTGTTGAATCGGCAACACGCACCAACACTACCATCGCTGCCTCAGCTTCCTGTAACCGGTCAGCAGGGAGCTTCGTCGCCTGCTCGCGCTTCCGCACCCAGGCCAGGGACGAGCCTCAATATCACCGGTCGGCACCAGGCACCTCCCTTTGTCACAGGCGGACAGCATAGCTCTCTGTTCTGGGGGTCGGGACAGGACAAACAGCATGAGCAGTACGAATCAGCCCTGTTTCCCGATACTAGCAAACAGAGCAACTCGCAATTTCGCTTGCCCATGCTCTCCATGCCATCGCTGCCAGCGTTGCCCACAACTGGAGCGCCACCACTCAGACCGGAGACGGACAGGCAAAATGTGCCTTTCGCGCAGCCTGATACCGGCAGATATGGGGCTTCACAATGGCAGTCGCCACCCGATACGGGCCGACAAAGCATCTCACAGTGGCAGTCGCCATTCGTGCCACCGGTGACGGGTCAACAAAGTGTGTCACCGGCATGGTTGGCCGCATCCGCAGGGTCTCGGCCAACCGGCACACCACCATCTTACTATGCACCTGCTGCTCCGCCAGTCTCGGCACCGATGACGGATCACCACAGCACACCGTTGACGTCGCCCGCGCAGCAACCGGTGCGGAAACGCTCCGCTGGTCGCGCAGTCATTATCATCAACGTCGTGCTGGCACTATTGCTCGCCGCAGGTGGGCTAAGCGCGTGGATGCTGACACACCGTATCTCTCCTCTGCAGATACTACAAATACAAAAGCAAAGTAGCCCGCAGAGCGACAAGAGTAGCACACCAATTAGCTCAGCTCCTGCTTTGAATAGCATTACCAATAATCAGCAGATTTCTCCTCTGCTCTTTGGCACCAATATGGGCCTTTACAACGCCGATGATCCCCTGTTACGTTCGGCGCAAACGCGCCAGTTGCTCAAGGAGATAGGTGTGCGAGCAATTCGCATGCCGACGCGCTCAACACTGAGCGATCAGACGGAGATAGCGGCGGCGCAGGCCATTAAGGAGATTGGCGCAGTTCCTCTGGTTGTACTGGCGGGGCCAGAATTTCAGGGGCCAATTCTGCAAACCGATCAGCATATGCTCAGCTTGATGGCGCAGGTCTTCGGCAAAGAGACGGTCTATTACGAATTTGGCAACGAGTCCGATCTGGCCGGTATCTCCGAGCAGACGTATGCAATGGTCTGGAATGAGGTCATACCCGTCTTGAAGCAGCAGTTTCCTACCGCGCGCTTCATCGGCCCCGCCAACTATCAGTTCAACCGCAACTATCTCAGCGCCTTTTTGCAGCAGGCTAACCCGCTACCTGATGGCATTAGCTGGCATGAATACGCTTGCAGCATTCACTGGTCGGCCCAGGTCTGCCTGGAGAATATCGATGCCTGGAACGTACATTTCGTACAGGCACGCGCCGCCATGCAAGAAGCTATCGGCAAGCAACTGCCGATCTGGATTACCGAGTGGAACTACGCTTCCGATACGAACGGGCAGCTTGTGAACGACGGCAAGTCCAATAATCCCGCGTTTATGCAAGCCTGGACACAGAAGGCGATGCAGACGCTGGTGGCAAACCGCGTCTTCGCCGCCATGCAGTACTTCGCCACTGACGCACCGATGCCGCTGGTCAGCAACAATAAGATTGCCATCGAGGGGCAGATTTTCCAGCAGGAATATAAGCAGGTCATGGTCAAAGGTGTCACGCCGCCGATGGCAACGCTGACCTTCCCCACGCCATCGCGCACGGTCAATCCACAGGATGCTTTCTCGTTCGAGGACGGCACCACCGATGGCTGGCAGGCCGTTGGTTATGGCATTACGCAACCTGTCAACAGTACGGCGATGGCCTTCGATGGTCTGCATTCATTGCAGTTTACGCTGCTGAATGCCAGCGAGGAGGATACACCCTTCATCGCTGTTGACGCGACGAAGCTGCCAAACGCCCCGAAGGCCGGACAAACGTTGACGGCCTATCTCTATGTTGTCAACAAGAACGCGCTGGTGAATGCCAAAATTTTCGTCGCCAATCCCCAGGGTTCCTGGATTTTTGCCAACAGCCTCACGCTCACCCCAGGGCACTGGAACAAAATCTGGCTGGGCATGCCAGTAGACTATTCGGATCAGGTCACACAAATCGGCATCCAGTTCTTCACCTCCAGCCCCGGTGTCAGCACCGAGGTTTACCTGGATAGTGTTGGCTGGCAATA
>DAOTVZ010000057.1:0-6853 GCA_034436045.1 Ktedonobacteraceae bacterium | reverse complement strand
AAGTACGAATTAATTTTAGGCGATAGTGCTGAATACGTCAAAAAGATACCAGATCACTCGATAGATATGATCCTGACCGACCCGCCGTATAATCTGGGCCGCTATTCTACCGGCAACATCAAGATGTCCTGGAGAAAGGAATTTAATAATGATGTTGCTGATTGGGATAACATTATTTTTGATCCAGCCGCATGGCTTGAGGATTTTGTCAGGATTCTCAAACCCACCGGCAACATTTTTGCTTTCACCAGTTATAACCTGCTGGGCCGGTGGCATCAGGTTTTCGACCCCGTGTTTGATACCTTCCAGTTCATGGTCTGGCATAAAACAAACCCGCCCCCCAAGCTGCGTCGCGCCGGTTTCCTCAACAGTTGCGAGTTGATTGTCTGCGCATGGAATAAGGGCCACACCTGGAACTTCACGAAGCAAAAGGAAATGCACAATTTTATCGAAAGCCCCATCTGCATGGGCAAGGAGCGTGTCAAAAATCCCGTCCATCCCACGCAGAAGCCGGTGAAGGTGCTGAGCCACTTAATCAACCTGGCAAGCAATCCCGGCGATGTCATTTTCGACCCCTTTATGGGCGTCGGCTCAACCGGTGTGGCCGCGCTGCAACTGGGTAGAAATTTTATCGGTATTGAGGTCGATGAACTCTATTTCAAGGCAGCAGAAACCAGGATGGCAGCAGTAGTTCCCCCATTATTTCCTCTTGAAAACCCAGTCAATATGGGTGCTTCAGAAGAAACAGAGGAATCAGATTTTTCTGAACCAACATTATTTACATCAGTCTAGAAAGCCAGCAAAACGTATTTGTGTTAATACCGTGTTATTCAGGCATAGCCGTCTCTTCGTGTAGTGGGGAAACGTAAACCAGGGGGTGATAATAGCAAGGCTGTTGAAAGTGGGCTATAAAAAAGCCGGTGAAGAGATTCGAACTCTTGACCATTCGCTTACAAGGCGAACGCTCTACCCCTGAGCTACACCGGCATGTTACGTCAGTATTTTAGCATAGCTGTCAAGGGGTTCGTCTGAGCAACTTCCCAGCCATGTTATAATAGTCGGTGAACAATCGTTCTTACTAGCAGAACATCTCTGCAATAGGAGCATGGATTATGCCCATACGTCAACTCGCGCCCGATGTTGCCGCCAAGATCGCTGCCGGAGAAGTAGTCGAGCGACCCGCGTCGGTGGTTAAGGAACTGATCGAGAATAGTATTGACGCCGGAGCTACCCAGATTCGTGTTGACCTGCTCAACGGCGGCCTGCAACTGATTCGCGTCACCGACAATGGCTGCGGCATTCCGCCCGACGAGCTACCGCTGGCGCTGGCGCGCCACGCCACCAGCAAGGTGGCGCAGATTGACGACCTGGAGCATATTCGCTCGCTCGGCTTTCGCGGCGAGGCGCTGGCCTCTATCGCGGCTGTGGCCGAGGTCACGCTGGTCAGTCATGCACGCGGCTATGAGCAAGGCGCGCAGATCAGCGCCGTCAATGGGCAGTTCTCCGAGGTGACGAGCGCAGCATCGCCGGAGGGCACGACCATCACCGTGCGCAACCTGTTTAGCGCCGTACCGGCCCGCCTCAAGTTTCTCAAGAGCCGCAACACGGAGGTGAGCCATTGCCATCACCTGCTGGAGCAGTATGCGCTGGCCTATCCCGAAATCCGCTTTACAGTCTTTAGCGAGGGCAAGCAGATTTTCGCCACTCCCGGCAATGGCAAGCTCGCCAGCGTCCTGGTCGAGATTTACGGCTTGCAGGTGGCGGAACAGATGGTGCCGCTCGTCCCTATGGAATCGCGCGATGATGCCAGCGCGCCGCTTGTAACGGGCTATACCAGTCGTCCCACCTGCTACAAAAGCACGCGCCAGTATATCTCCTTTTTTGTCAACCGGCGCTGGGTCATGAGTCGCACGCTGACCTCGGCGGTCGAGGGAGCCTATCACTCACTGCTGCTCAGCGGACGCCATCCTATCGCGGTTATCAACATCGAGCTTGATCCGTCATTGATCGATGTCAACGTGCATCCGGCCAAGACCGAGATTCGCTTTCTGAAGGAACGGCGCGTCTTTGCGGCTGTGCTGCGCGCTGTGCGCCAGGCCCTGCTCGAAGAGCCGCAGATGCCGCACTGGCAACCAGCGGCAGAGAACGCGCAAACAAATGTACCACATTCGTCGGCAAAGGCCCGTTCAGCACGCCCATCGTCCACTGACGATATAACCGACGAACAGGCGGCATCCCCTGTTGAGGATAGACAGCGTGAATCCTCTGAAGCCATCCTTCCACTGGAGGATGATACTGACACACTATCCTATGATAATCCCTGGTTGACCGTGACGGAGGAAGAGACGGGCACGAAACCGCCACTGACCACCCGCCTCTGGCAGAGCCATGTGCATCCGGTTGCTAAACGTTCGGAACAGGTGGTAGCGCCACAGATCGACCAACAAACCGACGAGGTACATCAGCAGTCGGCGGCAGACGAGCAAAGTACACCATCGGTCGGGCAACGCGCGGACGTGGTAGACCAGCCCCCGCCCACACAGTCGCTATCGTCGTTATCAACAAACACTATGTTAGCATGGAGCGCGTCGGAGGAGGCGCTGCCGACGCGGATGGAGACTACTACAACGAGGAAAAAACTGCCTCGTTTGCGCGTTATCGGTCAGCTTGCGCAGAGCTATATCGTCACGGAGGGGGAAGACGGACTATACCTGATCGATCAGCACGCGGCACACGAGCGCATCTTGCTGGAACGCATGGTGGCCTCGCTCAAGGCGCATACACCGCTATCGCAGCATTTACTGACGCCGATGAAACTGGCATTGTCGCCACAGGAGATAGAGGCCGTTGAGGAATATCAGGCCCAGCTTGAGCAGATCGGCTTTCTGCTGACCTGCGTCGATGGCTCGATTACGGTGACAGCAGTGCCCGATGTGCTGGCAAAGCGCCTGAATACACAATCGCTGCACGACCTGCTCTTAGAGCTAACCGCGCCGGAGAGTCTGGGCCACACAGAGACCTGGGAGGAGCGCGCGCTGGCGAACATTGCCTGCAAAGCCGCCATCAAAGCCAACTACTTTCTGACCGTTAGCGAGATGCGCGAGATGCTGGAGCAACTGGAGCAGACGCAAGCCCCCTATAGCTGCTGTCACGGGCGTCCTACCACCGTCCATTTCAGTCTGGCGGCCTTGCAGCGAGAGTTTGGGAGACGGTAAAATGGCTGAGACGCGCGAGATGCTGGCCGAGATCGTGACGCCCGCTGCCAACTGGCAAAACGGGCAATCCATGCTCACCTACTCAGTACCAGCCGAACTACAAGCCATGCTCCAGCCCGGTCAACTGGTGGCTGCACCCTACGGTCAACGCCTCATTGAAGGTATCATCTGGTCGATGCATGAAGAAGAGTTGCCAGATGCTCCATCCTATATCATCCGTCCATTACACAGTATTCTCGACCCGATGCCTGCCCTGTTGCCCCATCAGATGCGGCTGGCGGAGTGGATGGCGGAATATTATGTGACGCCGCTGGCTCAGGTGGCTTTTATGATGTTGCCGCCAGGGCTGATGCAACGCTCGCAGACGGTGTTGAAACTTGCCACAGGCCTTCATGAGAATGAACAGGAGATGCCGGAGGCTTCGCCGCGTGTGCGGGCACTGATCGGCCTGTTGCTCGCCGATGGCAAACTGGATACACAGCGCCTCAAGCAGATGCTCGGCGAGAAGAAAGCGCGTGAGATAATAAAAGAGGCGATGGCCAGCGGCTTGATTACACGCGAGGCAGAATTGCAGGCCCCGCGCGCTAGAGCCGCCGTCAAACGGGTGGTACGGCTCGTGGCAGATGACGAGACCCTTGCGGTGTGGCGTATGCACGCAGAGCAGACAATACAGGCACGGCAAGGGGCCACCCTGGCGGTCGCCCTGTCCCCTCACACGCGCCCTGCTGGCGGTCGCTCTGCCACGCGCAAACCTGACCCCTGGGGCGGTTCCATGACCGCTGTTATGGAGCCGCCCGTGCAGGATAAGGTCGTGCTGGCACTGCAACGCCAGTTGGCGGCGCTTGATCTCTTACAGCATGGCAGGCAGAGCATCGGGGCCATGCAGGAGGTTTATTGGACGCCTCATATGTTGCGCAAGGCGTGTGGCATTACCGAGGCGCAACTCCGTCAACTGGCTCGTGTCTCGCTGATTGCCATCGAAGAGGCAGAGGTACGCCGCGACCCTTTGCGCGGTCGCGTTATAACGCCCGGCGTGCCGCTCACGCTCACTTCTGACCAGCGGCGAGCGGTCGAGGCGATTCTGCAAGCCGACCCACAGCAACCTGTATTGTTACACGGCGTTACGGGCAGTGGCAAAACAGAGGTGTATTTGCAGGCGCTGGCAGCCCTGGTTGCACAGGGCAAACGCGGCATCATTCTTGTACCGGAGATCGCCTTGACCACGCAGGCGGTGCAGCGCGTGGCGAGCCGTTTCCCCGGTCGTGTTGCCATTATTCACAGCGCGCTCAGCGATGGTGAACGCTACGATGAGTGGCGGCGCATTCGTTCGGGGCAGGTCGATGTCGTTATTGGCTCGCGTTCGGCGCTCTTCGCTCCCGTTCCCAATCTGGGCATTGTGATTGTGGACGAGGAACATGAACCGGCCTATAAGCAGGCGGAGCGCAGGCCGACCTATCACGCACGCGCGGCAGCGGTCGCTCTGGGCCAACAACTGCGCATTCCGGTCGTGCTGGGCAGTGCCACGCCCGCTGTCGAAACGTACTATCGGGCGCAGCAGGGCCTGTATCGTCTGGTGGAACTGCCGGGGCGTGTGGGCGCGGCGTTGCCACCGGTTGAGATTGTCGATCTGCGCGACGAATTGCATGCCGGGAATACCAGTATCCTCAGTCGTCGCTTGCAGGAAGAACTGGAGCATGTGCTGAGTCAGGGCCAGCAGGCGATCTTATTTTTAAATCGGCGCGGCATGGCCAGCAGCATCCTTTGTCGCCAGTGTGGCTATGTCGCCTTATGCAAACAGTGCGATATTCCCCTGACGTATCATGCCACCGAGCGTATCCTGCTGTGCCATTACTGCGGCGAGATCAGTAAAATGCTGACGCGCTGCCCCAGTTGTTATAGCGAGGGTATTCGTTATTTCGGCCTCGGTACGGAGAAGGTGCAGGAGACGTTGCAGAAGCACTTTCCGACGGCGCGTATGCTGCGCTGGGATCGTGATACCACGCGCGTGCGCCATGCCCATGAAGACCTCTTAGAGCGTTTTGCCAGCCACGAGGCCGATATCCTGGTTGGCACACAGATGATTGCGAAGGGGCTTGATCTGCCGGGCGTAACGCTGGTGGGCGTCATCTCCGCCGATATCGCCCTTACCTTACCGGACTATGCCACACCGGAACGCGCCTTTACGCTGCTCACCCAGGTAGCGGGCCGCGCCGGACGTGGACAACATCCTGGTCGTGTCATTATCCAGACCTTCAATCCGCAGCATTTCTGCATCGAGACAGCAGCATGCCATGACTATCATACCTTCTATAATATCGAAATCGAGACTCGCCTGCGCTACCGCTATCCCCCCTTCCGCCAGTTTGTTAAATTTTCGTATAGTCATGAACAGCGCCACAAAGCGCAGAACGAGGCGCTTCTGATGGCGCAGCGTCTGACCGAATGGATTCAGCGCCTGGAACTGAGCGAGACGGAACTGGTCGGCCCCGCACCCGCGCTGATGGAGCACATACGCGGCAGATACCGCTGGCAAATTCTCGTGCGCGGCCCCGACCTGCACCGCCTGTTGCGCGTCATCGACCCAGGCGATTGGGAAGTGGATATTGACCCTGTGAGTACGCTATGAAGGGCGAGCAGGGCGACCGCAAAGGTATGCCTCTACAATGAGATGCTACCAGCCCTGTTCGTTTTCATTGTAGCGCCATTGTCTTGCGCTTGCTCTGCTCACCCGTTCGATACAAATTCCAGTATAGAGTGATTCACCAACTCTGGTTGTTCTTGTTGTACCCAGTGGCCGCTGTCGGCGATGAGTTGTACCTGAATATTGGGTACCCACTGTTCCAGGTCTTTTGTTAGCTCAATGCTGAGCGCGACATCCTGTTCGCCCCAGATCAGCAGTGTAGGCACCTCAATACTCCTTTGTGTATTTCTGCTCATGGGGCGAAAGATGCCACGCCGCATGAGATTACGGTAATAGTTCAGTGCAGAGGTGATGGCGCGTGGCTTGCTCATGGCATCCTGGTAGCGTAGCAGCACATCGGGCGGAAATGCCTCTTTGCGTACAGCGATCCGATAAATTGTCTGACCGATAAGGCGGGCGTGATGGCGCGCGAGCAGGTAGTCGGGCAGCCAGGGAATTTGAAAGGCCAGCACGTACCAGCTCATGCGCAATTGTTTGGCATGACGCAGTTCACGTTGAAAAGCCCACGGATGCGGTGCGTTGAGTACGATCAGGCGCTCCGTCATGTGGGGATAGCGCATGGGGAAGGCCCAGGCCAGCACGCCGCCCCAGTCATGGCCGACAATGACGGCCTTCTCGTAACCCAGTCCTTCGATCAGCCCCTTGATGTCGCGCAGCAGTGTGGGCACGTCGTAGCCCCGGCGGGGCTTGTCGCTATCGTTATAGCCACGCAGGTCGGGTGCGACCACCTTATAGCCCTGCGCTGCCAGCACGGGTATCTGGTAACGCCAGGAGTACCAGAACTCAGGAAAGCCGTGCAGCAGAACGACGAGCGGCCCCTGACCTTGAGTGACGTAGTGCATCCGAATGCCATTGGTGATGATGTCGCGGTGTTGCCAGCTTTCAACCTCGGTAGCCATAAACTCTTCCTTTTGTCGTGTGCTAACCGGTAAAACGT
>DAOTVZ010000056.1:0-8741 GCA_034436045.1 Ktedonobacteraceae bacterium | reverse complement strand
CAACAGCAATCAGTGAACTACCCGAAGGAGTCTGCTGAGCGCCAGCGACAAGATGAGCTGCCAACTCGGCCAAAACATCTGCAAAGGGTATACCATGTTGTTGCGCAAGCTGCACGGCCAGTCCACTGAGCGCATCATGACACACAGCAAGATGTGAACCACGTTGCACTAGAGCCTGCAAACTGGCATCTTGATAGAGACTCTGTGGGTCATCTGGACTCAGCGCGCCATTATCGGCTGTCCGACGGCGATAGCATGGATTCCCTGTTACGGCTGCGCCTATCTTCTGGCCCGATAACGCGAGAAGGTCATATTTTGCCCATATTGCATCATCGAGCGCATAGATGACTGCCCCCCCTCGCAAGCAAAGCACGGCGTAGAGCGTCTTGTTGTAAATGAACTGGAACGCATTGAGCGCATTTCTCACCGCCGTCAATCCTTGCGGCTGAATCTGCTCCACCGTTACAAAGTCCCAAATCTGCTTGATGTCAGCCGATTTCGTCAGAAACTGCTGCTCGAAGCCGTCGAGGTCGATATACGCTTGCATATCATGCTGTTGCAAAGGCTGTATGCCAGATGTGACAGGAGGATGAGCATAGACATCGACCGCTTTCGTGACCGCTGCCCCAGCCAGTAAACCCGCTACCCCCACTCCACCAAGACGAACAAGCTGGCGACGCTTGAACAAAGATGGTGCAGGCATAACAGATATTTCTCCCATTCTACAATTCTATCTATCCCTCTGCTCGCAATAATGGCGAGCAGAGGGATAAGAAGGTCTGTATCTACTAAGACCCCTGCTGAGAGTTCTCCTGCATCTGGAGAACCTCTTTAAGGCTCCTTCTCTTCGTCTTGTCAGTGACAACTACTATACCAGGAGGAAGGGTAGCAGGTCGAGGCCCATGATGGGCATAGATTATACGTACAATAGCATCATTACCACCATGCTCTGCCTGATATTTTTTGAGGTGAGCTTCCAGGCTCCCATCTGGCATCTCAAAGACTGCCCCACAGGCCCCGCATCTGTATGTCGTCTTTTTTGTCCGTGAAAGCTGTAGCCAAGTACTGATGTGTTCAAAACCATTACCTTCCGTGTCTCCCTCAACAACCCTAAAGGTATGAGGGATATCATTTTGCTGCGCTACAGCCTTCAATGGAAGTGGATATGTCGTCATCGTCGTTCTACTCCCTTTCTGAGAAAATGCCTCTCTAAGTTAGCATCCACCACCAGAGGAAGAACAATATACTTCACCAGCTTGATATTCATAAACATCGCATTCCTGCCCACTGCCTCTACGGGCAGAAAAGACCTACGACATAGGCATGCCACCAGCAGGCTTCTGCTCAGAGGACTTCAATAGCTGTATATACTCCTTGAAGCTTAGGAACTTCGACCTGTCGGTCTTCTCATCCGCAACGGTCCACCCCGGCGGAATGAAATGCGGGGCTGGCCCTTTATGGCGATGGACAATCCTTACAATCTTATCCTGGCCACCGTGTTCAGCCTGGTATCTCTTGAGATGAGCCTCCAGGCTCCCGTCTGGAAGCTCCAGCGTCGCTCCACAAAACGGGCACACATCGGTTGCGTCCTTCGTGGACGGAAGTTGTAGCCAGGTACTGATGAGTTCAAAGCCATCACCTTCCGTGCTTCCTTCAACAAGCTCGAAGCGGTGGAGAACACCCGGCTGCTCAGGATCAGACTTCAATGTAATCGGGTAGGTAATCATCGGTGTACTCCTTAATCAAGGATAAAACAGTACAAACACGCAGTCCCTCTGACCTGCTAACATCCTCCACCAGGAGGTGCGCAGTATACAGTACCTTGCTGATATCTATAATATTTGCATGAGTTGCCAGAACCGCAGCAATAGACAACACAGAACCAGGTTATTGGTACGAACTCACCTTCATGTCCCGTACAATTCCAAGACTGCTCACAATCACCAGACCAGGGTCCGCTTCCTCCTGGCCCGCAGTCGCAAGACTCATTGTTCGGGCAAGGTGCTATAGCCACAGTGGGTGACACTGCTAATACATCCGCCGTTCCATTCCAGAGAACCACAGCCCCTACAAGAGCGGCAACACCCAGTTGCACGCTCCATTTGATGAAGGAACGCCGTTCACGCTGCATGATCGCTACAGCAGTGCCGCCACCTTGCCTGCGGATCAACTGAATATTGCAGACCCGCAGTAACGAGGCAAACAGGCGCGTCTGTACACCGACCGCTCCAAATACAATGCACACCAGTAGTATACACTCGATCAGCAGCAATAGCCACAATGACACAACAGGGAAATGCATTATGCTCATCGTGACAACTATCGCACCTATGGCACAGAGCAACAACAGATTACGGAAGAGTGCCTGCTCCAGCGAAGTTTTCCGATTGCTCGCGCCAGCACACCCACAGCTCGTCACATTGAGCCGGGGCGTTAAACGCGCACGGAGCAAGATGGCACTAAATAGGATGAGTAAGACGCCAATGGCAATCCCTATGATCAGCGGGAAAACATTGAAGAGGAACAAGCCCCCCAACACCAGTTCCAGCAGTGTCAGCCCCCAGGCAACGGCATTACTCATCGTGTCAGGGATAAGTCGATGGCTACGAATCACCGCAGCAAACTGCGAAGGATGACGTAGCTTCCCGCAAGCATACGTCACAAACACGGCAGCAACGAGGAGACGCAAACATAGCGTAATCCAGCTCAAGAAGATCATGCGCTCTCTTCCTTTCAGGCATCCCTCACTCACGATGCCAGTCCAACAACGATCAGGAGCGACCTTCTGTATCAGGCTCACTGCCCTATACAGACCATCTTCCATGTGCTATCATGTCAGCACGTGGAATTTCCACCAGTGACGCTCTCATAAAGGGTCCAATCTTGCTGAGAGCGCCACGTCTCACCATACTATTTTCTTCCTGTTCCTCAACACACTACCCTGATTTATGATTTGTGTGTTGAGATAATTCATTTAGTGAACTGCCTCCTTTCCGAGTATCGATCAGGCTTAAGGGTACCCCTACTAAGAGATGAGAGGGACTCCAAAGGGCACCATTTTTTAGAATTACGCTCTATCTTTACATTGGCATTATACCCTATAAAAAAAAAAAAAACGCAATAGCCTATAAGTAATAGTTACACATTTTTCCTGGTATAAGATTTGATATAAGATAATGACTCGCCTTACGCAGTCTTCCTATTCCTTTCACTCAATATAATCAGATGTCTCCAACACCCTGAAGCACTAACACCTTGCCTGGCTTGACACACCCCTATCCATACCCTACAATCAAGCTACGAATTTGCCTATAAGGGGGAGCCATCATGAACGAGTCAGCCACCGCCGCCAATGCGCCCGACGCACATACCCCAGATCAGCAGGAAGAAGCTGCATGTTTTATTTGCGCCTATGCCAATCTTCGCTCGCAACGCTGTGATATACCAGTGCTTGAAGGACAACTTATTTCAGCCTATGAGCGCAATATCAACGGCAAGTGGCTCCCCCATATCATGCTCAGAAGCGCACATGGCCTGGCGGAGATCATCATGACAGATTACTACCGCGATTTCGTGAAGGAATTAGTAGTGCGGGGCAAGCAACAACTGCTTGAGCTAAAGCTAACAATGCGCGTCTACCATCTCGCCAACCCTACCAGTATTGAGAACTATAACGATGAACTGCTCTTTCACTATAGCGGCGGCCCCTATACCGTTGCAATCCTGGAACCGGATAGCCTGCTCAATATCACGGATCTTTCACAGGCCAGCTACTGTACGCGGCAATACCTGCTGAACCGCTTAGTCGCCTCGCCGCCATCTGCCGCCACCATACGCGGAAACCTGGTGCATCACTGCTTCAAAGAACTACTCAAGTACCATGATCGCGGCGCGCTAATGCAGACCGGCACGCAGAGGGCCGATGAGTCGCCGCTCGCTTTCATGGTCAAAAATCTGATCAACGAGCTGGCAAACAGCACCACCGACGTGGCGCTGGCGCATCTCCAGGCCGCCACGCTACACGATGAAGTGCTGCCACACCTGGAGAGTCTGGCTTCCTGGTATCAGCGCGAACGCGCCAGCCTGTGGGATATACCCAATAGCGACGATAGAGACGGATACAATGGCACCAACGGAACCGGTATGACAAGCAACAACCATGTACGTGCTGAAACCTTTCTGCTGGCTCCTGAAATCGGCCTGCGCGGTCGCCTCGACCTCTTCTGGCAGCAGAGCGGACGACAACGTTTGCTGGAACTCAAGACCGGTGGCGCGAAGGGCGATCTGCCTAAAGTTGATCATCGCTGGCAGGTCTATGGCTATCATGCGCAACTGGCGGTACGACGCACCTCAAAGATGAAAAAGGCACAGGCCACACTGGTCTATAGCGGTACGCCTGGCGCGGCACAGGCTTACGGCATCCCCTTCACCATGCGCGAACTACACCGCGTCTGCGCCGTGCGTAACCTGCTCGTGCTGAGCCATGTCAGTGGCATTGCTGGCGCACCACCGGGGCCAGCACGCTGCACCCGTTGCGCTCAACTCGCCCGGTGCGAACGCGCCTCGGTCGCGCTGAGCTGGCAACTTCCACAACCCAACCTCAAAACCGATGCGCAGCCATCATCGCCCATACCCGCCAGCGACGCCGCCTATAGCGTGCCAGCACCAGGGCGTCCACACGATAGCCCGGAAGATCGCGCCTTCTTCGCCACCTATTATCGCCTGCTAACCATCGAGGGCCGCGAGGCCGAGCGACAACAGGCCCTGCTGTGGCATGAAAACGTTGAGGAGCGCGTACAGCGCGGCAGTGCCATCGCCAATCTGCGGCCACGCGGCGGGCCACAACCCAACGGGCGCGGCGAATGGCTGCAGAGCTTCGCTTGCGATAACCAGTCCGAGCTACGCAAGGGCGACCAGGTGCTGCTCAGCGACGGCGATCCCATTCGCGGCGAGGTCGTTACCGGCACCATCACCGACATCGGCGCAGATTTCGTCACCGTCTGGACACCCGAACTGATTGATAACCCGTGTTTGCTTGATCGCTACGATAGCGACCAGGTGCATATCCGCACACAGCAAAACCTCATGCGCTGGCTGGATGTCGATGCCCACCTGCGCGATTTAGTAGCCGGACGCGCACGCCCAGGCTTCACACGAGAGAGCGTATCGCCTCGCCCTGACTTTAACGAGGAGCAGAATCTAGCTGTTACGCGCGCACTGCAAATGCAGGACTACCTGCTCATTCAAGGGCCGCCAGGAACGGGCAAAACCTCTGTCATCGCTGAGATCGTCAAACGGCTGGTACAACGTGGCGAACGTGTGCTGCTCGCCGCTTTTACCAATCAGGCCGTTGACAATATGCTCAAACGATTGGCGGAAAAAGAGAACTTTACCAACTTTGTGCGCCTGGGCCACGAGCGCAGCAGCGATGAGAGCAACGACATCCAGGATCACCTGCTGCAAAATCTGCTTAAAACACACACTCTCAACGGGACGGCTGTCGAGAACGTCGCTTATCAGTTGCTACGTTCCACGCCAGTTGTAGCCTCGACCACTGCTACGTGGTCATCTGAGAGGTACACGCTGACATCCCAACAGGATAACGATTCCCCACTGCATTTTGATGTCGCCATCATCGACGAGGCCAGCCAGTTGACCGTACCCGCCCTGCTCGGCGCGTTACGCTTCGCCAGACGTTTCATCCTGGTCGGCGATGAGCAGCAGTTGCCCCCGCTCGTGCTGAGCAAAGAGGCCGCCCAGGAGGGTCTGGCCGACTCACTCTTCGCCCAACTGAAGCGCGCCGATCATGACTATATGAAAAATCATCCTGAAGCAGTCAGCGCGTGTGTCTCGTTGTGGACACAATATCGCATGAATGCGAGAATTGCCCATTTTGCTTCGAGGGTCTTTTACGACGATAAGCTGCGACATGGTGACAACAACCGGGCGATTGCCTTACAGGTACCCTCAGTGGGTACCTGGCTGCGCACAGAACATGCGGTTATCACACAGGCGCTGCAACCTCGCTATCCACTGGCCTTCGTTGATGTGCAAAATCAAGATTTGCCACCCACGCATAAAAGTAGCCAGTCGGAGGCGCGCGCTGTCAAGCAACTTGTAAAGGGCTTACTGGCGCGTGGTGTTCCGCCGGAAGATATTGGCATTATTGCGCCCTATCGCGCCCAGGTTGCCACGCTGCGCCACATGCTCTTTAAAGATACAGAGCAGGTGAACATGCAGCAAATGGACGGCCTTACGATTGATACCGTTGATCGTTTTCAGGGTGGCGAGCGCTCTGTCATTCTTATTTCATTTGCCACCGTGCGTGAGCCACAAGGAGAGCTACGCGACTTCCTGACCAATCCTAACCGCCTTAACGTGGCCCTCACACGTGCGCAACGCAAACTGATTCTGGTTGGGCACGCGCCCGCGCTGGAAGCGTTACCGATCTTTAGTCGCCTGCTCACCTATTGCCGCAATATGAAGACGGTTTTCGCGCTGAACATGGATAAATGGGCATAACACGCCATAATGAAGTCTTCCGACCGAAATTGGACGTGATAAATCATTTCTCTACGGAATTACAGGGCGTGCGCCAGATGGTAGTGTCCTGCGAGGATGAGACAGGATGTCACAGGAGGTTCGTTTTAGAGGTTCATCTCTCCGAGTGGCACTTCTATATCGATACGTGTGCCGCGACCGGCATTACTTTCAATCGAGAGATGGCCACCGAGCAGCAGGACACGCTCGCGCATACCGATCAATCCTTGCTGATAGCCCGCACGTTGGGCCTCAGCGGAGGGAAGCTGCATTCCCACCCCATCATCGCCGATGCTCAGATATAATGTCCCCTCATCGACGAAGAGAAAGCAGGTGACAGTTGTGGCCTGAGCATGTTTGCGAATGTTGATTAGCGCCTCTCGCGCAATAGTATAAAGATGTAACACATAGTCAGGGGGCAAGGAAGACGGCAGTTCTTCGCACTCGCAAATGACACAATAACCCGCTTCGCGCATGCCCTGGAGCAGTTCCTGTAGCGCGCCAGGGAGATCATGTGCCCGGCTTACCGTCTGACGCAAGGCACCCAGCGCTTGCCGCATGGAACTGAGACTCTCACGCGCCAGCGCCTGCCATGTTTCAAGTTTCACCGCCATCTCCTGGCTGATACCATCGGTCTGTGTCAGACGACGAGAGCGAAAATGCTCCAGGTCTGCGACCAGCGCGGTCAATGATTGCACGACGCCGTCGTGCAGTTCGCGGGCCAGCCGTCGCCGCTCAGCCTCTTGCACAAAACGAGTCAGTGGGGAGTCTACCACCTCAAGCATGCTAGATAATCCCTTCATAAAATCGGTATCTTCATGGCCCTGTGTGTAACACTAGCGAGCCACCGGACAGCTTATTCCGTTCCGGTATAATATAGCACCCAGATATTTCAGCTATCCAAATTATAACCTGTACATATGAAGTCTG
The DNA here is from genome assembly GCA_034436045.1 of Ktedonobacteraceae bacterium. Lineage (GTDB taxonomy): Bacteria > Chloroflexota > Ktedonobacteria > Ktedonobacterales > Ktedonobacteraceae > H111-94. The sequence continues at coordinate 1,271 of DAOTVZ010000056.1, read as the reverse complement.
GATGGAGAGGGTACTGTGATATTGGTTAAGATTATGCCCTCATGGGGGTGATTTTCTTAACCTGAGAAGGCAAGGTGAGTGCGATTGACGAGCATGGATAGTATTGTGTCATAGTAGCAGCGCACCTACATAGTAGCCCTGTCACCCACTTCCCCGGCGTGGCTGCTCTGTCCACTTGCGCTCACAGGTGAGAAGGTGTATACTAAACGCCGTGCTAGTGACCAGAAAGAGGGGGACGAAGCTCACCCTATTTTTATAAGGAGTTTCCAAACGCATGAAAGTCATTCTATTACAAGATGTTCCAGGGTTGGGAAAGGCCGGTGATTTGAAGGAAGTTTCCAACGGCTATGCCCGTAACTATCTGTTACCGCGCCACCTTGCTGCTGGCGCAACCCCTGCCTTACTTGCCAACCGCGACCAGCGCATCGCCGCCGAGAAGCGCCGTAAAGAGAAACAGGACGAACTCAATCGTCAGCAGGCCGAGCGCCTGGGCCAGGTGACGCTGACCTTCAAGGCCAGGGTTGGCAGCCAGGGTCGTCTCTATGGCTCCATCACCAGCCAGGATATCGCCAACGCCTTACGAGATGCCGAACAGATCAACATTGATCGCCGCACCATCGAATTGTCCGAACCTATTCGCGCGCTCGGTACTTATACCGTCCCAATCAAGGTCGCTACCGGCCTCGAACCCAGGATCACCGTCAACGTCATCGCCGAATCGGAGGCCGTCGCCGCTCAGTAGGGACACGACCGCCGTGTCCCTCTCCGGCATATAAAGCGTGGAGATGCAATGTCCCGCTGGATATATTATCTGCTGATCTTAGCCGTCATCGCGCCCGTTCTCTCGCTGATAGGGGGTACACATCTTGAGCTGGTCATCTTCGTCTGTTCGGCCCTCGGTATCATTCCGCTCGCCGCGCTGATCGGGCAGGCAACTGAAGACCTGGAACGCTTTGTCGGGCCTATCGCCGGTGGCCTGCTCAACGCCACCTTTGGCAATGCGCCCGAACTGATTATCGGCATTTTCGCTTTGCAGCAGGGGCTGATCTCCGTCGTGAAAGCCTCGATTACCGGCTCTATCATCAGCAACGCGCTCTTAGTACTTGGCGGCTCCCTGGCCCTCGGCGGCTGGCGCTGGGGCGAACAATACTTTAATAACCGCGATGCCGGCCAGTACTCCGCTATGATGGTGATGGCGGTCGCCGGTTTGCTGATCCCTTTCGCTGCCAACAACGTGATCACCAATGCTGCCAGCATCGAGATGATCAGCA
>DAOTVZ010000055.1:0-1743 GCA_034436045.1 Ktedonobacteraceae bacterium | reverse complement strand
GAGAGATACTTCCTATGGCGACCTGCACGCCATCGCTGCCACATTGGAAGAATACGCCTCAGCGGCTCAGCCGATCATCCGTTGATAGAAGATCGTTAGACGTAGACCACGAGAAAACACACAGAGGGAGATCGGAGCTATGCTGCTCGCTATTGATATTAGCAATACCAATATCAAGTTTGGGCTATACAACAACGGCGCGATGAAATACCACTGGGTTGTCTCTACGGCACGCCAGCGCACCACCGATGAGTATGCCATGGTACTGGTTGATCTGCTACGCCATGTTGGCCATACGTTGAATGACATCAGCGATATTATCATGTCGAGCGTTGTCCCTCCGCTCACCCCTGTCTTTCAGGAACTGGCCATTCGCTACTGCCATAAAGAGGCGCTCAACATCGATCATTCGCTCGATCTTGGCATCAAATTATTGATCGATAATCCCTGGGAGTTAGGCGCGGATCGCATTATGACCTCACTGGCCGCGCATCACCTCTACGGCGGCCCAGCTATTATCATCGCCTTCAGCACAGCCACTACTTTCGATGTGATTGACGCCGTGGGGAATTTTCTTGGCGGGGCCATTGCTCCTGGCCTTGTAATCTCCGCTGAAGCACTCAGCAGTGCCGCTTCACGCCTGTATCGCGTTGATTTGACGCCGCCGCCCTCAGCGCTAGGCAAGAACACGATAGGCAATATGCAATCTGGTATTATCTATGGGCACGTCGGCCTGGTGCAGGGATTAATCCACCGTCTACGCGCCGAGATACCAGATGTAGAGAATCCCAACGATGTCAAGATCATCGCGCACGGCGGTCTGGCGCAATTGATGTCGCCTCTGGTGCCGGAGATCCAGTACATCAACCAGTATCTACCATTGGAGGGCATGCGTCTAGCCTATGAACGATTAAGACGATAATAAAACGCAATACCCCGAAACATTCGTTTTTGGGGCATTGCGTTTTATGCTTTCCCTCGATTTGTGTTTCCTTAAAACAGAAGACCCGCCTGTGCAGGCGGGTGGAGAGGCAACGTCCTATTTTCCCAGGGGGCTGCCCCCCAAGTATCGTCGGGGCTGGAAGGCTTAACTTCCGTGTTCGGGATGGGAACGGGTGTGGCCCTTCCGCTATAGTCACCTCTCCACCTGCATGTACAAGCGGACCGAGAAACTTTCTCCGGTCTCTCAGGTGGAGACGAGGGGATTCGAACCCCTGACCTCCGCCGTGCAAAGGCGGCGCTCTTCCAACTAAGCTACGTCCCCTTGCTTGCCTTCAACGCTTATCCAAGCGAGAGACGGCAGAGAATACGAAGGGGGTGGGCCATCCTGGACTCGAACCAGGGACCTCAGTCTTATCAGGACTGCGCTCTAACCACCTGAGCTAATGGCCCATCTCAACAATACGCCATGAACCCGAACAACTGGAGAGTGGTAAGGCTAACAAGGCATATCATGCCTGTCTATCATAGCAAACCTGTGTATCAAAACATCACTTTATCAGTGATGATCGACCTGGAAGTGGCTCCTCCACCGAGGAACACAACTCCCTAGAAAGGAGGTGATCCAGCCGCACCTTCCGGTACTGCTACCTTGTTACGACTTCACCCCAATCACAGACCCCACCCTCGACGCCTGCCTCCTCCTGCGAGGTTAGCTCAGCGGCTTCAGGTGTTGCCGACTTTCGTGGTGTGACGGGCGGTGTGTACAAGACCCGGGAACGTATTCACCGTGGTGTGCTGACC
>DAOTVZ010000054.1:0-10274 GCA_034436045.1 Ktedonobacteraceae bacterium | reverse complement strand
TGCTGCTCGGCCATGACCAGATCGTACCACTTTTGCTGCATACGCTGTTCGGCGCGCTCACGCTCGGTCATGATGTACCTTTCCCAGCTTTATGAAGCCTTCTGCCGTTGCTCGCGGTACTCGGCGGTAAGCTGCTGGATCAGCTTTTTCGCGTCCAGATAGCTCATGTGGGCCACCTCTTCTGGCTCACTCTTGCCAAGATGCTCGCTCAACTTACGGATACTCGCCAGTTGCTGCTCCGTCGCCTGCATAGAAGCAGCGCCCGCCTGCCCTTGCTGCCCGCTTTGTGCGTTGGAAGTGGGTGCGCTGGCGGCAGGGGCACTCACGCTATTGCTGCTACCATTCATGGCCGTGCCGCTGACAGCGGAAGTGTAACGCTCGACAGGGGCATCGACGATGCGGTGAGCCTCATCGAGTTCAGGCGCGAACTGTGTGCCATATCCCAGAGCCGCTAAGGCGCGACCTATTGCGCCGGTTTCGGCCTTTTCAATGAAATCAGGAAAACTGGCGGCCTTTTCAGACTTCGTTCCGGTCGCCATGCCCCCCCGACCATCCTTGACCGTCGCTTTAAACACGACAAAACCGTTGGCGCGTTTGACGATCTTCTCGTTGCGCCGCGTCTGTGCGTTCCAGGTCCAGCCCTCTTCTTCGGTTTCGCGGTCGAGATCGAGGTGCAGCATTTCCGTCTCTATCGTCCCCTCCGGGCAGAGGGCGCGGAACCAGACGAGCCGCCATTGCACCGGCAGATAATCCTTCGATGTCTGACCGCTTTTCAGTTGAATGAGGTGTTCGTTGGGGTTGAACGCGCGCACGGGTTGGGGCGTTGGCGTGTCTGTCATCTGTTCCTGCTGCGCCTCTTGCATCTGCACGTTGCCCTGGTCACTCATTTTTCTGCTCCTTTATCATAGATTTGGAAACTTTGTTCTATTATTTTAGAACAAAGCTCGAATATTGTCAAGTTTCATCGTCCATTACGCTATTCTTTTGCCGCCCTCTGAAAACGGTAAGCGCGAGGCAGGGTGCCCTGCTCTTCCCGTCGTCCTGTATCGTATAACTGTGGTACAATCAGAGCAAAGCGGTTTATCACTAAGATGGAGGACGGAGAGCTTGGCTGACGGAAAAACTAGAGCGGATCGGCGGGCGGACTTGCTGGCGGCTGCCAGGGCGGTGCTGGCAGAGCGAGGACTTGAAGCGACCACGATCTCGGAGATTGTAGCGCGGGCAGGCGTGGCGCAGGGCACCTTCTACCTGTACTTCCCCTCAAAGATGGGCATTATTAAGGCCCTGACCCATGAAATGAATGAGCATATTTTGGCTGCGGTAAGTAATGCGACACTGAACGCCAGTAGCGCCGCCGAGGTGGTGGAAGCGGGCGTCTCCGCCGCCTTTGAACAAATTGCCCGCTACCAGGATATTTTGCATATCATCCACTCACCTGTGACCTCATTCCCCACATTAGACGATTGGGAAGCGCAATTCGGCCCCTACCGCATTCTGATCGATGGGTTGATTCGGCACTGGCAGGAGGCAGGCGAGGTCGATGCTACCGTCAACCCTGAAATCACGGCCCGCCTGATTATCGGCCTGATTAACCATGCCGCCGACGATTGCTACATCTACAATGCCCAGAGCGACCCTGCGCTGTACATCACCGAGGTCATCCGCTTTATCAGCCGTGCCCTGGGTCTGGCGGTATAACAGACGAACAAAGCCATTGACAAACAGTAGAGATTCCGGTTATGCTTAAAATGACTGACCGTCAGTCATTGATTGCGTTGTCGGCCCCAGTTTCCCCGAACGATGGAGGAATGACGATGGCTTTCGTCCATGAGACCTTTGTAACTACCGGTGAGCGCGGACTGCGCCACGATATCCTTCCCATGCGGCTCTATCACAAGGCGAAACGGCTCGGTATCTGGGATCCTCGTAGCATTGATTTTTCACAGGATATTCTCGACTGGCAACGGCTCAACGACGATGAACACGAGGCGCTGCTGCTCCAGACATCGCTCTTCCAGGCGGGTGAGGAGAGTGTCACGCTCGATTTATTACCGCTCATCATGGCGATTGCCCAGGAAGGACACCTGGAGGAAGAGATGTACCTGACCACCTTCCTGTGGGAAGAGGCCAAGCACACCGAGTTCTTCCGGCGCTTTCTTGACGAAGTGGCACCCGATCACGGCGACCTGACCCGTTTTCATAGTCCAAGCTATCGCAAACTCTTCTACGAAGAGCTACCGCAGACCATGTATCGTCTGCTTGAAGACCGCTCACCGGTGGCCCTGCTACGCGCCTCTGTGACCTATAACATGATTATTGAGGGTGTGCTGGCGGAAACCGGCTACTACGGCTACTTTAACATGCTGGAAGCCAACAACATCCTACCCGGCCTCAAACAGGGTATCTCGCTGCTCAAACGCGACGAGTCGCGGCATATCGCCTATGGCGTCTTTCTTATCTCGCGTCTGGTCGCCCAGGATAAGAACCTGTGGCCCGTCGTCGAGGAGCGCATGAACGAACTGTTGCCGCTGGCGCTGGGTGTTGTGCAGGAGACAGATATTGAACCGGATAGAGAAGGCCCGCGTCCATTTAATGTGGAAACCGACGAATACATGATCTACGCCACTACGCAATTCCAGAAGCGCATGGCCCGCATCGAAAAAGCGCGCACGCAAACCCTGGAAGAACTGTATCAGTTGTCCGACACTGAAGAAGCCGAAGCCTGATAGTATTGTTCATCAATGGTAAAAAACGCAACCGAAGAACCTTTGTGGCCATCCGGTTGCGTTTTTTACCATTGATGAACAATGGTGATATCCTTTCTCGATCTCTACGTAATACTAAAGAAGGGAATTTTTCCTGGCCTGCTCTTGTTGTCTTCAACGGTCTACCGGGCGTGCTTCAATCAGGAGTCTTCGCGCTTTTCTTTTGTGTGTTGTAGGAAGCGAGGTATTGCTTGCATAATCACAGGTCTTTTCTACGCGCAAAGCGGTTCTTTTCTTTATTTTTCGTGCCTGGCGTACTCATGGTATTAATTGCCGCCTGTGGTGGTAGTGGTACGACCAGTAACACAAGCGGCAGTACCGTCAAACTGGCGGCGAAGCAGGTGCTGACCTTCCCCAACGTCGGCACGACCGACCCCTCTCAACTAGACCCGGCGCAAGGCCCGGATTCCAACTCGGCGGTGGTCGTGAGTATGATCTATAGCGGGCTGGTCAGAACAGATCAAAACCTGAACGTCATACCGGATCAGGCGACGTGGGACATTTCCAGCGATGGCAAGGTCTATACCTTCCATCTCAAGCACAACATCAAATTCTCAGATGGCACGCCGGTGACGGCGCAAACGTATGTGTACACCTGGACACGTGCGCTATTGCCATCTACTAACTCGCCGATTGCCTCTTTTTTTGAGGCCCCCATTCTCGGCGCAGACGCTGTAAGTAACGGCAAGACGAAGGTGCTGGCCGGAGTAAAGGCAATTGATGACTACACCTTTCAGGTTACCCTGGCCCGGCCCGCCGCCTACTTCCTGGAGGACCTGACCACCTCTCTGTTTGACCCGCTCAATCAGAAGGTCATCGATCAGTATGGTAAGAACTGGGTGCAGGATATTCCCGGCAATGCTGTCGGTACCGGGCCGTTCATGGTAAAGGAGTGGGATCACAACGTCAAGATGATCCTGGTACCCAATCCATACTATTACGGCAATAAGACGAAGTTGACCGAGGTCGATATGTACTTCGTCAACGACCTGTCAACGGCTTTCCAGGCTTATCGCGCCGGTCAGTATAATTTTGATTGGAATATTGCGCCCAGCGATCAGCAGATTGCGCAGGCAATGCCCGGCTTTACACGTAAATCGTTGCTAGAGACCGACATGCTCTTCTTTGACAATACCAAACCACCATTCAATAATCCGGCGGTGCGTCAGGCGTTTGCTTACGCTATTAATAAGCCGGCGCTGGTGCAGGCGATTTTCAAGGGTGCGGCCATTCCAGCCCCGACCATCATTCCCCCCGGTATGCCCGGTTACCAGCCGAACTACCAGGGCATTCCTTTTGACCCCGGCAAGGCCAGACAGTTGTTGAAGTCGGTCTATCCTGATGTCTCGAAGGTACCGTCCATCACGTTCTCCTATCCCAACTCGCAGGTTTCGCCCAACGAGGCAGCGGTCTTGCAGCAGATGTGGCAATCGGCGCTCGGCATTCAGGTCAAACTGAATCCGGTCGAACTCAACGCCTATAATACCGAAACGGCCAATCATCAGGTGCAGTTTGGTTTCACTCAATGGAGCGCGGACTTCCCCGACCCCTATGACTGGCTGGCGCTGAATCTGACAACGGGTGCGCCCAACAATAATGGGCAGTGGAGCAATGCCACCTTCGACCAGACCATCGCGCAGGCGGAGCAGACGACAGGGCAGGCACGTATCGCCCTCTACAACAAAGCCGAGCAGATCGCCATCACCGATGTGGGTTGGCTTCCCCTCGACCATCAGACGATGGCCGCGCTCATTCCGCCCACTGTACATGGCGTCTCGCTCGACGGCGAGGGTCTGTACTTCGGCGACTGGTCTGAAGTATACCTGCTTCAGCACTAGTTTATCGTATTCGACCATAATCCGTAGGGGCGTCATTCATGACGCCCTGGAAGCGCACCGACGAGCAGATAGTGCGTGAGAAGGGTGAGCAGGGGGTGAGAAGGATGAGCAGGGTGTGAGATGGGTGAGCAGGGGGAGAGAAGGATGAGCAGGGTGTGAGAAGGGTGAGCAGGGCGTCATGAATGACGCCCCTACGGGTGGCGGAAATGCATCGTCATGTTCAGAGTGTGCATCGACGGGCGAGCAAGCAGATCACGATGATGAAAATTTTCACCTGAAACCGGCAATTGGAAGCCCCCGTAGGGGCGTCATTCATGACGCCCTGGAAGCCCCTCGACGGGCGAGCAAGCAGGGGATGAGAAGGATGAGCAGGGGGTGAGAAGGATGAGCAGGGCGTCATTCATGACGCCCCTACGGGGGCGTATCTGACGACAGGGAAACAGAGATCATGGGTTTTATCATGGATGGTCTGGATGCCGAGGCATACGACCGCAATTACAAAGATAGTATGCTGGTGAGACGCATTGTGCGGTACTTCTGGCCTCACACGAAGACTATTCTTCTGCTGACCGTACTGGTGGTTGCCAGCGCGCTGCTGGATGCTGCCTTCCCGTTGATTATCTCGCACAGTCTGGATAACCTGGTGACCGCCCACGCGCAGACGACGGCGCTGATTATCGGCAGCTTCATCCTGCTATCCGGCGGCCTGTGGTGGGTCTGTAACCTGTTTCGCCAGTGGTACAGTGCGCGCGCTGTCGGCGACGTAGTGCTGAATGTGCGCGAAGATGCCTTTAACGCGGTTATGGAGCGCGATATGTCCTTCTTCGACGAGTTCTCGTCGGGCAAGATCGTCAGCCGCGTCACCTCGGATACCGACAGCTTCGCCACCGTCGTCACCCTCACGTTGAACCTGCTCAGCCAGCTGTTGTTGTTCGTGATCCTGGCCGTGATCCTTTTCTTTATCAACTACCAACTGGCCTTGCTGGCACTGATTATTGTGCCGCTCATCATTGGCGTGGCACTGCTCTTCCGGCACATCGCGCGTATCTCGACGCAGCGCTCACAGCGCTCGGTCGCGCGCGTCAACGCCAATGTGCAGGAGATCGTTAGTGGCATCACCATCGCCAAAAACTTCCGGCAAGAGCAAAACATGTATGACGAGTTTAAGCAGGTGAACGAGCAGTCCTACCAGGTCAATCTGCGCTCTGGCTACCTGTATAACGGCATTTTCCCTGTGCTGTTCATGATTGCCAACCTGGGCCTGACCATTAATCGTGGTCTACTTTGGCGCTCTGCGTGAAGCCAGCGATGCCGAGGTCGAGCGCGTGGCGCAACAGATCGGTGGCGGCGACTGGCTAGAAACTCTGCCGGAGGGCCTCAACACGCTGGTCGGCGAGGCGAGCCGGGCGTTGTCAATGGGGCAACGTCAGTTGGTGGCACTGGCTCGCGTACTGCTGCAAGACCCCGCCATCATCATTCTGGACGAGGCCACCGCCAGCGTAGACCCGCTCACCGAGGCACAGATTCAGGAGGGGCTTGACATCATCCTGGCCAGGCGCACCGCCATCCTCATCGCGCATCGCCTCTCAACCATTCGCTACGCCGACCGCATCATCGTCTTAGAGCATGGGCGTATTGTCGAGGAGGGGGATCACGAGAGTCTAATGCAGCGTGGTGGTCACTATGCCGAACTCTACAACACCTACTTCCGCCATCAATCGCCCGATTATCAACCCGGCACCGGCTTTGTACCGGTCAAACCGTAGAGGTATGGTCAGACCTCTTCTCCAACCATGCCACCGGCTTTGTGAAGGGGCCAATGTTATAGCACTCGTCGTGATTCCACAGCATCTGGAATGTCGCGGCGGTGGTAGCGATAGTAAGCCAGATATAGAGCGAGGTCAGCAGCAGCGCCACCGTGCTATCCTTGAGACGGAAGAGGGCCACAAAGGCGCTGGCAAGCGTGAATCCAAAGAAGCTTACTGTGAGTATAAAGGCGTTAATGGGCGAACGCAGGCTAAAATAGGCCGCATTGAAGATCACGAACTCGATCCATGTCGCTGCCTGCAAGGCCAGAAACTCCTTGCGTCCTGGTGTGTCCTTCGGCTTGTTCAGTACGCGCAGAGCGGCCCAGATGGCAAAGAAGTTGTTAATCGTCCAGGCGGGACCAAAAACCCACGAGGGCGGCGTGATCTTCGCCTGCTTGAGTTGACGGAAGTAGGAGACATCGCCAAAGAATAGCTCACGTCCACTCTTGCCTTTCGTGTTGCCTGCTACCAGACTGGTCAGGCCGGAGAAGGCGAAGGTGAGCAGTTGCACAATGGCCCAGAAGGCCAGCCCCTGGTACCAGTGCCACTTTTTATCTGCTTGCCTCTGCAAAACAGGCTCCTTTTCAAGGCCCGTCTCTTTTACATCAGTTCTATCCATAGCAGCATCCTTTCAATATAAAACTTATCAGATGATAAGTAACATACATACAAGTTTTCTTGTACACCTCTATATGATGCAAGAAGCGGAGTTTTCGGGTACCATTTATTCATAGCTATATCTTTTTACGCGGGTTGTTCCAGAGATTGCACGAAGCCGATGATGATGGCCTGTACTTCGTCGAGGCGGTTTTGGAAAAAGTGGTCGGCACCGGGGATGGCGATCATACTTTTGGGTGGGGGCACCTGCTCGAACCAGCGTTGGGTCTGTTCGTAGGGGGCGAGTTCGTCCTGCGTGCCGTGAATGAAGAGTTTGGGCTTATAGCAACCTTGCAAGGTATCGTCGCCAAACCAGCGCGCCGGTGTGCCTAATCCTATCATGACCTGCACGCGATCATCGACGGCGGCTACGCGAATGCCCACGAAGGCCCCGAAGGAGAAACCGGCGATGATAGCAGGCACACCTGGATAGCGGCGGCTCATGAACTCCAGGGCATAGCGCACATCGTCTGCCTCGCCACGCCCCTCATCATAGGTGCCGCTGCTGCGCCCCACGCCACGAAAGTTGAAACGCAGTGCCGGAATATTCATACCATGCAGCGTCTGCGCCACCTTAAACACAACCTTGTTATGCATCGTGCCCCCATACAATGGGTGTGGATGACAGACTATGCTGACATAGCGGGGTTGTGACCCCTCTTCTTCCGGTTTCAAGATGCCTTCGAGATGGCCCAGCGGCGACGGCACATTCACATGCAAGACCTGATTACTGCCCATAGTCGTCCTACCTCGTTTTGCTGCAAAGACCTTGTTTGTTCCTCTCCCAAATACTACCACATCGCGTCCAGCGCACGCACCGGGGCAAGGTATCCCCCTTGCGGGTGCCTTGCCTCGATGGTTCTTCTTGCCTTGCGTGCAATAATCGGCAGTGGTTGTGTGTTATTATAGACGAGTCTTGTTCGGGCCGCTATTTTTGTCAGAGCGAGTGCTAGCACTCGTGGCGGATGATTGACAGCGAACAAAATTCACGCTACTATAACATACAGAGGGTATAAGTAGGGGCGCACAGAACTATAGCCTACCGTCTGTACGTCCACAACAGTAAGAGGTGATTGGTAGATGCCAACGTATGAGTATCTGTGTGAGACATGCAGCCATCGCTTTGAGGCGTGGCAGAAAATGAGCGACCAGCCATTGCAGAGCTGCCCCGAATGTGGTCATCATATTCGTCGTGTATTCTATCCTGCGGGCATCGTCTTCAAAGGTTCCGGTTTCTATAAGACAGATCACGGCAATGGCTCCATCCCGGAAGGCAAGAAGTCTGAAGTGACTGCCAGTAGCCAGAGTAATGGCAACAAGCCCACTGAGAGTGGTAAGACTTCTGAGAGCAGCGGCACCGGTGGTTCGACCGGCGCATCCGCCAGCGCGAAGAACGCACAGGTTCCGGTGGGAGCCAGCGTGTAACGATAGATAACGATAGATTACATATTCATGGGAGGGCTTGATGGAAGAGTCGTTTCTAGCCGCATTACAGCGGCAGCAGGTCGAAATCGCCGTTGGTGAGCTATTACTGGCCTCTGACTACTATTCGCGCCTGGAGATTATCGAGCGCCTTCGTCACCTGCTCGCACATGCCGACCCTAGTCTGGACGCGAATCGCCTGAGCGAAGCCGCTCAGGAAGAATTACGAGAGATCGGTCTGTTGCCATCCTCTGCCTCCCAGGAATGATATGACCTGATATGCCCATACAATAGATGGTCGGCGTGGGCAACTTCGTATCATTGTAGGGGCGTCCCTTTGCGGTCGCTTTGTTCGCTTTGAGGATATGAGGCCAGGCGGTTGTCCTGTTCATAGTTGCACTCAACCGACAAAAAGAAGGACGCCCCCCCCAAATATTCCTATACACTTGCATTTTCTATACCTTCTTCTTCCATTCACGGTATACTATAATTACACAACCCGCACTGTATGGGACGGGTTGAGGTCGGCAGTTGAAGGAGTGTTTTTATGCAGGTGCAACGGGAGCCTACTCAGAATATGCCTCTAAACCAGGATGAGATCATACAACAGCTTCAGCAACAAGTGACACGCCTGACGGCGGCGAATGCTGAATTGCGCGCTCAACTGGAGCAGAAAGAGCAATTTACCGCCATGATTATCCATGAGATGCGCAACCCGCTCGCGCCCATCATGAACTATGCCAGACTGCTCTCCCGTCATACTTGCACTCCCGACGAAAAGACTGTCGCGCCAGATAAGACAGGCCGCAGTGGTCGGGGCATTCGTGGTGGGCGTGCCGACTCAGTTCAGCGTGGCTCCGGCATCATCATGGGGCAGGCTCAGCGTTTGAGTCGCCTGATCAATGACCTGCTGGACTCTAATCGTCTCTCCACCAACCGCTTTAGCCTGATACGCTCGAAATGTAATCTCAATACGCTGATACAGGAAGTGGTTGAGAGTATTCGTCCTGTAGCTCCTTACCATATGTTTGATGTCCTGTTGCCTGATGAACCGGTTACAGGTCAATGGGACAATGAGCGACTCCAGCAGGTTATCGGCAACCTGCTCGACAACGCCACCAAATATTCGGAAGAACATACCACTATCACCATCCGGGTCTGGACTGATGCCGACAGGGTACACGTTAGCGTACACAACCAGGGCAGCAGCATCCCCCCCGCCGATCTGGAGCAGCTTTTCCAGCCCTACAGCCGCCTCAAGGCCGCCGGTGACCGCTCCGGTCTGGGCCTCGGTCTTTATATCGCCCGCTCAATCATCGAGGCGCATGGCGGCACACTGCGCCTGGAACCACATGCTGATACAGAGGACAGAGGCACTACATTTGCCTTTGACCTGCCTCTGTAGAATCCTTATGGGTGTCATGTCAGGCACTATTCCTGAAGGCTGTAATCAGGCTCTGAGCGCCTGACAAGCCCGATGAGTGTCTGTTCATCGCTTCCCTGCGATGATTCTGATCTCCGCCTTCTCTCCAACCATATTTCACCGCTGCCCCCTTGCAAAGAGACAGTCATACTCAGAGGGAAGTTAGGCATGAAAATCGTTGATCTCGCCCTTTGAGATCGTCTCTTGCAGAACACTTATTGCGGGCTGTAGATGGATGTAGTGAACACAACCAGAGGTAGCGAGCGGTGAAGGCGGGAATTCGAGTGTGCTTGTCTTTTGTTATTAACTATGATACACTTTTCCTACGGACCATTAGCTTATTTCACATATTTGGCTTTTA
>DAOTVZ010000053.1:0-22577 GCA_034436045.1 Ktedonobacteraceae bacterium | reverse complement strand
TAATGAACTTTAACCATCTGAATCGCCGCTCTCCTTTCAGGGCCTGATGAATTCAACATCGCCAATCCCGTAGGGGCGTGATTCATCACGCCCTACCCGCCCCTCGCTCCCCCTTTCAGCCCTGATGAATTCAACATCGCCAATCCCGTAGAGGCATGCTTCATCACGCCCTACCCGCCCCTCGCTCCCCCTTTCAGGGCCTGATGAATTCAATATCGCCAATCCCGTAGGGGCGTGATTCATCACGCCCTACCCGCCCCTCGCTCCCCCTTTCAGGGCCTGATGAATTCAACATCGCCAATCCCGTAGGGGCGTGATGAATTACGCCCCTACCCGCCCCTCGCTCCCCCTTTCATCCCTGATGAAGCACGCCCATACGCCATAATACCATTGCCGGTTTCAGGTTTTATTCATATCAGGCCCGATTATCCTTTATCCTGATAGGCTAATCGTCCGCGCACCCAGCTTTGTCGCACATACCCCCGTTCATCCAACACAACCAGATCGGCATCCATACCCGGCGCAACCTTCCCCTTGCTTCCCTCAATACCAGTAATCGTCGCCGGGGTAAGTGTCGCCATGCGAATAGCCTCCGACCAGGACAAACCGGCCAGCGTGACCATATTCCTTACCGCGCGATCAAGTGTCAATGCGCTACCGGCTAATGTACCATCAGCCAGACGCACACTGCCGTTCGCAACGTGAACCGTGCGATTGATAAATTCATACTTACCATCCGGCAAACCTGCCGCCACAACCGCATCGGTGATAAGAGCTACATCACGTGCGCCACGCGCAGCTACAGCTAGCTTCAAGATAGCCGGATGCAGATGAATACCATCAGCGATGATCTCGACAGTCACACGCCTATCGGTAAGCAATGCCCCTGCCACCCCTGGTTGCCGATGATCGAGCCGTGACATGGCATTGAAGAGATGTGTTGAATGACGCACTCCGCCGTCAATAGCATGAATCGCCTGCTCGTAATTTGCCGCCGTGTGACCAATACACGGCAAAATGCCGAGTTGCACCAGTGTTGCCAGAAAACTATCGTCCTTATCCTCTTCGGGCGCGTAATCGACAATACGTACAAGACCGCGCCCAACGACCGCCAGTTCGCGTATCTCAACAGAATCAGGCCGACGAATGGCCGGTTCGTACTGCGCCCCCTTCTTTGCACGACTGATAAACGGCCCCTCAAGGCGAATACCAGCAATTTCCGCCCCCAACTCACTAGACTGGCGCTCCACAACCGCCATGATACGCTCTATCTGCTGAACCGTTTCCGCCCGCCCTGTGGTAGCAATAGTTGGGAAAAACGAGGTGACACCGGTACATACGAGCGCGCGTGCCATCGCTGCGATTTCCTCTTGCGTGCCCGTAGTAACGTCGTGTCCATGAAATCCATGTGTATGAATATCAAGATAGCCCGGAGCGATACACCAGCAACCGAGATCACTCACCTCAACCGTTTCTTGTGGCAACCGTTTCGCACATAACTGTCTCGCTTGCTCAACGTCCCTGACACGCCAGATCTCGCGTATACTCGCCCCATCGATAACTACCGCTACCGGCCCGGCGATTTCCTCCGGCGCATAGAGCGTTTTCGCCACCAGGACATGCAACGGCTGCATCATCTCACGCCTCTTCTCCTCACTCATCGCTTCCCTTTCTATACCCGCGCAATGCGTTCACCATAACGCGCACGCAACTTCTGCCCCTGCTCAATGCCACCAGGGATATTGGCCGAAAGGAAAACCGGCGGCTCGATCCCGCGTGCGATGAGATTGCCAATCGTCTCGGCAGTAATCATTTGTCCGATCAATGCACCACTCACCGATGAAATAGAACATGCCTTGCCATAACCTCCCGGCATATCGAGGAGCGCATCGCCAAATGGCCCACAATTATCGATCACAATATCAGCCAATTCATACAGCTTCTTACCCGATGGATGGCGCGATGCCACCTGCTGTGAATGCTCAAGCGACGTAACCGCAACCAGCGTGTGACCGTGCTGTTTTGCCTGTAATGCGACCTCAACAATCGCTACGTTGACACCAGAGTTAGAGGCAATGATAAAAACATCCTGCGCTTCAATGCGATAACATGACAGAATTGCCTTTCCTGCCTCAAGATCACGCTCAATCTCAGGACTGACCACACGCTCAAGCGGCCAGTTAGCTCGCAGCGCGAGATCAAGCAGGTCTATTTTGTTGACCGGTACCAGCCCACCCGCGCGACCAGCCAGTTCCATTGCAAAGGCCCGCGAATGACCTGTCCCATACGCCTGGATCACCCCACCTCTCTCAAGACAATCGGCGAAAAGCTTCCCCACCTGACGTATGGATTCGGCCTGTGTCTCGTGGATACGCCTTGCCACGACCAGCGCCTCTTGCCAGAAGAGATCCAACCCAAATTGCGTGTGTTCCGACATGTTATCACCTTTCTCATAACTCGGTGGCCGTCGCCTATCTGCATACAGCCACAACCTCACTCTTCTCTACTCTAGCAAGCTCCGTACCTCTTCCACTAACCTCTCCCCCTCTCCTGGTGCAAATGGACTCATCAACACCTCGTAATCCAGCCCCTCATATGCTTCGCGCGATGGCAGATAACCCACATAGCCGTTGGTATACCCCAGTATCATGACAAATCGCTCACTCGCCTCCTTAATTGCCGCACCCAGACGATTGTAGAGTTCGCCCGGTACTGCCACCAGCGCCAGTTCTCCCAGTCGCGCAACCGCTATCACTACATCCCATGCTTCTTCTCCTTCTACCCTCCTTCTCTCCTGCACCCCTTGCATCGCTTGAATACCTTGCAAAACTGTTTCCAGTGTTCGCGCCTGCGCCCCATGACCCGCTTGCCGCTCCATCTCCATCTGCGCTTGCACAAGCTGCATGTATGTAGCTAACGTTTCAGATGTAAGCGGCTTTTTGCGTTCAAGGCTCACAACCTCGCTGCGTATGTCGGGCTGCGAGAGCGTGATAGGGCATACCGTTGAGAGCAAAGGATATGCCTGTTGGGCCATCTGCCTACCCAGGCGTTCCAGTTCATCAAATCCCTGCCCTTGCCTTGTATGGCGCGTGCTGATGTCACCCGCCGCTCCTGTTGCCAGCGCGATCCAGCTTGTATCACCGAGCAACATCTTCAATTGCCGCCTGAACGCACCCGGCAAGTCGGCTGAAATAGCCAGATTGTCCGCACCCATTACCGTCGGGTGACAGGGAAAGCTCCCAAACAGCGCTGACGGCTGCGCTTGCTCCGGTGTATCATAAAAACAGAGTAGGTCGAGCGCGATATCCGCACGTTGCTCTGGATGGTCACGGTTAGTGCCTATACCATTCACCAGCCCTCTTGCCCACCTCACCGTCACCGCATGCATGTGAGCAATGGCCTCCCTCGCCGCCTTTACAGCACCCTCTATCATCCGTTGCCCAGGTGCCGAATCGAGCAACATGGGCGAGAACGAGAGCGAACGAGCGATGTCCGGCCCGGAATGCGTGTGGGTTGCACCAAGCCATAGAGTCGCGTGAGGATGTTGGGCCACCACAAGTTGGTGCAGTGAGGAAACTTCCGCCTCATCAATACCTATGAGATCGCAAATAACTATCACAAAAGGTCGCTCAGGAGTTCCCAGCGCAAGTGCATGGGCATATAATGCATCGTGAACCGCATTAGCTAATCCCGCACGCGCACCATAACCCCCCATCCGGCATGGGATATCTGGTGTAATTTCTGCCATTGCCCACCCGGTCAGTACCGGCATATCCATTGTTTCCACCACGACTCTCTACAACTTGTTCTTGGCAAGCAGTTCCAGAAAGTCGGTCGCGCGGTCATTAGGCATCATTTTTGCCGTCAGTCGGTAGCCCTTCGCAGCAATCGCACGATATATCTGTGCATCCTCCAGTGTGACCGCTATCGAATGCGTGACCATCTTGAACTTTGTCCCCGGTATCGGTGCCTGATTCCCCACGTTGATCTCTTGCGGCTGCATGCCACCTTCAAGCAAACGCAGCGCGTCCGAAGGCAACTTCGCCAGCACAAAAATACGTTCCTTTTGCCCTTTCTCGCTCTTGACATAGCTTAGCGTATCATCCACTGAAAGCACTGATGTAGGAATGCCACGTGCCGCTTGTGGCAGCAGCATCTTCTGAATCGCGTCGCGGGCTACCTGGTCATTGGTAACAATCAGGTGGTTCGTGTGAATGGCATTCGCCCAACTGGCCGTAACCTGACCATGAATTAAACGGTTATCGATACGCATATGAACAACGGTCATACAATTCCCCTTACTCTGGCCGCTGCCTCAGTAACTGTGTAAGATTGACTACGCCGTCCTTCCCCGCTTGCAGTGCCGTCTCCGTCAGTTTCTCAACGCTCTTGTACTCGCGTGAAGTCAACACCTCAAGCAACATCGGAAGACTGACGCCGCAAATCACCGGCGTGCCGCTCGTGGCCAGATATGCGCTAGCATTGGCCGGGCTACCACCCATCAGATCAGCCAGCACCAGCACCCCTGTGCCATCGTTGACTTCCCTGGCTGCCGCCTCAATCTGTGTACGTAGCTGATCCACATCCGCCGCCGAGGCCATTCCAAGCGCCTGAAAACGCTCCTGCGGGCCAACAATCATCTCGGCAGCTCCTTTAAGCCCCTCCGCCAGCGGCCCATGCGATACCAGAACGATCCCGATCAAGGCGACACCCCTTTCTATCGCATACATCAGGAATGCAGAACTCAAGTCATGCCATCGTCCTGCACCCCTCATTGTAGACTACAGAATGCCAAACGCGCCACATACAAAGGCTATCACGGCCAGAATAATCAACACCCACACCGCAGAGAGTTTCAGCCCGCGCAAGAGCCAGTATGCGAATACAACAAAGACAACGGGAAGCAGGTAAGGCACGATTTTATCCAGCGTTGTCTGCACTGCCACATTCTCCGTCACCACTTTCCCCTGCACAACGACTTTTTGTACATACGTGAGCGGCGTCTTGACCGATGCCATAATGCTGGGAATGAAACCTCCAATCACGATCATACCCATCATCGTGACCATATCCGTCAAGCGCGTCAGCCTTCCTTCAGCAGAAACCTCCTGCGCTACACCAATGCCTTGCCGATAGCCAAAGTAGAACAATGGAATCATCAGCACCGTCCACAGAATACCGGAGAGGAAAATCAGAAACGGGCCGAAGTAGCTCCCTCCCAATGCTAGCGATGCTGCAAAGACCGCAATGATCGGGCGATAGAGAATAGCCTGAATGGTATCCCCGATACCCGCAAACGGCCCCATCAGCCCCACCTTGAGACTATCAACCGCCTCACCTTCACGCTGGGCCTCCAGCGCCACTGTCGCTCCAAAGATAGGCGGCGATCCTACCTGTGGGTTCGTGTTGTAGAAGACCAGATGCCGCTTCATCGCCGCGATGCGCTCGGCTTTGTCTTTATAGACCTCGTTAATGACGGGCAGCATTGAATAAAGATAACCTAGCGCCTGCATACGTTCGTAGTTCCACGACCACTGGAGCGTAATCAGGTGACGCCACATCGCGCTGCGCACCACCTTGGGACTGAGTGTGGCAATATGCCCGTTTTGTGAGGCCACGTCCTCCTGCCCAGACACAACCTGTTCCGGCTCCGGTTGCGCCAGTTCGTTTTCTACCTGCTCAGACATTGACCGCACTCCTTGTCTGTGCCATATTCACCAGGAAACCAACCGCTACGGCAAGAATAGCAATACCAATGATTGGTACACTCAGATACGCAAACAACACAAAACCAATTAAGAGAAACGGCCAGAAGCGCCTCAGCGGCAACATGGAGAGTAAGAGCGCGAAGCCTAATGCCGGCAACACGTGTCCTACCGCTGCCATCCCATTCGAGAACCACATCGGCGCAGCTTTGATCAACGTCTGGAGAGGCCCTGCTCCTAACCAGACCGCCAGAAAGACAGGGATGGCGCGTGTCAGTCCCCAGGGCAGTTGCCCTAGCAGATGCATTGTCACTACGCCGCGCTCATTGCCTTCTTCTACATAGTGGTCTGCGCCGTGAATGAAAATGGTCGTAACCGCGCGCCCCAGGACATCGAGTTGCGTCATGAGGAGCGCCGTAGGAATGGCAACCGCAAACCCTGCGGCAAACCCGTTCCCTCCGCCTCCTGCTAGCGCACCAACGGCGGTACCCACTATCGCTCCTGTCTGGAAGTCAGGAATAGTTGCACCTCCATACGTCCACAAACCAAGTGACAGCAGTGTTAGGCTCGCGCCAACGGTGAGGCCAAGCGGAATATTACCCACAATGACGCCTGTTACAAAACCCGAAATGAGCGCCTCTTGCCACCAGAGGCCGGGTCCCAGCGCCGTCACAATACCTATATAGGCCCAGATAGCTAACACAAGTGCAGTCCAGATCGAGTAACCTGGCATGTTCTACCTCCTTGCAGGCCGCGTAGCACTCTAGATTAGAGCAAAGGCAGGACAGGAACTCTTCGCTCCTGACAGTTCTATCGAGGAGATACATATGATGAGGAAATACATCATGCTGCCTGCCTGAACAACATGGTGTTATGGTCTTGTGTCCTCTCCTGGTGAAGAGCCACCCCCTTTCTGCTGGAGTCTCACCCTATACCGACCGCCCCGATTTAGAACTCTTACCCCTTCATCGGGAACAAGAAAAAAATATTACCATGCTTATAGCGTACATTGTTTTGATTGAGTTGTCAAGATGTATATACCAGTAAAACACTGAATTACTTTACCCCCATCCCATGACCATCTCCTTGTGTGAAACATTCAGTCCCAGTCATGTGTGTAATGTATAATACGTATTAGCCAACTACATTCAACATTAAGGACAACCGAACAGCCAGGGGAACATCACCATGAGTAAACCTTCACATCAAGAACCTGCACATTTCTATCACTCAAGCCGCCTCATCGGTATCGGCTTGCTCTGCCTGTGCCTCGCCATGCTCTGCTTCGGCGTCGGAGCTTTCTTAGATCATCCAGGCAGTCCATGGGGTATCTTCTTCATTAGTCTAGGCATCCTTTGCGCCGTAGGAACCAATCTCAGCTTCATGCTTTATTCCTATGAGGCCCGCAAGCATCGCAGAACGTAATATTATAATAAATATAGAAGCCTGCCTGTGTAATCAAAGCCAAACGCGCGACTATCGCTCAACCCACCTGGTCATCAGGTAACGCCAGTCATGTGGCTCAAAACCCAGGCAGCGATAGAGTGCCAGACTCACCTCATTAGTGTGTCCTATCTCCAGATGCCATCACCCCAGATGAAGCACAAACCGCATCAGTGATTCAAGAACAAAGGCCAGCGCCAGACCAGAAAGTGGCCCTATCAGCCACCCCCGTAGAATGCCTACCATCTGCTTGCGCTGCACCGTCTCGCGGCCCCGTGCCAGTCCCGTACCAGCCATCGCTCCTATCAACGCCTGGTTCATTGATGTAAATAAGCCCAGCATGACAGCAGCAAGTACCACCAGCGCCTGCACTCCCTGCGCCGCGCTCGCCATCGTCAGATCCATCTTCACCACATCAAACGCCACCGTATTGAGAATACGCCGTCCCCACGTCAACGCCCCGACCGCCATCGCCATGCCTCCAATCAATCCAGCCAGCGTGAACGAAAATAAATGCGTCAGGATAAAGACACCCGTCGCATTCGACACATCATTGGCCCCCAGTACGAATGAGGCCGCCATCCCCACACATACCAGCAAGAGCGGCAAAAAACGCAACGCAATCACCGTCACCTGCGAAACCAACCCCTTTTTCGCAGAAACCATCTGCCAAGCAAGCGCTACCCCCGGAAACGCTCGCGCAAACCAGGAGCGGCTTTTCATCATCTCTACCGCCTCCTCAGTCTGCGCCTGCGTTTGCGCACGGGCCAACTCCACCGGTACAAGCAAGTCGAGCAGACGAGTAAAAAGAAATCCCAACCCAAAAGCAACCACAGGCGCGCATACCCATACCACCGCCAGCCTGCCAATCGTCTGCCACTCAATCGGGATATGCCCCGCCAGTCCTACTCCAACCACACAAAAAACCAGTATCTGTATTGTCGAAGTAGGTATCTTCCAATAGTTATATAGCAGCGTCAACAATCCGGCGGCCAGCACGATCACCAGTGCATCAGGCACCTTCACCAATTGATCACTAATAATATGTTGCCCCACAGTCGCTTCAACACCGCTACTGGCGAACGTCGCCCCCAGAATAGTCAAAATCGCAATCAATATCAGCGCTGGCCAGAGCGCAATCGAACGCGCCGCATAGGGCATGCCCATCACCGCCCCGGTATAATGCACTCCCAGATTCCACGCAAAGCCAACGGCAACGCCCACCAGGAGCAGCGTAATGACCACAGCATCTCTCCTTCATAGCCAGCTAGCTATAACGCGCGTGGTTCCTGCATGGCTCCAAATACCATTTGCATAGACGTGCTTCCGCCAGCTCTACCTCATCGGCTCCTGTCTACGAAGAAAACTGCATATTCCCAATAGCGGTATGCGCCAACAATTTCTGCCCATTTTTCCAGAAAATTTTCTCCCGCACCTCTGGCTTAAACTCTATCTTGAGCGTCTCAAAATCCTTCATCCAACGTTGCGGCGTAATAAACGGATAGTCCGAGCCAAAAAGGAAACGATCTTGCAGCCGCGTCGCCGCCTCGCGCAGCAACGACTCCGGCGTATACTTCGGCGACCAGCCAGAAAGATCATTGAACACATTCGTCTTATGCTGCATAATCGCAATCATCTCTTCGTGCCAGGGCCAGGAAGGATGCGCACCGATAATCGTCAGCCCCGGAAAATCTGCCGCCAGTGCGTCAAGATAAATGGGTCGCGTATAATCAAGCTTGATGCCCATACCCCCTGGCACACCCGCACCCAGGCCATTCGTGCCGGTATGGAAGAGTGCTGGTACCCCCAGTTCCTGAATCTTCTCCATCAAAGGGTAGAAGGTCGGGTCATTGGGATAAAATGCCTGTACCCCTGGATGGAATTTCGCGCCAGCCAACCCCAGTTCTTTGATAGCGCGCTCCATCTCTTTTACGGCCGCTTTCCCTTTATGCGGGTCAACGCTGGCAAAACCCACAAATTGCTTCGGATACCGTTTAACAATCTCCGCAATATAATCATTGCCCAGCGGTGGCAAGCCGGTCGCGGTCTCTGCATCCCAGGCCAGCAAAACACCTATCATATCAAGTTCCGCGTAATCGGCGGCAATCTGCTCTATATCCTTCAGCTTCACCTCGGTGCGGAAAAATCGCTCGGCTGCCCTGGCATAAGGCCCAAGTGTGACCTGTATAAATTCGGTCGTCGGCAGGTGAACATGAAAATCAATGGCGCGTGGCATACATTCTTCCTTCAGTAGAGCTAATCAAAAACAGCTTCGTTTTGTGGTACTCTGCTATCATTATAGCCACACCTACCGTTAATGTCCAACCATTGCCTCAGTTCACACACAAAACATACGCAATATTACCCATCTTTCTCTTCCCATTGTGAATGACGAAAGTAGCTACC
The DNA here is from genome assembly GCA_034436045.1 of Ktedonobacteraceae bacterium. GTDB lineage: Bacteria > Chloroflexota > Ktedonobacteria > Ktedonobacterales > Ktedonobacteraceae > H111-94. Next base: position 13,023 of record DAOTVZ010000053.1, on the reverse strand, counting down.
CAGTTTGCCTGTAGTATTGACACAACACGGCAACTGTACCATACTACGTACCAGCCATATCCGCCAGGCATCGGCAGCCATGCAACGGGTAGACACACAAGCACAGGGGGCTTTATTGATGACATTTACAAAAGACGAAATCCAGGCACTAAACACTATTGTCGAACAAAAGCTTGCTCAGCAACGTCTAGAGCTAGAGCATTCCTTTGAACAACATATCCTGTATCTTCGCAACGCTCTTGAGCAACAACTCGCCCAGCAGCACCAGGACATTCTCCGCATCCTGACGCAAGGACAGACAGAACAACAGCAAACAATTGGTGAAACAGTTATAAAAAACCTGGAAAAACTACAACCTCACCTGTCTCAGCGCCTCAGCCACGAGATCATGGTACGGCAACACCACCACCAACAACAAATGGAATCATTAATCGAGCGCACCCTGGCCGCCCATCTGCTCGCTGTCGAACAACTCCTGCAACAGACACATCGCCCCGCACAACAAACAGGGCCTTTGCAAGAACACGAAAGTCAGCCAGGATTCGAGGCTATTGAAGTACAAACAGAACTGCCCTGGGAAGATTTCGTGGATGTCATCGGTAAAGTCCTGGATGAACGAATCTCTGTGCTGGACAACTCCTTGCGCACTGCCGTCGCCAACCTGGAACACTACGTCTCCGCTCGCCTGCATGAGATACGCGATGACTTGACGCAAGAACAACTCCATACCTATAACCCCGACCTTGCCTCTATGCATCACACCATCAACCTGCAAGAACTCTTCACCGGCCTCCAACAACTCGAACATCTTATAGAATCCATGCAAGTCGCTATGACCGCTAATCATGCCATGCTCTCCAATCGCCTCTATCATCATCAACACCTGCCCCTGGAACGCGCGCACCCTCCCACCATGGAACAACACACGACAGAACACCCCTCGCCTGGACAGGTCTTTCTCAAAGAACACGACGAATAAAGCAAGAGGCCGCTATTTCCTACGCTTCTTGCCTGAAACTGACACCAACCTCTTCACGTCTTAAAACTAGAGAAATAGACTCTACAGAAGATCGTGAAAAAACTGAAAGGACATTTGAACAATGCAACTAGAACAAAAAGTCGCCGTCATCACCGGGTCAGACAGTGGCATTGGTCGCGCCATCGCCATTGAATTCGCCCGTGAGGGCGCTTCAGTCGTCATCAACTATGCCCACGCGCAGGATAAAGCTGAAGAGGTTCACCAGACCATTACCAGCAATGGCGGCAAAGCTATTGTTATCCAGGCCGATGTTTCACAATACCAGCAGGCCTCCCATCTCATCCAGCAAGCCGTCGAACAATTCGGCAAGCTTGACATTCTCGTCAACAATGCTGGCATGGAAATTCACAGCCCCTTCCTTGATGTAACGGAACAGCAGTATGATCGTGTGCTGAGCATCGACCTCAAAGGCCCCTTCTTCTGCGCCCAGCTCGCGGCTCGCGAAATGGTCAAGCGCAAAATCACCGGTCGCATCATTAACATCTCATCGGTGCATGAAGACCTGCCCATGCCACAAAACGTCCCCTACTGCTGTGCCAAAGGCGGCTTGCGTATGCTCATGCGCACTATTTGTCTCGAACTGGCTCCCTACGGCATCACTGTCAACAACATCGGTCCCGGTGCCGTCGATACCCCCATCGACGCCGATGTCAAGGCAGACCCGAAGAAATGGCAAGCCCTCCTCGACGAAATTCCGCTCCATCGCGTCGGTCAGCCCGAAGAAATTGCCAAACTCGCTGTCTACCTGGCCTCCGACGCCTCTTCCTACGTCACCGGCTCAACCTTCTTCATCGACGGCGGCCTGATGCGCAGCACCGGTGCTCTCTAAATCTGCCTATTCTACTAAAGAATGATAAAAAGGCGACTCCTCCGGCTCGCTTTGAAGGAGTCACCTTTTCATAGAATGCGCACTACTCCTCTCAAATTTTCATAGCACGCAGCATTATTGACAGCCACTATCTCTTCCTCGTACAATAAAAGCCCACTAACCCTTAACCTGGAGAGGATTTTTCTGATGGCCCGCATCAAGCTCGCATATATTGGCGGCGGCAGCACACGCGCCGCAGGCACTATGGCCTCCTTCGTCCAGCAAGGCGAAAACTTTGATGGCTCCGAGGTTGTACTCATCGATCTCGACGAAGAGCATCTCTCTATCGTCCAGACCATCGCTCAGAAGATGGCCCGTGCGCGCGGCCTCGACCTGACAATCACCATCACCACTAACCGTCGCGACGGCTTACGCGACTGTGATGCCGTCCTCACCAGTTTTCGCCCCGGCGGTTTTGAGGCACGTTACCTGGATGAGAGCATCCCGCTCAAATATGGCATCATTGGTCAGGAAACCCAGGGGCCTGGTGGCTTCTTTATGGCCTTGCGCTCAATCCATATCATGCAAGAGATAATCGCCGATATGGAAGCCTGCTGCCCCAAAGCCCGCCTCTTCAACTACACCAATCCTATCAATATCGTTTCCGAAGCTATTACACATCACAGCACCATTCCCATCGTCTCTCTCTGTGAAGGCCCTATCGACTCTAATAACTACTTCGCACACTTGCTCGGCCTGAATCCACAATTCCTGGACGCTGTATCCGTCGGCCTGAATCACGGTTCCTGGTCGGTGCGCCACCTCTATAACGGCCAGGATTTTATCGCGTTACTGCAAGAGGCTTACGTACAGCAGCAACACACCCCCACCCTGCCGCGACAAGACTTGCGCATGCTCCAACTGGCATGCACGATGGGCGCGCTCCCCAATCACTACTTCCAGTACTACTATTTTAAAGACGAAATATTAGCTGAATTGCAACAAAAACCAACTACACGCGCCCAGGATATCATGGCGCATACCGACGACTATTGGGCACATTATCGTGAACAGGCCGCGCGCGAACTTCCTGAACTCGATCCATCTCGCTCACGTGGCGGCATCAACGAACTGGAGCTGGCCATCGATGTTATGGACGCTATCTATAATGATCGTAAAGAAATTCTCTACGTGAACGTTCCCAATCACGGCTCCCTCGCGGACTTCCCCGACGATCTCGTCGTTGAAACCGTTGGCTACGTGGATCACAATGGCATTACTCCCTTAGTTCAAGGACATTTGCCCCGCCATCTTCTGGGTCTTGTACAGATGCTGGCCGAATACCAGGCGCTCACCGCCGAAGCTGCCTGGAGCGGTCGCCGCATTGACGCCATTCGCGCCCTAGCCAGTCATCCCCTCGTCCTTTCGCTACACACCGCCGAAGCTCTCTACGACGAGATGGCCGCCGCACACTGTCGCTATCTTCCTGAACGCCTGCTACACTAAGAGGAGAGCCGCAATGCAGTATGTACTCGCGGTCGATGGTGGCAATACCAAGACCGTCGCACTGGTCGCAAATACGGATGGCATCATTCTAAGCGCGGCACGCGGCGGCTGCACAGACATCTACAACACCCCTCCCGACGAAGAGCACCACGACACCGTCAGCGCTGCACTCCATCACATCGAGGAAACAGTCACAAAAGCTTTGTATGATGCCGGAATCAGCGCCGACGAACTGGCTTGCTCCGTCTTCAATATGGCAGGAGCTGACTGGCCCGAAGACATTACTCTCTTACATAACGCCATGCAGGCACGTAGTTTTGGTCACATCATTCACGTACAGAATGATGCTCTCGGTGTTCTGTATGCCGCCACATCAGACGGCATCGGTGTCTCAGTAGTCTGTGGCACTGGCGCATGTACCGGCGCGCGCGCTCCTGACGGACGTGTCTGGCATTCAAGTACCTGGCAAAATCAGGTAGGGGGAGGAGGGCACCTGGGCCAGAAAACCCTGAATGCCATTTACCGCGCCGAACTGGGCATCGAGCCACCTACCTCGCTCACGCAGCGGGTCCTCGACTTTTTCCAGCTCAATACAGTAGAAGAGGTTCTCCATCTATTTACCAGCCGCGCAATACGCCCTCTCAAACAAGTACGCTATCTGGCCCCCATCCTCTTAGATGAGGCTCAAGCCGGTGATGCTGTCGCGCTCACCATTGTGCGTGAGCATGGTCGAGCGCTGGGACAATACGCCCAGGCCGCCGCTCGTCGCGTTGGCCTCGAAGGTACATCTTTTCCTTTGGTACTGGCCGGGGGTGTCTTTCGCCATCCCTCCCAACTCTTGCCCGCCACCATCATCGATTGGGTACGCACCTCTTCACCGTCTATACGTCCCATACGCTGCCACCTCGAACCGGTCGCTGGTGTCCTCTTGCAAGCTTTAGCCACTCTCGGCAAACCCATCAACAACATCGTGCGAGCACATGTGGCAAGCACTCTCCCTCCACCTTCGTTCTTCATGACGGCCACAGCAACCCATGAGTTTCCGCCCCCAGTCCACAAAGAGCGAAGTTTCAGCAAGTGGGGAAATTCTTCCCGCAACAGATGAGAGGAACGCCCTTTGATACGCCGGACGATATCGGTAGACAATGTATAGGGGTTCGTCTGAATGAAGAGATGCACGTGATCTGGTTGGATAGCCAGCTCTACAATCTGCCATCCTTGTTCCTCTGCTGCTTGCTGAATAATCTTTTGCAAACGGTCAGCGACTTCCCCTCCCAGTACCTTGCGCCGTCGCTTCGGACAGAAGATAATGTAAGAGAGGAGATGGTGAACCCTATGCTGTTCATGAATGTATTTTTCCTCACTCATGTAGATAGTATAGTCGATATAACATCCTTGTCAACAATTCCCCCCACACCTCTCTCCAACAAGGAACGGCGCTCTCATCCCCGCCTTGAAAGAGCGGGGCTTTCCCGCGCCGTCTTGTTGTAAGGACGATCTCACCAAAAAGCTCTACTGCATTGCTATCAGCACCGGTGCCATCACCCGTTCGGCGCGCATCTGCTGGATGATCCAAAACTATACCACCGCTTTGCGTCTAGGTACTGTTCGCTGTCGTGCTGGTAGCGGTGGCAGTTTTTGTAGCACTAACCGTTGTGGGGGGAGTCGTACTATGCACGCTCTGTGCCGCCAGCGTGAACCCGAACGTATGGCCCGCGATTAATGTGCCAGTCGTACCAAAGAAGAGCAGCGATCCGACGATCAGCTCGCGCTTTAATCGCTGTACTATCGTTAACGCCTCCGCCCGACGATCATGAGTATAAGGTCACTTCGTTGGAACTATATTGGAAGATCATGTGAAAGTTTCCATGATCGAGATGCCACCACCTTATGAAATCTCTACCGTTTCATGCACAGATGTTTCCTCGTCCACTACCTCGCCTCCTTCATTCAGGCCAATACGTCGTTGCAATACCTGCAATGGGCGCGGTGCCCACCAGTTCCAGGTACCGAGCAACTTCATCATCGATGGCACCAGTAGCATGCGTACCAGTGTCGCATCCATCAAAATAGCAATTGCTACCCCCAGACCAATCTGTTGAATCTCTAACAGGTGCGAAGTCGCAAACGCACCCACCACAATTGCCAGCAATAGAGCCGCGCTTGTAATCAGTTGCCCCGTCCGTTGCAAACCTGTCGCCACCGCCTCACGATTATCACCCGTCACGTCAAACTGCTCCTTGATACGGCATAGTAAAAAAACCTCATAATCCATTGATAGCCCAAAAGCAATCGCAAAAATCAGCACCGGCTGTGTGCTATCCAGACTACCCACCGACTGGAAACCGAGCAGGGAATGCAAATGGCCCTCCTGAAAAATCCAGACCAGACCGCCAAAAGTAGCCGAAAGTGAGAGAATATTCAGAATTACGGCCTTCAAAGGCATCACAAGCGAACCGGTCATCAAAAAGAGTAACAGGAAGATCGCTCCCACCATCACCAGTAAGGCATAAGGAATCGTGGCTCGTAAACTGGCAAACAAATCCATCTGCTCCGCCGTCTTTCCTGCTACAAGTGCCGTCAAGCCGCCGGGAGCCGCGATAGACCGTATCTGCTTCACCAACATTACTGCCTCCGTTGAATCGAAGGCCGCATTGGTCATGACAATAACCTTCGAGAGATTATGGTTCGCCAACTGGCTCGCCACTGCGGACACCTGTGGATCCGCCGCCGGATGTGCATAGATTTGCTGGTACTCCGCCAGCGTCAGGCGCGGATCAACATTCACCAGACTGGTAATACTGGCGATATTCGTGAGTTTCTGAATGCGCTGTGTGTATATCGCCAGCAGGCTCAGATTGCTAGCCGTAGTGGCATCACCACGAGTTCGCACGACAATATCAATCTCTGTATCGTTCTGGTTGGTGAAATCATGCTTCAGATGACTCAGCACGATAGCCGAAGAGGCATCGGGCGGAAGCATACCCTCATCAGCAGTGGAGAATTTAGCTCGCAGAAAGGGCGAACCAAGAAAGAGCAACAATGCTATCGTCATCACTGTAATCGGTATCGACCAGCCCATCACAAAGTACGAGAGTCGGTACCAGAAACCTCGCCGCACTTCCGCGCGCCGTGTCCTCCTGAACAAGCGGCGGAACGAGAGCGCGTTCACATGTCTTCCCAGCAGGGCTAGCAACGTCGGCAAAACCAGCAACACCGCCAGCATCGACATCAACGCTGTGGCAATCGCAGCAATCCCGATGCTACGCAACAATATCTCAGGGAAGAGCAACAACGCCATCAAGCTGGTAGCAACAGTCAGGCCGGAGAACAGAATCGTGCGCCCCGCCGTCGCCATCGTGCGCTGCAAGGCCCTCTGCACATCACCTTCATCAATGACCAGCTCTTCTCGGAAGCGGGTCACGATGAAGAGTGAGTAATCGATAGCCAGCCCCAGGCCAATAAACGAGGTCACATTAATCGCAAAACTTGATACATCCAGAAAGTTCGCTAAAATTCGTAACAGCGCAAAAGCCAGAGCAATAGCTACCCCTCCAAGCAATAATGGCAATATCGCCGCCACTAATCCGCCAAAAATAAACACCAACAATAATAGCGTGATCGGTAAAGCAACGCTTTCCGCGTGCGCCAGGTCGCTACTCACCTGCGCGCTGAACTGCTGGTCGGCCACAACACTACCTCCCACTTGCAGCCGCAGCACCGATGAAGTAATCAACGGCGCAATAGCAGCATAACTCTTCTCCTGACTCTGCTCCGTCGTGAGTTGCAGCAAAACTAATGTTTCATGCCCATCATGTGAAATAAAATCTGCCGAGTGTGTCGAATAATACGAGGTAATCGAGCGAATTTCTGGCCGACTCTTGAGCCGATCAATCAACCGAAGTGCCGCTTGCGCGAAAGCAGGGTCCGTAACTCGTAGCGATGGACTGCTCATCAAAATAACCACATCTACAGAACCGGTATTAAGCTTGCTATCAAGCAACATTTGTGCCTGCGCAGACTGACTGTTGGGGTCCACAATCGAGGTCGTCCCACTTAAAGCATGAAAAATGCCGCTACCATAAATAGCGGCCACAAACGTGAGCGCACACGCGGTAAGTAACACTATCAATCGCCAGCGATAGAGCGCGTGCCCTAAACTATTCAGCATGTTTATTTCCCTTCAAAAGATTCGCGGCTAAATTGATGCGAACAGAAAAACACATCAATTTATGATTACGCGAAACCTCCGTCAAGGTTTCATCAAACCAGGCATTTCCTCCACATCCATGATAATGTGTATTAAGACTTTACTTTCGCTCAAACTCGCCGTGTCTCCTTTTGTTACAGCATCACAATTTCCCCTGGCATCGCCTTCGACGCACGTGCGGTAATTTCCCACACCTGTGCTACATTAAGCTTCGGCACACGATTCTCGGTAAGCAACCTGCTAGTCTCCAACAGGCTGCCCCTTAGCGCGTCGCGTAGGCAGAGGCACAAAGACGCTCTCCGGCGCATGTGGCTGCGCCGGGCGCATACGTGCATTGAGGGCGCAGAAGGACATCACCCCCCTGGGCGAAGCGTTATGGAAGCAGCAACGTTCGATACGGCTCATATCGATATCGCTCTCATCCATAAAGGGCTTCACGAACAACGTGAGCGTCTTACGATTCGTCCAGAACGAAGGGTCGGTACCGATATGCGGCCAGAGCGTCTTAATGAGTTTGAGGCTACCTCCTACGTTCGTCACAATATATGGTAACACAGCAGAACGGCCCTGGGTCAGCACACGCAAGGTCATATTAGGCCGTGGCCCCATCACATCCATAAACTCCTTCAACGTGAAATTAGGAGCCATCGGCTTGTAGCCATCCTTCGTATACTTGAGCAACGTGAAGGCATTACAGAGCGGCGAGCCTTCTCCCACCGGAAAGAACAAATCCTGTGAAATACCCGTTTGCTGCTCAATCAACTGGAGAATCTCCGGCATGCGCAGTTTGCGCGGCACGCGCACCTGCCCATTTTCATCCCGCACCTCAAAGCGCCCGAAAGGTGTTGCTGCCTGGAAGGCAATTGCACAGACCGTATCAGGATGTTGCCATGCAAAATGCACCACCTGCTGAATCTGATCCGTGTTCAGACCATCATACAGCGAGACCGCCAGCGTCGAAGGCAACTTGGCTCGCTCAAGCGCAGCTATCGCCTTCTCGCGCACATCCCACAGATCCTCACCACGCAACGCCAGAATATCCTCGCGCCGCGTGCTATCAAACTGAAGATAGACCGACGTAAACCCCCACCGCACCAGCTTTTCGGCAAAATCAGCCTCGCGCGCCAGCCGAATGCCATTACTCACCATTTCCAGGTGCGCAAAACCCTTCCGCTTCACCATCGCGGCAATCTGCTCCAGGTCTTTGCGCACCGACGGCTCACCCCCAGAGAGTTGCAACGAAATCCCTTTGCCCTCGACCTCTATCAACTGATCCAGGCGTCGCTCGATCTCTTCCAGCGTGTAATCTCGCTCAGAGGGACTGGAAAAGGCATAGCACATAGGACAGGTGAGATTACAACGCTCAGTAATCTCCAGAATCGCCAGGCCGGCAGGCTTGCGCAGAGGAAATGGCGATAGTCCACGCGAAATATCTGCATCTCCTCCATCACCATACCTTTCAATCATCAGACGCTCAATCTCAAAGGAACGGCGATAGAAAGCGGCCTGTTGCCCAAGGTCGGTATCGAGTGTCCCATGTACAGAACAGGTGCGACTAAAAAATACCCGCTCGTTGGCGCGTACCTCATAGGTCGCGGGTACAATCTCACCACACGTGGGACAGATACTGCGTGTCTGCTTCAAAACCTCTATCACGATAAGTCTCCTTTTCCTCACCCGCTCTACGGATGCTCAATCAAGCTAATAGCGACCTCTACTCCGTTCCTTATGCGGCAATATCTCCAGGCAAGTCGTCCACCATCCACTCACTATCGTCTCGATGAACTCCTCTGGCAACTTCTCCTCTCGCATATCGGCGGCCAGCCGCTCATAATCATATGCGACAGGTAGCAATTCACACATCAGATAAGGGTCTGTCAACTGCTCCCTCGGCAGTGCCGTCAGCAGAGCATACCAGACCGTTGTTTTGCCGTCATTAGGCGGACGCCCGATAGCTCCAACATTGACCACCAGACGCCCATCTGGCAATTCTCGCTTCCACTGAATGCCCGTGTGCGTACACAGTAGCACGTCAGCCTCGTAATCATCCAGCAGCTTGATCAGAAAGCGATCAGGCGACGTAGATTCCCACAGAAACTCATTCACCCGTCGCGGCGAACCATGTACCAGCAACAGTCGTCGATTGGCGAACGTAAAACGGCATTGCGGTGCCAAATCGCGCAGCCAGTCCTTATACAGCTCAGAAGTGTGTGTAAACGTATAGTCATAGCTGATCTGCGCATAATAGTTATCGCGCGGGTCAGTATAGCCGCAGGCACAATCGTTCAACCGATTCCCGATACTGTGATCGTAGTTACCCTGAATACAGAACACCTCGTTCTTCCACAACAACGGAAACACCCGGTCAGGATACGGGCCAAAGCCACCCATATCGCCCAGACAGAATAACGCCTGCGCTCCACGCCGTCGCGCATCGGCAATCGTCGCCTCCAGCGCTAAATAGTTGTTATAGCATCCTCCAAACACCGCAATGCAGCTTAGCCGCTCCGTCTCTGGTAGTACCTGTACAGGTGGACGTTCCATAAAACTAGCTTTCCTCCGCTCTGTTCGTATGACAGCATCCTCTTTGCTCAGGTTCGACACGTGACACCGTAGAGATGACAGGTATAGCAGGCTTGCCAGGCAAGCGCCACAGGACGCATCCCATCCTGCAACGTCGCTCCCATCCTCGCGCCAGGTACATTAATCAACAGCGGACAGGGATAGACGCCGTTCGCAGTCACCATACGACAACTGCTACATTGCAGCCGCTCTTCTTCGCCCTCGCGCAGGTCGCCCTCGTGCAGCAACTCATCCTCACGGTAGGGCCGTGTGCGCTGCTCCTCACGTCCCAGCAGAAACGTAGGTAAAAACTTCAAGCGCGGCTGATCCAGTCCCAGCGAATGTAGCAGTTCAACAAAGGCCACGCGCTCCTGATTCACGTGCAGCTTCTGATGCAACTCCGTCACGGTAATGACAGGATTCAGACCATGCCGCGCCAGACAAGCTATCCCCGTCAGAATCCGCCGAAACGTCCCTTTACCGCGTATCTGATCATTTTCCTGCTCCGTACACCCATCCAGGCTGACGCGCAAGTCCAGCGTGTAAGACGATGTACGAAAGATTTCTCCCAACCATGCCGCCATTGCATCATCGATCAGAATACCGTTTGTCAGAATACTCAACGGCCCCAGCTTCAGCGCCATCATAATCAGTGTCTTTATCTCAGGATGTAAAAACGGCTCACCTCCCGTAAAATAATATTCACGCACACCGTACTGGTCAGCCTGCTCAAGTGCCTCACGCACCTGCTCAACACTCATCATCTCGTGTGTGCGATTTTTCGGACCACACGTGATAAAACAGTGACGGCAGGCAATATTACATAGTGTACCCGTCACTTGCAGCCACAACGTATCCAGCGCAATCAGCGGCAATATCGGTGGATCAGGACTCATTACCGCTGATGACCGCGTGGTGAGGCTACGCGCTTGTCGGGGCATCGCCCGCTCCTTTCATTCCTGCGCCTGTGCCATCACAAAGAACGCAATGCTAACATCTAATAACTAGTCACCAACAGCTTCGGCAGGCAAGCACACCATCTTCTCCAGTGGCATACCAGCACCCTCCACTCCACGAAAATACCAGGGAATCATAGCAACTGCGCCGACCAGCCAGAGCGCCCCCAACGTCGCTAACGCGCCTGCAATACCCTCCCATCCCACGATCCACAGCAATAAAGGCGCACTCAAAGCTGCTCCAATCCGCCCCACCGCAATCGACAGCCCGATCCCTGTCGAGCGCAAATGCGTGGGAAAAATCTCAGAAAAAGTTGGATAGGCACTCGTCCACGCCCCCGTTGCGAAAAAGTTGGAAATCAGAAAGGCCAGCAATACCACCAGACTGCTATGCGTCGCCGTCGCAGGCGCGAGTAGCACCGTCGTCACCGCCGCCAGCGCGTAGAAAACTGGCACAGTAATCTTGCGCCCAAGCCTATCTATCACCAGCAACATGCACAGTCCTCCAAAAAAGGCACCCACGTTGCCCAGGAAATAGAACCAGGGAATTGAGGTAGCTGGAATGTTTACCGCTGGAAGTACCGCCAGGGCCAGAAAAGCAAACATACCGTAGTAGCCAAAAGCTTCTGAGAGATCAAGCAGGCAACCAAGCACGAGCCGTCCCGGATACTCCCTCAACAGTTCCACAATCTGCTGTACTATCGGCTGTGCCTCCGTCCCATCAACAACAATGGGTTCCAGCTCATCACCTGCACTCTGACCAGCACGTTCCTCAATATCCTTTATAACCTCTTCCGCTTCCTTCACACGCCCCTTCGTTAGCAACCAGCGCGGCGATTCCGGCAAGCTACGTCGCATCCACACCACAAAGACTGCGGCAATCGCTCCAACAGCGAAACCCAGACGCCAACCAATGGCAGGCGCTAGAGCATTGATCAGAAAGAGGTTCACCAGTGCGGCAATCATCGCTCCCACCGGCCAGAAATTCATCACCAGCCCATTCACACTCCCACGTCGTCGCGGCGGAATAAACTCACTGATAGCTGAATTGATCGCGGTATATTCTGCACCAACACCAATCGCCGTGAGAAAACGGAAGAGCATCAAAGCAGCGTAGTTCGGCGAGAAGGCACTCAAAACAGTACAGATCGAGTATAGCAGCAACGTCCCCACAAAGAGTCGCTTGCGTCCGAAACGGTCTGCCAGATAGCCAAAGAGAATTGCACCCACCATAATACCTATCAACCAGATACTCACTACCCAGGATGCCTCAATGCCATTCAGATGGAAGACCGATTGAATGATGCCCAAGACACTCCCAACAATATTGACCTCAAAAGCGTCCAGCAACCAACCAATGCCCAGTACAGCAGTAATCAACGTGTGAAAACGACTCCAGTGTAATCGATCAAGACGGCGCGTAATAGTCGTGGTAAGAACCTGACTTGCCATACCCATCCTTTCTTCAAGAGAGAATACTTGTTTCTTTGTAATTAAAAAGTGCCATGCCCTCTCACTTCTCCAAGCATAAGGTGTAAATCGGTATAGTTCTGTAGGCCCGACTACAAAAATACCGCCCATCGGCCTATCCTCTTCAAAGGAGATTAGCGGCCAGCATCAGAAGCATCAAGCGAACATTAACCTGTTATTATCTACGCCATAAACAGGCACACGGATTGCCCTTTCGCAAAGCTGTGATCTAATCCACAGAGAACTATCCATTTCCACAGACACATAAGATATAAAACATCAAGTTGGCGGCAGAGTACAGGAAAGAGATTTCGCACTGTACTTATGCCGCCAACTTGATGCTCATAGCTAGCTCCTGGCTTCAAGCGATATTAACGGCGGTAATACCTGCGTAAGTACCCACAAAAATGCGCGTACCAGAGATGGTAGGCGTTGCAAAACGAGTGGCTTGCCCCACGTTTAGCTCCGCAAC
>DAOTVZ010000052.1:0-11556 GCA_034436045.1 Ktedonobacteraceae bacterium | reverse complement strand
CGGCAATGTTGCAGCGCGCCTTCGGTATTCATCTCGACAAGAGCCTGCAACGCACCGATTGGACGCGCCGCCCACTGCCGCAAGCCATGATCGCTTATGCTGCCCGTGATGCTGAGGTCACGCTGGCCCTCTATCACTGGTTGGCGCGTTACTACCCCGATATTCTCGCTCTACACGAATACACCGACCAGGATGAGGAGGTCGCGGACTGGATTGAGCCGTTTCTCTATGGCGCGGTGACGGTGCCCCCGGAGGTCGCCATCGCAGAAGCGCGCACAAAAGGTATGATTCGTGATAAGGAGCAGATGTGTGAGGATTGCCGCGCGGCGTTACGCATGCTAGTACGCCCTATGCATCGGAGCCGATTACTGCGTCTGATCGCCGATCTTTCGCTCAATAGCCTGATCTCTGACATCTTGCCCTCGTTGCAGGCTCCAACCTCAGATGAACGCGCCGCCGCCGCGCGCGCGTTGGGGCGCTTGAATGTGAAAGAGGCACAGGAGGCTATCGAAGCGTTGCTGCAAGACCCCGTGCAGGATGTCCGCAAGGCGGCGCAGACCGCCTTGCGCAATCTGAATGCAAAAGAGCCACGTCAGTCCCGAATGCCAGCTACACGCGGCGATGACGGCACGCGGAGCTGGGTCGTTGAGACAGCAGAAAGCATCGGTGCTGCCGATGCCGCCGATTGGAAGGCGCGTCTGCGCTCTATGATGGAATAATGGATGTTCACTTTCAAAATCGGCAATGCCTCATCCGTAGGGGCGTGATTGATCACGCCCTGAGAGTGCCAAGACCTCGTAGGGGCGTGATTGATCACGCCCCGAGAGTGCCAAGACCTCGTAGGGGCGTGATTGATCACGCCCCTACGATGTACGCCAAATAGTATTGTCCACCTTGTTCTATTTTTCAGAGTAGAGTATACTACTTTCGCAATTGCCAAAAAGAAGATGGTATTGTATTCGTTCTATTTGTTGTGGCTCTTCTCCGCGCAGGGGTGTGATTCATCACACCCCTGCGCGGGAGAGATATGTTTGTCAGGGTCTTGGAGGAAACGCCAGTGAAAATTACCTGTAAACAGCAGGACTTGAGCCGGGGTCTTTCTGTGGTGAGTCATGCCGTCTCAAGCCGCAGCACACTTCCTATTCTCGCCAATATTTTACTGGCGACCGATAATGGACGTTTAAAACTCTACGCGACCAATCTGGAAATCGGCATTAACTGCTGGATCGAGGCGCAAATTCATGAAGAGGGGTCAACGACCGTACCGGCGCGCCTGATCTCAGACCTGGTGAACAGCCTGCCGCAAGCGCCCATTGATCTTATCGCCGATGAAGATGCCTATACATTGAACGTCAAAAGTCTGCGCACCAGCGCCACCATCAAAGGCATGGACCCTTCGGAATTTCCTCTCAGCCCGACGACCGAGGGGAGCGAGCCGCCGGTGCAGATTGATTCCGCCACGCTCAAAGAGATGATTGCCCAGGTGGCTTTTGCCGCTGCCGACGACGACTCGCGTCCGGTGCTGACTAGCGTGCTGGTGCAGGTGCAGAACGAGAAGATGACCTTCGCCGCCGCCGACGCCTTCCGTCTGGCCGTGCGCACCGTGCCGCTCCCCGGCGATAGCCTCTCGCGCGGTGACATTCTCATTCCCGCACGCACACTGAGCGAACTGGCGCGCATCCTGCCGTCCGAGGGCATGGTGCAGATGATCGTCACGCCCAACCGCAGTCAGGTTCTCTTCCACACGGAAAACGTTGACCTGCTGTCGCGCCTGATCGAAGGTACCTTCCCTAATTTCCGCCAGATCATCCCAAAGGACTATACCACGCGCGTCACCGTAGAAACGAAGGAGTTTGCCGCCGCCGTCAAATCGGTGACGCCCTTCGCACGTGATAGCTCAAACATCACGCGCATCAAAATCAGCGGAGGCGAAAGCGATGGCATCGGTGCGGGCACACTGACCGTCGAGGCGACCGCCGAGGACATCGGCAGCAACGTCAGCACGATCAACGCCGCCGTCGATGGGCCGGATCAGCAGATCATCTTTAACGTCAAGTATCTCTCAGACGTGCTGGGCGTGCTGGATACGCCCGAACTGGCCCTTGAGGTCACATCTGCCTCTCGCCCCGGCGTCATTCGCCCGGTCGGTGCCGCCGACTACACCTACGTCATTATGCCTATGAGCAGCAACCGCTAACTTGAGCAAAACACGGGCCTGATAGCCAGCTTTATCCACTGTGGACAAAGCTGGTCTTATTTTTCTTCCTGCTCAACCTGGTTGTTTACAGTTGCAATCTCATGGTGTATGATTGGGTAACTGCTACCAGGACTGTGTAAGCAATAGCTCGTCAAATGGCAATCTGCTTTTGACAGAGCTTTTGCTATTTTGATAGGAAATCATGCATCTCTCGCACTTGACACTGAGCGAGTTTCGCAATTATCATCATTTAGAACTGGCGCTACAACCGGGCCTCTTCCTGCTCTACGGGGAGAACGCGCAGGGTAAAACGAACCTGCTCGAAGCTGTGGGAATGCTGGCTACCGGCGGCTCTTTTCACGCCGCCAGCGACCGCGAGGTGGTCAACTGGGGGGCACCCGAACATATCGCGCGTCTGGAGGGAACGGTACACAGACACGATGGCGAAGTGCAGCTTGAAATAGCGCTCTTCGATCCCACCCCGCCAACGTTCGTGAAGTCGGCCAGTTCGCCCATCGGCGTTGAGCTACCGGCCAGCACGCCGCGTAAGCGCATCAAGGTGAACGGCGTGCCCAAACGCACACTCGAACTGATCGGACAGATGAAAGTAGTGCTATTCATTCCCGCTGACCTGCATCTCGTGGATGGCACCCCTGACGAGCGGCGGCGTTTCCTCGACCGCGCGCTCTGCCAGGTGCAGCCACGCTACTGCCAGGCACTGGTCAAGTATCGTAAGATCGTCATGCAGCGTGCCGCATTGCTCAAACGTGTGCGCGACAATCTGGAAGACCCCAATATGCTCGACTATCTGGATGAGCAACTGACCATGCTTGCCCATCACCTGATGCACGAGCGGCAGACCATGATCGCCACACTCAACCGCTCCGCTGCCTCTCTGCAAGCATCCATCACCAACGGGCGTGAGCAGCTTCAGGTAGTTTATAAACCCTCGTTCACTATCGATGCCGCCTGGAGCGCACTTGAGGCTCCCCAGCAGTATCTGAACCAGTTGCGTGCCATCCGCAGACGCGAGATCGCACAAGGGGTCTGCCTGCTCGGCCCGCACCGAGACGACCTGGAGTTTTTAGTCAATGGCATCAACATGTTGACCTATGGCTCACGGGGCCAGCAGCGTACCGCCGCCCTGGCTACCAAGCTAGCCGAGCTGGACTTCATGCGCACGACCACCAGCGAGGAGCCGGTGCTGCTGCTGGACGACGTGTTCAGCGAGCTAGATCAGCAGCGCCGTGCCTATCTGCTGCAACAGATCATCAAACACGAGCAAGTGTTCCTGACCACCACCGAACTCACCGGCATCCCCGATACGCTGCTACGACATGCCTATCGCTACGAAGTGATAGAGGGAGAACTGGTACGACGATAAATAAAAACCAGATGGGCCAACAACCGCGCATGGTTGTTAGCCCATCTGGTTCCCATTATTGTAGATAGTTTCTACTTTGAGCGTAACTCCTGTAGCGTTGCCAGGCGCTCGCGCGCTATGGGGCTGTCGGGGTTGATCTTCGCCAGATTGCGATAGACACGGCTGGCCTGCTCGTATTCGCCGACCGATTGGTAGGTCTGACCGAGCATATCATAGGCTTCAAAGTTGTTGCGGTCGATGGCAATCAGTTGTTGCAGTGCTGCGACGGCCTCTTTGACCTGCTGTGTCTCATAGTAATGACGCGCGATAATGGACTGATAGCTGATAGCCTCCTGCTGTCGCCCCAGGCGGTAGCAATAGCTAACCACCTCACGCAACAGGTCCATCGAGCGCGGGTTGAGTTCGGCGGCGCGTTTCAAACTGGTGATGGCGTCCTCCTCATTGCCCGCGTCGGCGTAGATATTGCCGATGCGCTGCAAGGCCTCGGCGGCCTCCTCCAGGCGATTCTGGCGCAAGTAGAGGTCTGCGGCCAGACGCAGTTCCGTGATGCCCTCATTGAGCAAGCCACGTCCGATATAGATGTCGGCTAGTTCGCTATGTGGGCGCGGGTCCTGTGGAGCGAGCCGCACCACTTCGTTCAGCACGTTGATGGCGTTATCGTTCTGGCGTTTGCTGCGATAGTGGCGCACCAGTTCCATATATTCGCGCAGAGCCGTCTCTGGGTCAGATTGACGCGAGGAGATTTCGGCCAGCGCCGAGGCCACCTCGTCTTCGCTGGTATGAGTCTGCTTGAGCTGGCGCAGAATGGCCTGCTTCTGCTCGAAGCGCCCGGTGCGCTCGTAGGCTTTGGCCAGCGTCAAGGAAATCTCTATTTCGGGGGCCTGATGTTCTTCGCCTTCCTCGCGTGGGCGCGCCGCCCAGACAGATGGCTCGATGGCGGAGGGCGAGCGACGCACGGCTTGCAGGGCCTGTTCCAACTGGCTGATGGCTGCCTCCGGCTTGCCCTGGCTCAAGAAGCACTGTGCTTCGCTCATGCGCGCCAGCACCTCGAAGTTGCGGTCACGCAGGGCCTGGTCGTATTCCTGAATGGCTTTATCGTACAGCGCGGCCTGCTGATGGAACTGACCGAGCGAGAAATGCACATCCGCGTTATTGGGATAGTTTTCGGCGGCGTGACTGTACTCGCGCACTACCGCGTCATAATGTTTCAACCCCTCGCCACGCAACTGCCAGCGAATGCGCGTCAGCACTTCAAGCATGGTGGCACGGGGCGCGCCGATGCGCGTAATCATAGCGATATGCCAGCGTACCAGCGCCGTCAGGTTACGCGGGTCTACCTGCAAGACGCGCTGATATTCGGCCACCGCTTGCTGGGTGCGCCCCAGCTTTTGCAGAGCCAGGGCATAGTTCAGGCGCGTCGGCACGCTGGTCGGACTCTCTTGCAGTGCTTGCTCCAGTTCGGTGAGGGCACGATCCATGTAGCCCAGACGCAGGTAGGACTCGGCGGCCAGCGTGCGCTCGCGCAGCAGGTCTTCCTTATTGCCCTGGGAGGAGAGCAGATTGATGAGCCGTTCGCGGTAGGTCAGATTGTTCGGTTCCAGTTGCAGGATACGCCGGTAGATGGCGATAGCATCATCGATGCGCCCATTGACAATATAGGTATCGACCAGGATGCTATATTTGCTGACCGCCTGCGCAATCTGGCCCTGGCGCACGTAGATTTCGCACAGAACCTGGTGGACATCCAGGTACTGCGGAGCCATGTCGATGACGCGCAAGCACTCCTCGGTGGCCGAATTGAGCAAGCCATGATTGATATAGTTTTGAACGTCCTGCATGGCGCGCACGACCTGCGGGCGCACGTTTTCGGGTAGTCCGACGGTACTGAGCAGAATGGCGTCGGCTCCCGGCTGTAAACTGCCTTCTATGCCGCTTTTCCCGGCCATCTGTGCCAGCAAATCTTCCGCACGCGGCTGCTGGCGAGCGGTGCTGGCATTAGATGGTGCCGGTATCGTGAAGGAGTCGATGGGCAACGGCGACGCGGGAGGCGCTGCCTGTGCCGCCTGTGCCGTCGGTGCGACAGGGGGTGCTGCCGGTACCTTTGGCTCCGTTCTGCTGGCTGCTGGAGTCTCCACCTGTGCAGCAGGCGGAGCCATGCGAACAGTTGGCTCAGGTGCAACAACGGGCTGCGCCGGTGGCGCTGGTGGTGCCGCAGGCGGTACGCTCTGAGCCTGCTGCGGCGGTGCGGCGGGCGGCAGCGGTTGGGGGGGCGAAGCAGTCTGGGCCTGCGTCGGTGGTGCGGCGGGTGGTGCAACCGTTGCTGGATCAACCGGCTGCGCGGGTGCCGGGCTGGCGGGCTTCGCATCTCCAACAAGCCAGGATGGGGCAGCTGGAGCCGAGATTGCATCCATCGGTATCTGTTGCTGCACCGTCGGCTGATCGACGACCGGTGAAGAGACGGGAAGAACCGGTGGTTGCGGCTGTGCGGGTTTGGCGATCTGCGTCTTGTCCGCGTCACTTAAAATGCCGGTCAGCCAGTCGGGCAATTCGCCTGTTATCGAGGTGCTGCTGGACGGTTGCGGCGGTGCCACTGGCGGGATAGATTGCTGGGTGGCCGGTGTGACATTGGCGTTCGTTGGCCCCATGTTAGCAATATTAATAGCCATTGTGGGGGCCTCCGGGATCGCGGGCGCGCCAGGGGGCATCACCTGTTGATTTGCATAAGGGGTCTGTGGGTTGGGCGGAGGTGTGGCAGGGCGGACTGGAGGCGGCGTGTTCTGAGCCTGCTGGAGCATAAACTCAACCTGGGCCACCTTGTCATTCCAGCCACGACTGCGCAGGAAACCGAGCAGGGCATTATAGACGGTGAGAGCCTGCTCCTGTTCGCCCAGCATGCGATGTGCCTCCGCCGCCTCCTGGCAGAGTTGCACCAACTGGTCGGACTCCTCAAGCGTGAGCGCGTCCAGATTGACGCGGTCCACTGCCTCGTCGAAATGCACAGTGGCGGTGCGCAGGTCGCCGCGCGCCCGATAGCACTGACCGAGCGCGTAGTAGCAGGAAAGCGCATAATCCGGGTCGTTCAGAAGTTTCTGGAAACGCTGAATGGCGTCATCCCAGCGACGCTGCTCCTGGTAGAGCCAACCAAGAAAGTACTGCGCGTCAGGCCGGTCGAAACCACTGTCGAGAATCTGCTCACATAGGTCAATGGCCTCGTTGAAGCGTCCCTGCGCCTGAAACGCCTGGGCCTGCTTGAGTATATTCGTGACCTGGCTTGCTGAAATACGTTTGTGAGGACCGTTGCTGGGGCCACTGCCGTTTGCCAGGGGCGTGCCCGGTGTACCCGGCCCACCGTAGTTGCCCGCGCTACCCATGTTACCCATGATGCCAGAATTCCCTCCACTTGTATTGCTCGCCGACATCGCTGCCTGCGAACCACCTGTGATTGCCTGTGGGCCGGAGTATCCCGCTCGCTGGCCCGTTTGTCTTATAGAATGCGCGTCGTTTCCGGCAGGCGCTGCCCCGCCGGGATGGGGCGAGGCAGGGTCGTCTGCCAGAATGCGCGCGAGTAACTGCTGTGCTTCACTATTCGATGCATCAATGCGCAGAACCTCTTCACATTGCATCCGCGCATGATTTAACTCGTTACGCAGAAAATAGCCTTGCGCCGCGGCCAGGCGCTCCTGCACCATAGAGGCAAAGTCTTTTTTCTCAAAGTAGTATCCGGCCAGCCTTTCATGCGGCTCCGGGTTCTCCGGTGCAAGCTGTACGGCCTTTTGCCATGCAGCTTCGGCACGTGCCCCCTGACCCGCTTGCGAATACAGCTCGGCCAGGTGCAGATAGGCTCGGTAGGCATCCTCACGGCGGCGCAGAATGCCATAGAGTTCAGCCGTTTTGCTGAGCGCGATCACGTTGCTGGGGTCGCGTTTCAGAGTGTATTCGTATTGCTCAAGCGCCTGTTGCCATTGTTTGGTCTGCATGTAACAGAAGCCAAGCCCGCTGCGTGCTGTCGCGTCGTCTGGGAACTCAGCCAATGCGCGCTGATACTCACGGGCTGCCTCCGCCCACTGGCTATCCCAGCGGTATCGGTCGGCTGCATTGATGGCTGCATTAAAAACTTGTCTGTCACCAGGCATGAACGATTCGCTTTCTCGAACGATAGCACAGGGTTTGTCTGCCGCCAGGCTGATTTGCTGAGCAGGGCAACCGCTTTTGAACAGGGCGACCAACGGGGTCACCCCTACTATACACGAATAGCCCTGTTTGTGGTATCGCTGCTGAGACTACTTGCGACCCTTTTACCAGTAGAAACTACCAGTCAGAAGCTAGGGTACTACAAATCCATGAGACGGACACTTGTTTTGGTACTAAAGTACCGAGACCCGTCTCTAGCCCCGGTAGTTAATGAACTGCAACGGAACCGGGTAGTCCTTCTGCTTCAGTGACGCAATCACTGCCTGTAGCTCATCGCGGCTCTTAGCCGTGACCCGAATGGCATCACCCTGAATTTGTGGTTTCACTTTTGGATGACTGTCTCGAATAAACTTACTAATGTCTTTCGCCAGTTCCTGTGAGATGCCCTGCTGCAACTGGATGATCTGGCGCACACGCCCGCCGGAGGCTTCTTCCTCCTTGCCCGGCTTGAAAATCTTTAGCGAGAGGCCGCGCCGCAGCGCCTTCGACTCCAGAATGTCGCGCACGCTTTTCAGCGCCATCGTACTCGCGGTCACAATCGTAATGCTGTCCTTGCTATGTGTAATCTCCGTCTTCGTATCCTTCAGATCGAAGCGCGTCTGCACCTCACGCCGCGTCTGATCAAGAGCATTGACCAGTTCTTGTTCATCAAACTGCGATACTATATCGAAAGAACAGTCTCCTGCCATAAAAATCCTCCCTTTACCTGCTGAATAGTACAGAATGGCTATATGTCGGGCCAATCATGGCTCTTACTATCAACATATCGTACCACGCGAGCATGGTAACGTATTTTTTCAGTATCTGCTACCTGTTCCCGCCGTTTCCTCGCCCCTCTGGTTCGCTGCATGGTTCTCATTTCTGTATAACGAGCAATCTCAGGCGATGCATCATGATAAGAATTATGGCTTTTTCTCAACACACTATCCACCGATTCTCAACCATATCATCACATCCGCCTGGTAGAATGCTTAGTAACAAATGGTAATACGCTCCCTTATCCGAAAGGTCGCCCATGTATATGCAAAATCACAATGATGATCGTTTCATAGATGATAGCGGCTTCAATGTCGTGCCGCTCACCATAACGCCCCCGCTACGCAGTAAGCTGGTCACGGCGACGCAGATACGCCGTTTTGAATT
The DNA here is from genome assembly GCA_034436045.1 of Ktedonobacteraceae bacterium. Taxonomy (GTDB): domain Bacteria; phylum Chloroflexota; class Ktedonobacteria; order Ktedonobacterales; family Ktedonobacteraceae; genus H111-94. The sequence goes on along the minus strand of DAOTVZ010000052.1, from coordinate 2,641 downwards.
ATTACGTCTGGCCTTCTTCGTGCTAAAGTTGCGCAGGCTGGAACAGAATCGTGCTGTCGCGGGCGTAATAGAAGAGGCGGTGGATGAAAAGCTGGCTTTTTATCGTAATCTCCTGTATCATGCTATTTTCCAGCAGGTTGTGACTCTGATCAAGCTGGGGGCGCGTGAACAGGCTATGCAGCTTATAGAGACGTGTCGAAAGTAAAGACCTCCGCCGGGCCGTAACTCTTTTGGGCTGTAGTTGACCCGCCGAAGGAAACCGCGACACCGATTTTGTCCAGCGCATTACGCACCGTATTAATATCCTTGGATGTCACCAGCGCGCGTGGCCCAAGACGACGCAGGCCGAGCGATTTGAGCGCGGTTGAGCCGACCAGTTCGTCGGCAATGGCTTCGCTGGAAACCTCTATCAAGACGGGGGTTGAAATGCGTGCGCCTTTATAGGCTCTGGCCCAATCGTGCAGGGTATAATCGACGTTTTGGGGTAGCTCTTTCTGGCTATGCCTGTTGAGTATCGCCAGGATGGTTTCAAGGTCCAGACCGTTGCTCATGCCGCGCAAGAGAGAGTTGCGCGTCAGCGTCAAACGACTGACCTGCTTGACCTGCTCAACTTGCGCAAACGGCAATACGCTATAGAGCGTGGGCATATCGGGTTCGAGGATCAATAGCTCGAAATTGGGCTGCACGATCAGCGTGTGCTTCGCCCCCGCGCCGTGATCATTCTGCTCGGTAAGCAGTTGCTCTGCCGATTTCGTTGCTAGCAGCACTTGACTACCAAATTCGTTGAGCATGAAGGCGTCGGGATGGTAGTGATGCTCCGCCACCTCCTCCGGCGTCTCATAGCTGTAGCCCAGATCAACGATGCCGAACTCAAAGAGCGAAGAGGCGAGCATGCCGATATACACTTCTCCCTGCTGGCGCATCCACTTTTCGCGTTCGCGCTCCGTGACTCTGGTCTTTGGGCGACCATAGACCGGCTGCGGATAGGGAGCCTCTTGCCAGATAGTTTCCAGCAGGGAGGGAATACTATACCACTGTTCCGGCATGCAACGCTGTAAGTAGGTCACAAGCGTTTTGCGCAGGTGGAAAGGCGACCAGGTGAAGTAGTCGAGAAAGTTGTAGTCGCGGGCAAAGAGTTCGCCCACGATGTCGAGCCAGCCATTGTGCGGAAACTCCGACCAGTAACGCACAAGCAGTCGGCCCTGCTCGACCAGCGTCATCTGCGACCATTGTTCCAACTGGTTGGCCGGTTCGTAGGTCGGCTTCATATCCGACAAGGGCGGAGGAGGACAATGGATAAGACCCAGGGTCGTCGCGGTGCTAAAGAGAATGGTGAGATAATTGTCCTCGTCGCGGTAGCCAGAGAAGCGCGACTGACCACTGGTGAGTGGGCGCAGCTTGTTGGTGATACGCTTGGGAAGCGTGCCTGCCTGAGTCGGCTGAATGGTTTGCTGGTAGACAGCATTCACAACGATGGCCAGATCAAAAAGTGTGAGTGGTAGACCTTGCGCTTGCTGTCGTGGCGGCTCCGCCAGGATATGTAGACCGGCTTGCGGATACGGCTGACCGGCGCGTGACAGCGCATTCAGCAAAGCATCCTTGATTTCTTCCGGCACAAAAACGACGCGCCGACCTTCATAAAAGGTATCGAAAGCGAGTGCGTGATCGGTGAAACTATGCAGGAGACGATAGACGGCATCAGAATCGGCTTCATTCACGCCTGCCTGCTCGCAAAAGGTCTTCAAATCGAGTGGATGCACGCTTTTACAGAGCGTTTTCAGCGTTTTGCGCTGCTCTGCGCTTAGCTGCTGAAGGGCTGGGAAATCACCATCGAGCAAGGTACGTTCGATGGTGGAGCGCAACTGGTAGATGCTCTGCTGATTCGCGTATTGGATAGCGAGATTACGCGCAATGCGGCGCAAATCGCTCTCGGTAAGCCGACCGATAACGGCATTAAGTTCTAGCAGCGGAGCGCCGGTTTCCGCCATTAGTTCCTGACCCGTGCGGTACAACGCTGTCACCACTTCACCATATGGCGCTAACACGTTTCCCTTCTTGCTGGAGGTGGAAGGCCGCTCATAAACGAGGCACAGTTCGTCTAGCGCTTGCAGCACTGCTGGCAATGCAGCGCCCAGGAGCAGGCGCTGCTGGAGGGTGGTCATAGCGAGTCCGTTGCGCACTCCTGGTGTCAGCAGATAGAACAGTACCCGGTGCTGCTCGTCGGTAAGGGCTGTCCAGACAAAACGAGCTGCGATGGGGTCGTTGACGCGCTCCAAAAAGTTGTTGATCGCGCTATGAGCCGGTACAGATGCATCACGGGCCTGTTTGCTCATGCCCCACAGGAGATAGATGCGCCTCAACTGTGCGTCCGTACATGCTTTTACTGCTTCACGTAAAGTAATCATGATTTGAATTTGTCCGTAGGGGCGTGATTCATCACGCCCTGTTCACCCATCGAGCCACGCGCAGGGGGTGATGAATCACGCCCCTACGAGATCGTTGCTCGGTTTGGAGGGGGTGATAAATCACGCCCCTACGAGATCGTTGCTCGGTTTGGAGGGGGTGATGAATCACGCCCCTACGAGATCGTTGCTCGGTTTGGAGGGGGTGATAAATCACGCCCCTACGAGATCGTTGCTCG
>DAOTVZ010000051.1:0-78760 GCA_034436045.1 Ktedonobacteraceae bacterium | reverse complement strand
CAGGCGCTGATCGTCACGCCCCTGGAGTTCCTGGCTCCCACGCTGCTGCTGTTAGCAGTTGCCTTGCTCTTTTTACGCTTATTTCCCACCCTATTACAACTAAGTGCGCAACTGGCTCAGCGGGGACGCGGCGCGGTCGCTCTGCTGACACTGGCGCAGATAGCACGCGCGCCGCGTCTGGCCGTGCGTCTACTACTGCTCCTGGCGCTGGCGATTGCTTTCGCGCTCTTCACCGCCGTTTTTGCTGCCTCACAGACGCAACGCTTGCAAGACGTAGCCTTCTATGCGGTGGGAGCCGATTTTAGCGGTACGATTCCATTTGGAACGTATCCGAACACGATACAAAGCAATCTTGTACAGTATCAGCATCTCCCCGGTGTGCTACACATCAGCGCGGGTTACGTTGAGAACGATAGCGTGTCCTCCAGTGCCACCGCGCTCCCTGTGTACCTGCAAGCAATTGACCCCGCTACCTTCGCGCAGGCTACCAACTGGCCTGCCGGGCTTTCATCACCGCCACTGCCATCCCTGCTTCGCCAGCTCGCGCAAGAGCGGCAGACGGCTATCGAGCAGGACGTTGTGCCGGTGATTGTTAATGCCGCCCTGTGGAACGCACTACACTTGCAGCAGGGAACCTCTTTCGCGCTAACCAGTAATGAATCCATCTCTAACGTAACTCGTTATAGCGCAGGTGTGCTACATTATCGCGTGATTGGCGAAATAACGTACATGCCTGGCCTGCCCGATGCCAGCGAAGGTGCCATGCTGGTCGATTTCCAGACATTCGCTGCTGTTCAGGCTCAGCAAAATTACGCGCAAATTTTCCTCAATCATGTCTGGCTACAGACAACTTCTAACCCCACCACACTGGTAACGCTGCGTCGCACCCTGACTGATCTCAATTCGCCCCTGCGCCTCGACCAGTTGGCTGACCGCCGCGCGCTGCTCGCGGAGTTAAACAATAATCCACTGGCACTTGACCTGAGCAGTCTGCTCTTCCTGGGCGCAAGCGCGGTACTCTTGTTGGCGCTGATCGGGAACCTGCTGCTCTCCTGGCTCAACGTGCGCCGCCGCCTGACCAGCTTTCTGATTCTGCGCGCCCTCGGCACCGATCCGACCCAACTGAGCAATATCGTATTATGGGAACAAAGCCTGCTCTACATCAGCGCTCTGCTGCTCGGCGGTATCCTCGGCTATCTCTTGACCGCTACTGTTGCGCCGATACTGGTAGCACAGAGCCTGCCCCCCGCCATTAACGCCTCACATAACATCAATGTCACTGTGTCGAGTCTGCAACAGGCGCTACCGGTAACACTGGTCTGGCCAACGTGGCTGATCGGTGCCGCGCTGGCGCTTATCCTTATTTTTGTACTATCATTGCTGCTCCTATTGCGCATTGTCCGACATACTGAGGTGACACAATTTTTGCGCATCGATGAGAATCAGAGCCGTGAATTACAGGCGCGTGAGGAGATCACGGCCATCGCGCTCAGTGGCAGAGAGGCACGGCGGCAGCAGGGCCGGAGCGGGCGCTTAGCGATGACGACGGTAGCGCGCTGGCAGTTGCACGGCATCTGGTGGCCCTGGCTGATGCAAACGCTGGGCATGATCGTGGCTGTGACGCTGGTCTGCGTGGTGCCACTCAGTTCGGCACTGGCCTCAAGCGCCGAACTGTATACCATGCTGTCTAGTTCGCCGGAAGCTACCAACGTGGTGCTCTCCGTCACAACGCAGGGACTTTCTTCGCAAGTGGTGGCGCAGGCGCAACAAGAGGTCACATTGCCGGTGCAGCAGGCGCTTAATCCCTATCTCATGCAGAATGCATCCGCGTTCTCTATCATTGTGCCAGAACTCATTCCGCTCGCGTTGCCCTCACTCGGCCCCAACGATCATTTGCAACTCATCGGCACTACGCTGGCACAGGCCGGTTCTATGCTACACGTCACACGGGGACAGCTTCCTGATGGAGAAAATAACGGCGACATCGAAGCCATCGTGACATCTACTACCGCACAGGCGCTGCATGTCGGCCCTGGCTCTATCATCACTATTCAAAGCGACTTTTTCACCAATCCGCGCAACATGTTCGGCGGCACAACGCCAACGGCCAATATCCACGTTCTCATTACGGGTATCGCCGCGCCCGACCCACGTTATACGCCTGCTGGACCGGGGGTTAGCCTGCAACCGACACCAGGCAGCGGCGGCACCATCTACCCGCTACTGATCTCAAATACGGCGCTACTCCACATGCTCGATGCTCTTACTCAGACTGCTCAGGCGCGCGCGGTCTTCTACCCACAGACTTTCGAATTGCGATGGTTCTATCACCTGAATCCGGCCAGCATTACCGTTGCGCGTGTTAATCCCTTAACGAATACTCTGAATATGCTTCAGGGAGAAATCAGCAATAACTTCGGCAATATTCAGAACAAGGAGCAGCAGTCGGGCGGGCAGTTGAACTATCCCTATCTCCTTCAGGTGACGATCTTCAATACTGCTGCCGCAACGTATACGCTGCCTACCCTCCTCGGACAGTACAGCAATCGCGTGGCCGTGTTATCGATACCGGTTGTCATGCTGGCCACGCTCGTCTTCGTATTTATGCTATTGCTTATCAACCTGCTGATGACGCTGCTGGTAGAGCGGCAGGCAGGCGCGGTAGCTGTTCTCTTCAGCCGTGGTGCCAGTCGCAACCAGGTCTTCGGCATTTTCCTGACGCAGGGCCTCGTACCAGGCTTACTGTCTCTGTTCATCGGGCCTGTATTGGCAGTGTTACTCACTTTCTTGTTCGCGCCCTCTCTGCTCGGCACATCAGATCCGATCTCACCGATCAATAGCTTTTCAGCGCTACTTGCTACTGTCGGCTGGTACGCCGTTGGCAGCGTTGTCGTGATGCTGCTGGTCGTAACGCTGCTACTGCTGCGCATGACGCGACAGAACATTGTGTTGCTACGCCGCGAACGCGCTCGCAGCATACGGTACCCTTTCTGGCAACGCTTCTACCTGGATTTTGGACTGATTTTCCTCGCGCTGATCGGCTACGCAAGCCTGCGCTACCTGAATGGCCTGGGGACGCTGCTCGATATACGCACGCAGACACTGATTATCACGCCGCTCACCTTTGCCGTACCGTTATTGCTGCTCATCGGCCTGATCCTGCTCTTTTTCCGTTGCTTCTCTCCGCTACTGACACGCGCAGAGTGGGCGGCTACACGCCGACGTGGTCCGGGGCTGATGCTCGCGTTGACTCAGATGGCTCGCGCGCCCTTACAAACACTGCGCACTACGCTGTTATTGGCACTGGCAATCACTTTCGCCATGTTCACGTTGATCTTTTCCGCCTCGCAGTCCGCCCACATCAGCACCATCGCCAGCTACGAAAGCGGGGCTGATTTTAGCGGCGACCTGCCCGCCAATGCGCAGCCACTATCGTTAGCGCAAGCAACGGCGCTCTATCAACATATTTCAGGAGTTGCGGTAGCCAGCGCGGGCTTTGTGGACAGTGGTACCGCAGAGAACATTACGCCAGGGACGGTGATTCTGCAACCCTTGCAGATCGAAGCGGTCGATACCAACACCTTCGCCAGCACGGCAATCTGGACAAACCAGGACTCGGCACAACCGCTTTCCACACTGATGGAGCAACTGGCAAGAGCGCGCAGGAGCGCGCTGAGCGGCGGGATGGTGCCCGCCATCATCGACGCTGCCACCGCCCACGCGCTGGCACTTGTGCCAGGTAACCAGCTCTCGATCAACATGGATCATCTCCCCTACACAACTCTGAATTGCGAGGTGGTGGCGATAGTGCAGCATATTCCAGGCGTGAACAATGGTATCACCAACACCATAAGCAACACTCCGTCCCCCGGTGGGATGCTGGTCGATTATACCGCCTACGCCGCGTTTTACGCGCAGAACGCTGCAAAAAGCGGTGCGATGAGGGCCTCGCAGGCACAGTTACCCGTTAATCATGTCTGGCTGCGCAGCCAGCCCGACCCGACCGCGCTGACCCAGGTGCGCGTCGCACTGAACACGCCGCAATACTACTTGACCAACCTGTATGATCGGCAGGCATTGATGGCCACCATGTCGGCTGATCCCCTCTTCCTTAACCTGCAACTGATCCTACTGGCAAATATGGTGGCCACATTGCTACTGGCTCTGGGCGGCAACATGCTGGCGGCGTGGCAGGATGTACGCGAGCGCGTGGGCAGTTTCGTGGTGCTGCGCTCGCTCGGTGCCACTGCCATGCAGGCCATCAGCGTGCTATTGTGGGAACAGGGCATCGTCTACGCGATTGCGCTCGTGTTAGGCATAGTAAGCGGTGTACTCTTCGCCTTGCTGGTCGTACCCACTCTGACCGTGACCAGCATTCCCGTCACCGGCATCCTCAGCACGGTCAGCAGCAGCGAATTTTACGTGATTCAACACATGTTGCCTGCGCAGGTAGTGCTGCCCCCCACGCTCGCGCTGCTTTTGCCCGCGCTGGTCGTAGTGATTGCGCTCACGCTATGGGTCATTGTGCGTGAGGTTGTCACGCCCCCGCTGGGGCAGACGCTGCGTGTGGACGAGGATTAGCTGCCAACATGGTTAATGTCGGCTCACGGAGCCGTATCCGTGAGTCTGACATCAAACCTGCTGGTTGGCGAGAAGAACCTTGTTCCTCGTTATCATCAGGCCATCAGTTTTGCGCGCATCCAATCAGCCTGTTGCGGACGGTGTTTGTAGGGGATGTTGTTGCAGACGTGGTTGCCATCCTCGAACATCCATAGTTCGGCCACACGAGGAGCTTCGGCTGCCATACGTTCCGCGTCTGAAGGTGGAACAAGCCTGTCACGACGCCCCATGATAATCAGCAAGGGACACTGTATACGTTCCATCACGCCTTCAAGGTTAAAGGCAGCCAGCTTCTTGCGCGCGTCCGCCTCATCGGCAGCTTTGAGGCGATGGATAAAGGCAGCACGGGTATGCCCCGGCAGGCGGTCGAAATGGCCCAAAAAGTTATAGCCCCCACAGTTGGCAATGGCCGCTTTGAGGCGCGGCTCAAAAGCTGCTGCGCGAGGAGCATAATAGCCGCCGAGACTGACGCCCATCAGGCCCACCCGCTTTGCATCCACATCGGCGCGGCTCTCAAGATAGTCGATGGCATAGCGCACCGGCACTTCGTAGTCATAGCGCATGGCATGCTCAAACTCCATCTCACCCTGGCCCGGCCCATCAAGAGCCAGCACGGCCATGCCTCTTCGCAAAAAGTCATTACCGTACAGGTGCATTTCTTCCTTCACCGAGTCCAGGCCCGGCACCAGCAACACGACCGGCGGCCTGGGTGTATGCCAGGGCTTTCTGAGGATGCCATACATGCGCGCGCCATGCTCGTAGGGGATTTCCACGTGTTCGCCCGGCACCTCGAAATAAGGCAGAGCTTTCTTGTAGGTATTCACAGTATGCTCGTGAGCCACACGCAACGCTTGCGGGTTGTGGACAAACAAAAATTTGCCGAAGTGATAGCACATTGAGGCTTGAAAGTAATGCTGAGCCGCTGAGACGTACAGGCCCTGTGCTTCGGCCTGCTCGCCCATCTGTGCATGCAGCGCACCACACTCCGACCACGCCTGACACCAATCGTCCCAGCGCTCGATGCTGGCAGTCACACGCTGAAAGTCGTTGTAGTCAATACCATTGGCAATGAAGCGCGGTGCCCAGTTATCGATGGCACTCTGCACCAATTCATCTCTCGCCATTACGTTCTCCTTATCGGATTTGTGGGTATCAGCCAACCAGTTTTTCGTACATCCAATCTGCCTGTTGTGGGCGATGCTTATAAGGAATGTTGTTGCAGACATGGTTGCCATCCTCGAACAGCCACAACTCAGCCATTCTGCCCGCTTCTGCGGCAATGCGTGCGCCCTGCACGGCGGGTACCAGCCTATCGCGCTCGCCCTGAATGACCAGCAGAGGGCATGTGATTTGCTCTACAACGCCCTGCAAATTAAATTGCCGCAACTTCTCTACAGCCTCATCCTCATCCTTCGCATATAAACGATGCACCATCGTTCTGCGACTGATGAGAGGGCGATTTTTGAAATTGGTGGACTGATTATACGGGCCACAGTTCTCTATCGCGGCCCGCACGCGCTTCTCAAAAACAGCCGCGCGCGTCGCAAACTGGCCGCCGAAGCTCACTCCCATCAAGCCCACGCGCCTTGCATCTACGTCCGCGCGACCTTCAAGATAGTCGATAGCATAGCGCACCGGCACTTCATAGTCATGGCGCAGCGGGAAGGTAAATTCCATCTCACCCTGGCCCGGCCCATCGATGGCCAGCACCGCCATGCCGCGCCGCAGGAAATCCTCGCCATAGAGGTGTAACTCTTCCTTCACCGAGTCCAGCCCCGGAATCAAGATGACTACCGGCGGCTTAGCAGTGTGCCAGGGCTTTCTGAGAATGCCATACATGGTTGTGCCATTCTCATAGGGGATCGCCACCCGCTCGCCCGGCGGGTCAAAATAAGGTAACGCGCGCTGATAGTACTGGACGGTGTATTCATGCGCAACCCGCAATTCCTGTGGCCTATGCACAAACAGGTACTTGCCAAAGTGATAGCAGATCGAGGCTTGAAAATAGTGCTGAGCCGCTGAGACATACTTGCCTCGCGCTTCGGCCTGCTCGCCCATCTGTGCGTGTAGCGCTCCGCACTCCGACCATGCCCGGCACCAATCATCCCAGCATTCCACACTCGTAGTCACGCGCTGAAAATCGTTATAGTCAATACCATTGGCAATGAAGCGAGGTGCCCAGTTGTCGATAGCGGCCTGCACCTGTTCATCTCTCGCCATTGAGGCTTCCTTTCTCTCTGTATCTATCAGGGCGAGCGCAGGGCATCGCCCCTGTTCTATTCCATTCCTGTTCACGCCTGTTATACAGGGTAGAGGCGATGCCTTGCGCTCGCCCTTCCCCCAGACGGAAAGCACACCTTACTTACTGGAAAGCGCGCCACCCAGATACAGATGACCGATTTCAGGATTGTTCAAAATCTCCGTGTGTGACCCTTTCAGGCGCACCTGCCCACTCTCCAGCACAACCCCGTTATGGGAGATGCTCAGGCCGGTACGCGCGTTCTGCTCGACTAACAGAATAGTGCGACCGCTCTCCTGCATGGCCTTGATGGTTTCCACAACCTGCTTAAACGTTTTGGGGTCTAAACCCATAGATGGCTCATCCAGCAGGATCAGGCGCGGATCAAGCATAAGGCAACGCGCGAACTCCACCTGGCGTTGCTGACCGCCTGACAGGCTACCGGCCTTGTCGCGTGCGCGCTCTCTGACAATGGGGAATAGCTCCCCAACCTCACGCAAGCGCCGCTCTACCAGCGCCTTGTCGTCAATCGTATAGGCCCCCAGGCGCACATTTTGCTCAACGGTCATACTCGGAAACAGGCTGTGTACCTGGGGCACCTGCACGATGCCAAGTGCCAGTATCTGGCGTGGGGACAGGCCGACCAGCGAGGTACCGTCAAAGGTTATCGTGCCCAGGCGTGGCTTCAAAAGGCCGCTCAGCACGCGCAATACCGTCGATTTACCGGCTCCGTTTGGGCCAATGATGCAGGTCGTCGTGTGCTGCTCTACCTCTAGATCGATACCTTTGAGAATATCGCTGCCATCGTAGCCCGCATAGAGATTATGTACTTGCAATAACATTGCTTCAGTCTCCCAGATAAGCTTCCAACACCGCCGGATTGGAGCGAACTTCCGCCGGTGTGCCTTCGGCAATCCTGGTGCCACGATGCATGACCATGACTTTACTGCACAGGCTCATCACAAATTCCATGTTGTGTTCCACCACGAGAAAGGTGATGCCACGCTGATTAAGGGTGCGAATGCGCTCGGCCAGGTAGTTGACCATGGTGGGATTAACGCCCCCTGCCGGTTCATCCAACAGGATAACCTTTGGCTCGGCAATTAAAATGCAGGCAAACTCCAGCAACTTCTTTTGACCAAAGGAGAGTGTGCCGGCCAGATCATCTTTGAGCTTCGCCAACCCGACAAAATCCAGCAGTTCCAGGGCGCGCTGCTGCTCGTGCGACATACTCCAGCGGCTGAGCAGTCCCTTCAGGTCGTTGCGTTGCACAGCAACATGCATATTCTCCATCACAGTCATGCGCGGGAAAATGCGCGTCAACTGGAAGGTGCGTCCGATACCCAGACGAAAGATTTTCGCCGGTGAGGCATTGGTGATATTCTGTCCTTGAAACATCACTTGCCCGCTATCGCTACGCTCGTAGCCCGTGATCACATTAAACATGGTCGTCTTGCCCGAACCATTCGGCCCGATCAGGCCGGTAATCGAGCCTTCCTCTACGCTAATCGAGCAGGTATCCAGGGCACGAATCCCACCGAAGGCTTTACAAATTCCCTGCGCTGCCAGCAAGCTCATAAGTTAATGCCCTCCTTCTTCTCAGTATCGGTGGACGCACCCTTCGACGCTGCGGGCGTCGTCGCAAGATTGACCTCTATAACTTGCTGAGAACGGGCAACACGATATTTTCGCCAAAGATCGCGCGCCGTCGGAATAATGCCGCGTGGCATGAAGATAATGACGATCAAGAAAAGCGCCCCGTAGACAATTAAGTAGTAGCCATTCTGGCCATACTGAATAGTGAAGTATTGTTGGGCAAGCTCCACGATCAACGCGCCCAATACGGGGCCGGAGAGCGTGCCCAGACCGCCCAGGAACGCCATCAACGCCATAGCGACATCGAAGTTAGGGTCAAAGGTGGAAGCTGGATAGATCGACTCGACAAAATAAGCCCAGATAGCTCCCGCCATACCCACGATGACCGCCGAGATGATAAAGGCCGCCAGCTTGGAAGCGTTCGTTCGGACACCCAGCCCCATCGCACGATCCTCGTCATCGCGGATGGCCAGCAAGCCCAGGCCAAACTTAGAGTTACGAATCCACCAGGAGACGGCCAGCGAGATCAGCAGCAAGAGCAGCGTCACATAGTAGAACGGGATGTTGTAAAAATCGCCGCTCCAGTCGGTTGGAAGAGGCAGACTCAGGCCGGTTGAGCCATTGGTGATGAAACGAAGATTGTAGGCCAGCAATTGAACAACGAAAAACATCGCAATCGTAATCACGATAAACGTATGGCGTCGCACACGCAGGGCGATCCAACCGAAAAACGCGCTGATGGGCAATACCACCAGACCAGCAACGGGTATGAGATAGAACGGCTCGTATCCACCGGGGATATGCCAGTCCTGGCACATCAACGCCAGCGCATATGCGCCAATGCCGAAAAAGGCGGTATGGCCCAGCGCAACATAGCCTGTATAGCCGGAAATAATATTCCAGCCGGTGGCAATGGCGGCAAAGAGCAGCGCGAAGATCATCATCGTTGTCACTGTCGGATTAGGAAACAGCAGGGGAAACACGAGAGCGACTGCCAGCAAGAGCAACAACCAGAGCGGTTTGAGGATTCTCATTGCTTTCTTCCTTCCGCCTGCCCAAGCAAGCCCTGGGGACGAACGATCAGAATAATGACCAGCAAAATGTAAAAGACGGTACTGGCCCAGACCGGCGACCAGACGACCGAGGTGACATCTTCGACCACCAGCATACCTAACGAGGCAATCAGTGCGCCGGACAGACTCCCCATCCCACCAAAGACAATGATCGCCAGCAGGCGCGAAATAAGATCATAAGAGCTACCGGCATCAAAGGCGTTTGTCGCGCCAAAGGCCATACCGCCCGCAGCCGCCAGCGCGATACCAATGCCAAAGGTAATCGTCGAAATGCGATCAACATCTATACCAATTAATTCTGCCGCCATACGATTCTGCATGGTGGCGCGCAGACCATAACCAAATTTAGTGTAGTAGAGCAGCAGGTAGAGTGCGCCCAATAGCACGACTGCCAGCAAGAAACCGAAAACATAAATGTACGAGAGGTAGAAGCCGCCGATATTAAACGATGCAGTAACGTACCAGGCATGTAATTGAACGTAATCGGCTGAAAAAATCAGATTGAGTATCCCTTCAATAATAAGCGCTATACCATACGTCACCAGGATAGACAGCATAGTACGATCTCCCTTAACAGGGCGGATAAAGAGTATCTCAATCAGTATGCCACCGACAAACATAACCGGCATAGTAATTAGCAGGCCCAGGAACAGGTCGATATGCAGGTTTTTTTCCAGCACGTAGCTGAGATACGCCCCCAGAATGACCAGTGCGCCCTGTCCGACATTGATGATTTCCATCACCCCAAACAGCAGTGTCAGCCCTGATGACATAAGAGCGTACACGCCGCCCGTCAACAGGCCGGTCACAATGGCTTCAAGAATGAGTTTCACGGTCGGCCTTCCTCTTGTGAAATAAGAAAAAATCTGTATGTAGAGACGGGATTGATCCCGTCCCTACGGATTATCCGATGTTAGTTGTGAAGATTCGTCACGCCCTCACAATGCGTGCTATGGCCAGGCAGGCTTGGGATACTCAGGGCTGGCGACGGCATTGGCCGGTGGATACACCAGCTTGACCGAGCCGTTCTGCCACTGGAAGCAGTATACCGCTCCGAGAACATTTTCACCTTGCGCATTGAACTTCACCTGGCCCTGCACCGTCTGGAATGTATCGCCAGAGTGCAGTTCATTGATGATCGCCTGATTGTTAATACTGTGAATCTTATTGACCACCTGCGCCAGTACCTGACCTACCGAATAAGCCTCCGCAGTGTCAGCGCTGATATCCTGGGCCGTGCCGCCGTAGGTCGCTATGTATTCCTGCACCATCTGCTGATTCTGATAGGTATTGATCGATGGATCCCAGCCATTGGGGAAGAAGATACCTTCGGCTACCTTAGCTCCGCCAATCGGGCCGGTAAACTGCGCTCCCTGGTCCGGGCCAGCCGAGGCAATGATGGCTTTAGGATTGAAGTGCTGCTGCCGGAAAGCCTGCACATAGGCGATCATATCGGGCAACATACTCCCCAGCACCACCAGTTGCGCCTTCGAGGCAATCACCTTTTGCGCGATTGGCGTGTAGTCCGTCGTCTCCGCAGGATAGACCTGATACGAAGCGGTCGGGATGCCACCTTTCTCCAGCAGAGAACGCGCCTCATCAATCATTGGCTGCGTAAACGGATCATCCTCAGTCGCATAGGCAGCAGAAGTAGGGCGCTCTGAGGCCGGTAGCGACAGGATATATTGCACAAACGTATTCATCTGGAACTGGATAGGCGGCGAGACATCAAAGATATTGTGCAATCCCTGTGTAAAGACGGAAGGGCCACCCCCCGAACCTTCCAGAAAGGCATAACCATAGCGATTGGCAACCACCGAGGCCGGTTTAGTCAGCAACGTCGAGTATGGCCCCAACACCAGGTCTACATGATCGACCGTGATGAGCTGCTGATAATTGGTTACAACCTGGGTCGTGCTGCTGGCATCCGACAGGAATTTCAGTTGCACCTTGCGTCCAAGCAGTCCACCTTGCTTGTTAATATCGTTGGCCCAGAGCTGATAACCCTGCTCGGTCGCCTTGCCATCGGCAGAAAAATCGCCCGACAACGAAACCGAAATACCGATAGTGATGGGTTTTTGCGTTTGAGTAGAGGATGAGGTAGAGGTAGTTGTACTACCACATGCACTGAGTACCACCAGTGCAATGAGCATCAGACCTACGCAATGTAGGGCCTTTCCTTGCCGCCATGTGTTGAGTCCGCTCATAAATTTGCCTCCTACTAACTAATCTTTATGGGGAACCTTGATGTCTGATATCCACAAGACACATCACTACATGTAGCAATGCCTTTGTGGGTATCAGGCTACATATAACAGGTTTTTCCTCCTTTCCAATAATACATTTATTTGTCGATTTTATCAATACATAACCTATCTTTCAGGCCAAACTAGCTAAAAAGAGCTAGTGGCTCTTCGATCAAGGTCGCCAGGCTGTTCAGGAACCGGGCAGCGCGCGCCCCATCAACCACGCGATGGTCACATGAGAGTGTCAAGACCATCATCGGTCGCACTGCCGGCTGGCCCTCCACCGGAACCACGCGCTCCGCGATCCGTCCTACGGCGAGAATGGCCGCCTGGGGAGCATTGATAATGGCGTTGAAAGCATCAACCCCGTACATACCAAGATTACTGATGGTAAAAGTGCCACCGGTCAGATCCTCAGGACGAATTTTGCCCATTTGCGCGCGCGTAACAAGATCAGCACGGCGGCGCGCAATCTCACTGATCGACGCCGCATCAGCGTGATGGATCACCGGTACGATCAGGCCCTCATCAACGGCAACAGCGATGCCGATATTGACAGCATCATGCTGGCGTAGCGCACCTTTCTCCCACGAGGCATTGAGGCGCGGATGCGCGCGCAATGCCGCCGCCACCAGTTTGACCAGCAAATCGGTATACGTCACTGAAGCCGTCAAATGCGAGCGCACATACTCGCGCCACGCGATCAGACGCTGCGCATCCACTTCGCGCACCAGTGCAAAATGCGGTACGCTGGTCCAGCTTTGCGTCGTGCGCTCAGCCATAATGCGCCAGATATTGCCAACTGTCAACCCTTCGTCGCCAATTTCGCTCTTTGCCTCTGCAACAGCAGGCGCGGGCGGAGCGGACATAGCATTTACTGCTGGCATCGGGGGTACGGCAAGAGCAGCGAGTACGTCACCGGATAACACCGCCCCATCTGGCCCACTACCTTTAATGGCGGCGAGGTCTTTGCCTGCCTCACGTGCCAGTCGTCGCGCCTTCGGCGAGGCCATCACCAGACGCGGGAGTGTCGTGCCGATAACACGCTCCACCGTCGCAACGCCGTTCTGCTGCTCAGCCATCGCCGCGCGTGTTTGCAGGTAGGTTAATACATCGGCCTTCTGGATACGTTTACCCGCCGGCGTGATCTGGCTCAAATCCAACTGGTGTTCGGCAGCGATACGTGCCGCCAGTGGGCTGGCCTGCACGCGCTCTTCGCGCTCTGCCTGCTTGCCCTGATGCGAACTTTGCGGCATCACGTTTGCCTGCTGATTTGTCATGTCGGCAACAGAACGTATCTCGGCAATCACATTACCGACCGGCACCTCATCATTTTCCGCTGCTGTGATGGCACTCAGGAAGCCGGAAGCCGGAGCCTCTAGCTCAACGGTGGCCTTGTCGGTTTCGATCTCAACCAGCGGCTCTCCCTGCGTGACCTGTTCCCCCTCCGCTTTCAGCCAGCGCACGATCCTTCCCGTTTCCTGCGCCATGCCAAGCGCGGGTAAGATAACCGGGGTTGCCATTATTGGCCTCCTGCCACAGCATCCTGGTGGAGCTGGCTCTGCGCGAGCGCGACATCCGCGGCCCGATAGCCGTTGTTGCCTGTATTCAGATTCGACTGCGTCTCGCGGATGATCGGCAAGGGGCCGGTGACAGTGTAGTAGTGTGCGCCAGCGACCAGCAACTGCTCGGCAGGGAAGCGCGTAATCACTTCACAACCATCCTTCGTAACAACCAGTTGCTCCTCGATACGCGCCGCCGTCCAGCCATCGCTGGCGGGCCAGAAGGTTTCCAGTGCGAAGACCATGCCCTCCTCAATCACCTCTGGATGGTCAAGCGAAACCAGACGGCTGAAAATCGGTTTCTCCCAGATAGAGAGGCCCACGCCATGTCCATATTGCAGAGCAAAGGCCGCCTCCTCATTGGGGAAGCCAAACTCCTGCGCCTTCGGCCACAGTTTCACAATATCGGCAGTCGTCACACCCGGCTTGATGCTATTGATAGCCACATCCAGAATATCGCGGCAGCGTTTATAGGCATCCACCATCGCCTGCGAGGCACTGCCAACGGCAAAAGTACGGTAGTAGCAGGTGCGATAGCCGTTGTAGCTATGCAAAATATCAAAATAGGCCGGGTCGCCGGGACGCAAGGCACGATCACTGAAGACATGCGGGTGCGGGCTACAACGTTCGCCGGAGATGGCATTCACGCCCTCGACATGCTCCGACCCCATGTCATACAGTACTTTGCTTACCAATCCCACACACTCGTTCTCGCGCATACCTGGCTTCATAGCCCGATAGAGTTCATCATAGGCTGCATCGACCATCATGCAGGCGGTCGTAAGCAATGTAATCTCGTCCTGCGTCTTAATCAGGCGAGCCTGCTGCATAAGCTGTTGCCCATCGACAACCTTGATGCCCTCAGCCTGCAAAGCGAAAAGGACAGGCAATTCAATCGCGTCCACGCCGAGCGGTTCATGCAGCAAACCACGCTGCTCTAGCTCGACACGGATTTTGCGCGCAACATCCTCCGCGCGTCCGGCGGCGGGCAACATCGCGCCACGCTGCGTTGAGATACCAGCGCGGGAACGCTCAGCAAGCCAGGGCGCGTACAACTGATGGTGACGCGCGGCTGAACCAAAATCCCACATAATCGGTTCATCGTCCTGGGGGAGCAGTGTGAAGCGCGCCAGCTTATCCATGGCCCAGGTGCCAATGTGCGTCGCAGTAATGTAGCGAATGTTGCTCATATCAAAACACAACAATGCGCCCAACTCCGACTCTTTTAGCAGCTTCTTGATGCGCGCTAAACGCTCGGTGCGGAGCCGCTCAACATTGACGCGCTCCTCCCAATCGACCGTCATAAGCCCAAATGTTTTGAGTGCCATCGTAACATCCCTCATGCATCATGCCCGTCCGCAGAGCGTCTTCGCAACTTCGACGACGGACGCGGGGGTAGGAACAGTTAAATCCTCCAATACTGGCGAGAACGGCACGGGCACATCCATTGCGCCCATGCGCTTTACCGGGGCATCCAGATAATAGAAGGCTCCTTCGGCAATCACCGCCGCAATCTCAGCCGTCACGCCGTAGCGCTCATAGCCCTCGTCGATGACGATAGCGCGGCTGGTTTTCTTCGCCGATTCAATCATGGTCTGTTTGTCTAAGGGATAGGTAGTGCGCGGGTCAATCACCTCAGCGCTGATGCCCAGCGTCTGCAATTGCTCTGCTGCCGCCAGCGCGACCTGTACCATGCTGCTGGTTGCGACAAGCGTGATGTCGCTGCCGACGCGCTTGATGTCGGCCACGCCAAAGGGGATGGTATAATCCTCATCCGGCACCATCCCTTTAAGCTGGTACATCATCTTATCTTCAAAGAAGACCACCGGGTTATCGTCGCGGATCGCCGTCTTGAGCAGTCCCTTCGCATCGTAAGGCGTTGAGGGTAAAACGACCTTTAAGCCTGGAATATGGCTGACCCAGGCGTGTAGACTCTGGCTGTGCTGAGCGGCGGTGCGGCGGGTCGCGCCGAGCGTGGTACGAATGACCAGCGGCACCTTGAGCTTACCGCCGGACATATAATGCACCTTCGCCGCCTGATTGACGATCTGATCCATCGCCAGGGCGATGAAGTCGCCGAACATAATATCGATGATGGGACGCATACCGGTCATAGCTCCGCCTACGCCCAGCCCGGTGATACCGGCCTCTGAGATTGGCGAATCGATCACGCGCGCGGTGCCGAACTCATCAACCAGCCCCGACAGCACCTTGAAGGGTGTGCCGGCCTCGGCCACATCCTCACCCATGATAAAGACGCGCGGGTCGCGGCGCATCTCTTCTGCCAGGGCCTCGCGGATGGCCTGTCCCAGCGTCACCTCGCGCATCCTTGTTGTCTCCTGCCCTTGCGGGGTGCTGGTAGATGCAGAGAGACGGTTCTGACCGGAAGTTTCAAGCGTAGACATGTTGATCAACCTCTTCTGGCTCAGGATAGGGCGCATTCAACGCAAACTCAAGGCCGGACGCGATGACCGCACGCACGTGTTGCTCTATGTCAGCAAAAGTGGCGGCATCGGCTATGCCCTGCTCAATGAGCCAGCCTGACAATAGTTTTAAGGGGTCGCGCTGCGTCATCCAGTACTCCTCTTCCTCTTTCGAGCGATAGTAGGAGCGCTGAATGTCACCCACGTGATGCCCGTGATAACGATAGGTATTGCAGAGCAAGAAAGATGGCCCTTCGCCATGCCTGGCTCGTTCTACCGCCGTCTTCGCTGCTGCATAGACGGCGCGTACATCTTGCCCATCGACCTCCTCGGTGGGAATACCGAATGCTCTGGGGCGTGCCGTCATCTCTCCGGCGGTTGTCTCGGTATAGGGGGTATACTCATTGTAGAGGTTGTTTTCGCACACATAGATCACAGGGAATTTCCAGAGCGAGGCCATATTCATCGCCTCGTAGAGAATACCCTGACCAAGCGCCCCATCGCCGAAGAAACAGACCGCGACCTGGTCGGTACCGCGCATCTTGATCGACATGGCCGCACCTGTCGCAATACCGGTACTGCCGCCGACAATGGCATTCGCGCCCAGGTTGCCGGTGTCCTGGTCGGCAATATGCATCGAGCCGCCCTTGCCCCGGCAATACCCGGCGGCCTTGCCCAGCAACTCCGCAAACATGCGATCAACCGAGGCACCTTTCGCCAGACAGTGACCATGCCCGCGATGCGTGCTGGTGATGTAGTCATCACGCCGCAAAGCTGCACAAACCCCGACGGCCACCGCTTCCTCGCCAATATACAGATGGGCCAGGCCGGGCATTCTGGCCGTAGTGTACAGGTTATTAACCTGCTCCTCAAAGAGACGAATGGTCAACATCTGCTCATATAACTGCAACCAGCGCCATCCTGTAACGACCCCTTGCTCTTGTGTTTGCACCATGATTGACTCCTAAAAAATAGCGACCGCGAGCAGGATGCCCACAAAGGTGGCCCCTACCATAGATGGGTAGGGTTCGCTCTCACCCCTCTCCTGCTCTCTTGCCCTGCATCCCTGTGTTTATTTTTCTAATCCGGCCATACGCGCGATGACCTGGAACATAATGGCAAAGTCTTCGTGCGCCAGCCCCATAGCGCGCGCGGCAGTGAGAATCTCGTTCGCCAGCGCGACCGAAGGTAAAGGAACATCAAGCTCGCGCCCCATCTCCATTGCCAGCACCAGGTCTTTTTGCATCATGTTGACATCGAACCACGCCTCATCGGGTTTGTTGAGGATGAAGGGGCCACGATACTTCAGAGCCGGGGAAGCCAGCACGCTATTCATCCAGACTTCAAAGGCTGTCTCGCGCGGAATGCCGCCCTTCTCGGCTAATATCAGTCCCTCGCTCAAGGCCAGAAACTGGACGGGTAGGCTCAGATTGATGGCAATTTTCATGAGGACGGCCTGGCCGTTCTTACCAACATAATTCACTTTGGGGCCGATGTGTAATAAAATATCTTTGACCTGCTCAAATACCTCTTTATCGCCACCGACCATGAGCGAGAGGTTGCCCTGTTCTAGCGTGATGACGCTGCCGGAAACAGGCACGTCGAGCATATGTGCGCCCAGGGCCGCGACCTTCTCGGCCAGATTACGGCTATAAGAAGGGCTGACGGTACTCATATCAATATAGATTTTGCCCGCACTCAGACCGGCCAGCACGCCATCGGGGCCATGTGTCACCGTCTGTAAGGCATGCGTGTTCGTTACCATCGTGAAGGTTACATCTGATGCCTCGGCGACGGCGCGTGGCGTCTCGCCCCATTGCATTCCGGCATCCAGCAGCCACTGGCCCTTTGCTTTAGTACGATTATAGCCTGTGACCGTGTAACCTGCCTCCAGTAGCCGTTTCACCACACGCCCCCCCATTGCCCCCAGGCCGATAAATCCGACTTTCGTCATAGAACCTCCTGTCTCTCACGCCGACAACGCTGTCCGGCATCGCCGCCTGGCCATCCGGCTATGAATCCGCATTTTTTTCCAGCGATGTTGCCACGTCCTCTCGTACCTGTCGTAGATGCGCCTGCATCGCCTGGCGAGCCGCCGCAGGATCATGGCGAATAACCGCCTCCAGCAGCAACTTATGATGCACCTGCCCACGCTCCGGCCCGCCAGACACCGCAAAAATATGTTTGCGCTGCTCACTCAGCAGGCTGACAATAGAATCTACCAGCCAGCGAATGATCTCATTGTGGGTACTTGTAGCCAGTGTCTGGTGAAAAGCATTATCCGCCGCGATAAAGGCATCAGCATCGCCAAGGCTGGCGTCCATCTGCGCAACGCACTCGCGCAACATTGCAATCTGCTCCTCCGTCGCCCTGGCGGCGGCAAGGGCTGCAATCTCCGGCTCAAGAATCTCACGCACCTCGACCAGGTTTTCTGAACGACGCACCAGACCAAGCTGCATCATCAATTCCAATGAGTTGCGCATTGCTCGTGAAGTGCCATCGATGACAATGGTGCCGCGTCCGGGGCGCATATCCACCAGCCCCTTCTGCGCCAGTGACTTCATCGCCTCCCGCACCGCCGTTCGACTGGCGTGAAACTGTTCGGCCAATTCGCGCTCGGTCGGCAGGCGGTCGCCGACCTGTATTTCTCCACTCAAGATACGTCTCTCGATCTGTTCAGCAATTTGCTCAAACACTCGATTTGCCTGCACTGGCGTGTAACTGTTCTCCAACCGGGCATCCTTTGTCAACAATTGGTATGATGATATGATAAAATGACCACAATGCAAGGGTAACATATTTATTGCTGAGTGTCAATCGTAGAAAAGGGCAAATTTATGAGTGAGCATACTACTTCCACCACATCAGTGCGTCGCCTGGAAGATCGCGGCCTCATCACCGGTCGGCGTCATTATGTTGATGATCTGAAAGCGCCGGAGGGGCGTCCACCGGTAGCTTTTATGGCGGTGGTGCGCAGTCCCTATGCACACGCGCGCATCAAGCATATTGCTCTGGAAGCGGCGCGCAGTTTGCCAGGTGTGATTGCCGCCTTCACAGGTGAGGAACTGGTAGGAGACATGCCCACGCTGGACGCAGTGCCGGTGGGGAATCTGAAAAAGCCGCCGCGCAAGCCGCTCGCTGTTGACAAAGTGCGCTATATGGGTGATCCACTGGCCATCATCCTCGCCGAAGACCGTTACATCGCGCTGGACGCGCGTGACCTCGTGGACGTAGACTACGAGCCACTAACAGCGGTAATCGACCCGGAGACTGCTCTTGCCCCTGATGCGCCACTACTTTATGAGGAATTCGGTAGTAACCAGGCTTTTCAGTCGCATGGGGGGGGCGGTGACATTGAGGCTGCTTTCGCGCAAGCCGATCACATTGTACACCTGCGCCTCGTCAACCAGCGCCTGGCTCCCAGTTCCATTGAACCACGCGGCTGCTTGTTTGATTTTGACGAGCAGAGCGGCATTCTCAACGCCTGGATGTCATCGCAGGCCGTCTATCGGGCGCGCCAGACGCTGGCAACTTTTCTTAAACTTGACCCGGCCCGCATTCATATTCAGAATGCCGAGGTCGGCGGGGCTTTTGGCGCGAAAAATTTTCTGCTGGGCGAAGAGATCATCGCCGCCGCGCTGGCCATGCGTTTCGCGCGCCCGGTCAAGTGGTGTGACGACCGTAGCGAGAGCTTGCAGGCACAGACGCATGGACGTGGGCAGGTAAGCTATGTCGAAGCGGCAGTGCGCAAAGATGGGCGGCTGCTTGGCCTCAAAGTGCGCACGATTGCCGACATCGGCGCATTTATTGCCGGTGTTACGGCCATGATTCACCATCGCAGCGCAACCTTTCTCAGTGGCCCGTACCGCATTGAGGCCATCGACAACTTGATGACAGGTGTATACACGAATAAAGTGCCAACGGCTCCCTATCGAGGCGCGGGCCGCCCGGAAGCCGCCTATCTGCTGGAGCGCACAATGGATCGCGTGGCTCACGAGCTTCAGCTTGATGCAGCAGAGGTGCGGCGGCGCAACTTCATCCCGCCGGAAGCTTTTCCTTATGTGACTAAAACCGGCGTGACCTATGATAGCGGCAACTATGCCACCACTCTCGAAAAGGCCCTCGCCCTGTCCAACTATGCCTCCTACCGCGAGCAACAGCGCATTCGACGCCAAAACGGTGGCTTGCCACTGCTCGGCATCGGCCTCGCCACCTTCATCGAACTGACCGGCGACGCGACGCCTGCGCCGGAAGGGGCGCGCGACTCAGCCATTGTGCGCGTGCGCCGCGATGGGACAGTGCTGGTACAGAGCGGTGTGTCGCATAGCGGGCAAGGTCATTTTACGACGTTCGCGCGCATCACCGCGCAGACGCTGCATCTAGCCCTTGAACAGATAGAGGTACGCATGAACGATACCGCCTTGCCCGTGTTCAGTGGGGGCACAGTTGGCAGTCGCATCACGCAGACCTCCGGCTCCGCCGTGCTGCTGGCCGCAGAGGCCGTGCGCGAGCAGGCATTGCACCTCGCCGCGCACGTGCTAGAAGCTGCGCCCGCCGACCTGCAATTAGAGCAAGGCCAAATTAGTGTGCAGGGTAGCCCGACACGCAACATCTCCCTGGCCGAACTGGCACGCCTGGCCGAAGAGCAACCCGATCTACTTGCCCTCGACAAAAGCCATCACTATGTTGAGGGGCTGGCCGCGTGGCGTGACTTCGCCCCGTCCGGCGCGGCCTATGCCTCCGGGGCACATATCGCGGTGGTCGAGATCGATACAGAAACTGGCGAGATCACCATTTTGAAATACGTTGCGGTAGATGACTGTGGGCACGTTCTCAACCATGAGTTGGCGGAAGGCCAGATACATGGCGGACTGGCACAGGGTATTAGCCAGGCCCTCTATGAAGAGGTTCTCTACAACGCGGAAGGTCAGCTTCTCACCAGCACACTGATGGATTACTCCCTGCCCACCGCCAGCATGGTGCCAACCTTCACAACCGCATTCGTTGAGACGCCTTCACCCACTAACCCGCTCGGTGTGAAAGGCGTTGGCGAGGCAGGTTGCCTCGGCGGGCCACCTGCTATTGTGAATGCTGTTCTGGACGCGCTGGCACCGCTGGGCATTGACAGTATCGATATGCCGCTCAGACCGGAAAAAATCTGGGCGCTGGTGCATAAGGAAGCCGTTTAATCGAGGTGAAAGACCTCAGAGAGTACGTCGGGAAAGCCATAGGCTTGGACACGCCGCCGCCGAATTACTGCTCGACGAGGTCAACCATGCCACTACCCACCAGCATCAGCATATTATTTACCAGCTTGAGTTGATTGTGCGCGCTTCGAGTCGTATAGGGAGATAGCCGGATAGCGATACTGACCCGCCTCTATCTCCCTATACAGACAGCAGATGCATCCTACACCGCCATGCCTACGCGCTCCACCTCAATGACCCGCCCAAGAATATCGGCCTCAGCAAGCAACACATACGTCTCATCCCCCAGTTTGATCTCAGTTCCGGCATGTTTCTGGAAGAGAATCTGGTCGCCCTGGCTGAGCCTTTCTTGCAGGGATGAACCTTCTCCGATAGCCACTATTTTCCCTTCGCCGGGTGCCTCGCGCGCAGTATCAGGCAGGTAAATGCCGCTTGCCGTCTGCTGAGGCACAGCTTCAACCTTCACTAAAACACGATCCCCAAAAGGCTGTATCATTTTCATTGATGTCTCCCCTTCATGCTCCTTCAATATAGACTATCCTTTTTGTTTGCAACACCGCATCAGGCCGCCGTCAGACCGAGCAACGCATCAACGCGCTTGCGGTCAAACCCCACAACGACCTGCCCATCAATCCAGGCTTGCGGCACCCCCATCTGACCCGAACGGCGCACCATATCCTCTGCCGCCTTCACATCGCGGCTCACATCCACATCCTTAAACGGAATGTTATGCTGGCGCAGATACGCCTTTAAGCGCGCACACCAGGGACAGGTCGGGGTAGAAAAGACCGTTACACTGTGCTGTTTTGCGCCCGTAGACTGCGCTTTCTGAGCAGTCTTTGTCGCCGCCGCAGGATGCAGAGCCGCTTCAATAGCCTGCCGATACACATGTTCGGTTCGTACTCCAAGCAGCGTATTGACCAGCCGACCATCGCGAAAAATCTTGACCGTCGGAATACTCAAAATTTGATACCGTGCCGCTATTTGTGGCTGCTCATCAACATTCAGCCTGGCAATACGAACTTTTCCTTCGTACTGTTGCGCTAACTTTTCAAGCAGCGGATTGACCAGGTGACAGGGAACACACCAGGGTGCCCAGAAATCCACCAGGGCAACACCCTGATATCGCTCAATCCGTTCCGCAAAATTCTCATCGGTTACTACTTCGATTGACATATAATCACCTTGCCTGTAGAAATGGCTTGCTTGATTAAGCACACAGGCAAAGGATACCTGTATGCCCGGTGCGCACTTCCACGCGCCGTCAAGCTATATTCCTTTATCGTTATATTATCATAAAGTATGAAACAATACAAGAGGGGGCCATTGTCGGTGACTGCCCCGCTGCTCATACCGTGAGCAGGCGCAAAAGTCAGGTAGTCCTTTCTGATGAAAAAATAAGACCGGTACCCCCTTGACAATTCCCAGATACTATATTACTATATGGTCATAAAGCAATAATGCCTCGAAAGGATAACTAGCATGACATCGCACATATCCTTTTCAGATGCGGTCAGCACATCGGTGAATACCGTGGATACTGGCGCGATGCGCTCATCGCTCTGGAAGGAACATGACGCGGAACATGGTTTTGCTGATCCGCTCCTTGAATTGATTGCAGCGCGTTTTCGCCTGTTGGGCGAGCCGCTCCGTCTAAAAATCCTGGCGGCGCTGGCAACAGGGGAACGTAATGTGGGGGAACTGGTGACATTAACCGGGGCGGGCCAGCCGAATGTTTCAAAGCATCTGGCTGCGCTGACGCAAGGGGGCTTGATCAAGCGCCACAAAGTCGGCACAAGCACCTATTACGCTATTGCCGACCCGACAGTCTACGCGCTTTGCGACGTGGTTTGCGCCAGCGTGCAGCAGCGCATTGCCCAGGAGATGCAGACACTGGGGCTTGGGACATTTCCATCGCCTGCACAGAAGACACAAAACAGCACGAAGAGTTGATACCTGTAAGCCAGATAGTATATCTGCGCTGTGAAACAACATACAAGAAAGTCAGGAGATAACGATGACCACACAGACGCAGCCATCGTATGGTTTCGGTACCACTGTGCCATTGCCCTTTGACGAGGCAATGGCCCGTGTGACTGAGGCATTGAAGGCTGAGGGCTTCGGCGTCCTCACCAGCATTGATGTGAAAGCCACCCTGAAGAGCAAGCTTAACGTCGATATGGAACGATACACCATTCTGGGTGCATGCAATCCGCCCCTGGCGCATCGTGCCCTTACGCTTGAGCCAGAAGTCGGCCTGCTCCTACCCTGTAACGTAGTCGTTCGTGAAGTAGTGGGAACTGGAGAATCACCAAAGACGCGCATTGACATCGCCGATCCCATCGCCATGCTGGGTATTGTGCAACAGCCGCAGATGCAGGAGCTGGCAAACGAGGCAAAGACCCGCTTGCAGCGCGTGATCGCCGCACTACCCTCTGTATAACCGTATTGGAGACCGTGTAGTGTGCATCGGCACAGTATGCTAGCTGCACATACACAGCGAAAACAAGGCTCTTTCATATTGCAACGGGAGTCAATTATGCACATTGAACAGTTCTTTCTTGAGGGTTTAGGGCATCAATCCTACCTCATCACCGACGAAGAGAGCGGCGATGCCGCCGTGATCGACCCACGCCGTGACGTGGATGTCTATATAGAGGCTGCGCACCGCGCGGGCGTGCATATCACTCATATTCTGGAGACGCACGTCCATAACGATTACGTTACGGGCGCGCGCGAACTGGCGGCACAGACCGGCGCGACCATCGTCGCCGGTGCCGGAGACCCGCTACGCTACGAGCATCGGGCGGTGCGCGAGGGCGACGAAAGCCAGGTCGGCACGCTGCGTTTCAGAGTTATGGAGACGCCGGGACATACGCCGCACCACGTCAGCTACGCCTTATATGAGCAGGGACGCAACGAGCCGACGGCACTTTTTAGTGGTGGCAGCCTGCTCGTCGGAAACGCGGGCCGTACCGATTTGCTTGGTGATGCCTGGACGCTCACGCTCACGCGCCAGCAATACCACACCCTGCGCCGCCTGCTCGATACGCTACCCGGTCAGGTGCGCGTCTATCCCACACACGGGGCCGGCTCATTCTGTATGGCCAGTGCCACTACTCCTGCACATTCCACCACCATTGCCCAGGAACGACTGGTCAGCCCGGCAGCGCTGGCAAAGGATGAGCTAGATTTTGTCAAGCGGCAGCTTGCCGGCTACATCGCCTATCCCACCTATTACAAATACATGCACGATATCAATGTGGGCGGCCCTACCATCCTGGGCCAACTGCCGGAGCTACTGTCACTGCAACCCGCCGAGGTGCAATCACGCCTGGAACACGGTATCCCATTGATCGATGGGCGTTCACGCTATGCCTTTGCCCGCGAACATATCCCCGGCTCGCTCAACATCGAACTCGATAGCTCCTTCGGCACGTATGTTGGCTGGCTGCTACCTTTCAATCAACCCATCATGTTCTTGATCGAAGACGAAGAAGGCAGACGTGAGGCAGTCATGCAACTGATACGCATCGGCTATGAACAGTTCGAGGGCTATCTGGATGGTGGATTGGCATCATGGAAAATGGCATCCTCGCCCACCGAGGCATTTGAACTCATCGATGTCGATACGCTCTATCGGCGCTGGCAGCAACACACATCGATGACGATTCTCGATGTGCGCCGCGACGAGGAGTGGCGTGCAGGCCACATTCCCCACGCGCAACATCTACATATCGCGGAATTAGCCGCGCGTATCGACGAAGTCCCGCACGACGAGCCGGTCGCAGTCATCTGTCGCACAGGTCATCGTGCCGAGATCGCGGCCAGTATCCTGGCCACCACCGGACGCAAGGTAATCGCCGTTGGACAGGGCGGAATGGCCGATTGGCTGGAGCGCGGCCTCCCCTACGAAACGGAAGAAGCACCAGAGATCGATCTCTCTCGCCTGCCAGAGCAGGCCACACACGCACATCCATAGAAAGGGCATAAACAAGAACGATGTTCAAAAGATTGTTTGACACGCAAAGCAGTATCCCCTCCATCTCCGTGCGAGAAGCATGGGAACGTGTAACAGCCCCCACATCAACGGCAATGATCGTTGATGTGCGTGAGCCATGGGAATTTCAGCAGGGCCACGCGCGCGGCGCACGCAACATTCCGCTCAGCCAGTTTGGCAGGCGTTTCCGCGAGGTACCTACCGACCGCGAGGTGCTGCTGATCTGCCGCAGCGGTCATCGCAGCTTGCAAGCTGCCAAGTTCTTGCAACAGCAGGGGTGGAAACAGATCACCAACGTGAGCGGCGGGATGATGAGTTGGGAAATGCATCGCCTGCCAGAAGATTAGATGATAATGGCGAGGTCTGCAACTCTGCTACTGCTGCCATTCACCTAACAGCTCGACGTTTAACGCCAGGTGAATGCCCTTTTGCGTAAGCACCTGCTGGTGGGCTTCTATGATGAGCGCCGCAATCTCGCTGGCCGTCGCCCCACCGACATTCATAATGTAATTCGGGTTGCGTTCGGCCATTTGCGCCCTTCCATAGCGTTTTCCTGCCAGGCCCACTTGCTCAAGAAGTGTACGCGCAGTCGTACCTGGGGGGTCTTTAAAGATCGACCCCATATGCCTGCGCGTCGGTTCAACCTGCTGGCGCTCCTGGCTAAATTGCTCAAGCGTTGCCTTCAATACTGCCGGGTCTTCCCGATGTACACGCAAGGCCAGTTCCACCACTATTTCAGGTGGCTCAATCAAGTGGCGAGGGGGAAAGATTAGATGTCCATCAGCATCGATATGGGTCAGGCGTTGCTCACGGAAACGGCTGTGGCGATAGCTCAGATCCAGGGCCTCAGCGGGATAGTGGCGAAGCGTCAGGACAGGAAATGTTTCTGCATTCTCCTCTATAGCGTTACAGGCCCTGGCATCCAGCACCTCAATCCACTCCAATACCTGCCCTAACTCCCGATTATGCGCTCCTACATTACTGATGACACCCGCACCTAATGTGCCGGGAATGCCGATGGCAAATTCCAGCCCACCCCAACCATGCGCGGCCAGTTCATGCAGCAATGGCCTCCAATGAACACCCGCCTCGGCAACCAGCAGAGCCGTCTCACCCACCTGCTCTTCAAGATGATAGGAGCGAAAAGCAATACTGGCGACAATGCCACGCACGCCCGCATCAGCATACAGAATGTTTGAGCCGTCGCCGACAACCAGTAACGGCCATCGCTGGCGGGTACACATATCGATGAGATCTCGCAACTCTTGCTGCGTCTCTAGTGGGAGCCAGATATCTGCCTTACCACCAGCACCGAAAGAGCTATGGTTTGCCAGTGACTCATCGAGATGCAGGCGTTGGTGAAAGTACGGATAAAGGGTAGTGTAAGCGGAAGCACTGTCAAAGCTCATAGACCCTTTCCTCTCTTCCTTCCCGAAGAAGTTTTCTTCCCATTGCGACTACAATAAGACAGAGTAATCATACTAAGTTCACACGTACATCCACGTCACAAAATTGATCTCCAGCATCACAAACAGATCACAGTCGTCATCTTTAGACTGGCATAAATCCGTGTAATCGCCGCCTGCATGTCACGTTTTTGACAAAACAACGTTCCTATAGAAAGCGCGAAGCGACGAAAAGTGGTCGCTTTCTTCGCTTGATTCAATCGTCAGCAGTAATAAATAAAGAAAAGAGACATACTATGATGAACAGGATTACTCATCAACAAGAACATCATGCTGACTTAAATTCATTGACTGATACCGTGGTAGAAGCCTATGGATTGGCTGACAACGACCTCAAGAGGGTTGTTGGGGGAGAAGCAGGCCCATACAACGCTCAGTATCGTCATCACCCCCGTCATCACCACTATCACCACCATCACCCCCATCATAGGGACCATCATCATGGCCAGGTCTATGACCGTGATGACGATAGCGGTGGTTATTACTAACTGGAGCGATACGCGATGCTCAATCCTTTCCCAAGCGGAAGGACGATTCTATCAAAATCGGGCAGGGCCTCCAGGGCGCGTAGATAGGCCGCGATCTCATTGCTGTGTGACAACACATTGTCAGCCAGCAGCAATACATCTGGCGTTAGCTTTGGCAGCAACAAGGCCAGTTGTTCGGGTGCGCTTGTGCGGTCGGCATCGAAAAACACGCAGTCAAAGGGGCCAGCAAGATATGCTACCACATCGGTCGCATCGCCACAGTGAAGATCAACGAATTCGCGTAGTCTGGCGCGGCGCAAATTTTCGTCGGCCAGCACATGCTTGTGGGCATCGCGGTCGATGCTCGTGACGCGCCCGCCATTGAGAGACATAGCCCAGGCCAGCCAGATGGTGCTATAGCCGTTCGATGTGCCGATCTCTAACACACGTGTGCGGCGGCTGGAGCGCAGGAGCAGATGCACAAAATGCGCCGTTTCTGGCTCCAGATTCAGCATCTTCTTACTACGCTGCTGCTCCTGCGCATCATTGCGTTGACCTTCTTCATACAACGCCTCCAGCAAGGCATACAGGTCGGCTTTCTGCATGGTTGCTATCTTCCCTTCTGCTCAAAAATCTGGGAAACCATCGCCTGTTCCTGCGCACTGGCCTGCGGCAACTGCGGCCACAACTGATGGGCCAGTGAGTTGGCCGCCAGCAAGACGCCGAAACGATGCAGCAGATATACATGTTTCTCCAGGATAGGTACACCACCTGATATTTGCGCTGGCACACTAATCGTACCAGTGACAAGGCAACCGCCCGGTACCGTGCTGCTCGCATAGAAATTCCACACGAGGTCCGTATGCCCCACCTGGTCGAGCGCGGGATTGGTAAATATGTCGCTTTCCGTCGCAATACAGATCGGGTCATCAAAAGTGCTGGCTCCGGTCGGATGGAACGTCACTCGCCAGTGGCCATGCCACTCGATATGAAACGTAATAAATTGCAACTGACCATAAGCCATCAACGTGTCCGGCTCATGCTGCGCGATAAGCTGTCCGTCAAGCGTCTGGTAGCTCCACTCAGGACGGATGATGCCCGTCACATCCCAACCACTGGTTGCGCCAGGCCAGAACAGCGTGCAGAAGAGACGACAATCCTGGCCTGCAATCGCGCAGGAGAACGGCTGTGGAGAGAGCGAAACGCCATTGCAGATAGCCGCCGCCTGCGTCGTCGTCTGCAATTGAAAGCTAAGCGTGGCAAGTAGAGGTTGCTGCGCCACCTGGACAATTGCCTGTTGCGATGGCGGCGAGATCACTACATAGCGTTCCCCTACCTGCACCATTGCCGTTCTCTGAAAGGTTGCCAGCAACGCCTGCGTACTCTGGATCAGCGCGGCCCGTTCAGAGGCGGGCAAATCCGCCAGCGAAACCGGCAGGCCAACCAGCCAGGCTTGATTGGTGAATTGATTAGGGCGCGACTTCATCACCTGGCACGTGGAAGCCTTTGACGGCAACGGCACGACGAGGACACATTGTAACGGCTTAAACGGTGCTGCCTCCCAGCGTATCAGATGCACGCCGCGAGCAAGCTCCAACGGCGCGGTCTGTCCCGGAGTAACTACGCTGGCCTCCGGCACAGACGAGAGGATATGGCCATCGACCAGCACATGACCCCACTTCGGTAAGACTTGCAGATAGATCAGGGAGGCACCCGGCGCGGGCTGCACAGAGACAGGTGAAGAGGCCATACTGGAAGATGCCGGAGAAAGTTTTGCCAGCACCAGCGCGCGCACCGGAGCCATACTGCTGAGAAAAACGATGATAGCCAGTACCACAATACTCGTCGTTATCAACAAACGTTTACGGCGCTGCTTGCCCGAAAGGCGGTTGCGCAACGAGACAAGCATCGTCTTAGTGGTAGGAGATGTGATCTGTTGTGAGGTGTCTTGCTCTTCAGACAGATCGCTGATCTCAACTTCATCCTCATCATACCGGTGGTCATCAGATGGGAAATAGTTCATTACATCCAATTTATCTATTGTTCGCGAATCATACCCAGAAAGGCACGGGTACGTTCATTGCTGGTATGTTCAAAAACCTGCTCTGGCGGACCCTCTTCAACAATTATACCGCGATCCATGAAGATGACATGATCAGCTACATCGCGCGCAAAGCCCATTTCGTGTGTCACCACAACCATCGTCATGCCCTCCTCGGCAAGCTGGCGCATTACCTTCAACACCTCACCGACCAGTTCGGGGTCGAGCGCGGAAGTGGCCTCATCAAAGAGCATCAGCTTGGGATTCATCGCCAGCGCACGGGCAATCGCCACCCGTTGCTGCTGCCCACCGGACAGCTTATGTGGATACGAGTTCGCCTTTTCGGCCAGTCCAACTTTAGCGAGCAGTTCCATTGCGCGCTCGGTGGCTTCTTCCCTGGATTGGTGCAGCACGTGAATGGGGGCCTCGATCACGTTTTCAAGCGCCGTCATGTGAGGAAACAGATTGAAGCGTTGAAAGACAAAGCCTATCTGCGAACGCACGCGCGAAATAGCAGCATCGCTATCCTCGACCAGCCTCCCATTCACCATGCGATAGCCCAGCAGTTCTCCATCGATATAGATGCGCCCCCCATCGATTTTCTCCAGGTGGTTGATACAGCGCAGCATGGTTGTCTTGCCGGAGCCGCTGGGGCCGATAATAACGACCACTTGCCCGCGTTTCACCATGAAACTGACGCCATTTAAAATCGTCAGGTGCCCAAAACGTTTGACAACATCCTCTGCGCGCACCATTTCATCGCCGTCAACAGCCTTCATAGTCATACATCACCTCTCAGCTTGCTTGCTTAGCTAGCGCCCACTTACCAGTGTGCCGCCCACACGCGCTGATCCGAAGCCGAATAAGCGCTCGGCCAGCCCCTTCTGTTTCAACAGCTCATTGCGCGTTGAGCGGTCGGGGTCCATACGATTTTCGATCCAGCCTTGCACATAGCCCCATAAAGTGGTCAGAAGCAGGTAATAGACGGTGGCAACGAGGAGCAACTGAAAGATGATGAAATCCTGCGAGCCGTAGACCTGAGCGGTGTAGGTGAGTTCAAACAGACCGACGATAGAGGCCAGCGAGGTCGTTTTGAGCATGTTATTAAACTCATTGCCCAGTGGTGGCACGATAACGCGCGCGGCCTGCGGGAGAACAATGCGGCGCATCGCCAGAGGATAGCGCATACCCAACGCTTTTGCGGCCTCCATCTGTCCGGGATCAACCGAGGTGATCCCTGCGCGAATAATTTCTGCCATGTAGGCCCCTTCGTTGAAGGAGAAGGCGATCAGTGCCACAGAATAAACCGTCAAATATTTGGTGAGAGAGGGCATCACCTGCGGTATGCCATCGTACAAAATCAGTATCTGCACTAATAAGGGGCTACCACGAAAAAGCCAGATGTAGAAACGCGCAGGCCAGGAGAGTAGGGGGAAACGCGACATACGCATCAGCGCGAGGATCAACCCGATGATGACACCAAAGGTCTGGGACACCACCGATATCCACAACGTTCTCCAGGCGGCTTGCAGAAACAGTGTGGAAAAGAGAAACTTTACTATAATCTGCCACAGAGACACGCGGCAACCTCCTCCGCAAGCAATACACGGAGGTATTGGTACCTCCGTGTATCACCCACAATACTAGATCAGGCAAGAGCAGTACGCCGATCAATCATACTGGTCAGCTCTTCCTGCGTCAAGCCCCACTTTTCAATCAAGCTATGATAGGTACCATCGGCCCTCAACTGCTGAAAAGCGGTGTTGATCGCATTGAACATGGAGGTATCGCCCTTCCGCACCACAATGCCTTCGGGAGCCGCATTGATAACCGAGCCACCAACCATGAACTGTCCAGGATGTTGCTTGATGTAATAGTCAGTTACAGGCGAGTCCTGGTACGTCGCCACAACGCGATTGGTTGCTAACAACTGAATGACATCGGTCTCGTTTGTCAATACCGTGATATTGATAGCAGGCTTCCCATTCTTCTTGCAGTCGTTGCTGGCGGTCTGGAGATCGGCCTGCTCAATCGTGCCATTCTGCACACCTGCGTTTTTCCCACACAGGTCGGAAAGTTGCGTGATATGGTCAGGATTGCCATTCTGCACCAGCAGCGATTCACCGGCGCTAAAATAAGGGATGAAATCCACTTTCTGCTGACGCGCCGGGGTAATTGTCACAGCCGAAATAACCACATCGAAACGCTTCGCGTTCAGGCTGTCGATGATCGTATCAAAGCTGGTGCTGACAATCTGAGCCTTCAAGCCCATGCGCTGCGCAATAGCAGTGATGAGGTCGATGTCAAAACCAGCCGGCTGGTTCGTCGTGGTATCAATATATTCCTGCGGCGGGTAGGTAGTATCACTGCCAACAGTCAAGACGCCCGGCGTGAGCAAATCATTGGGCGGTGCTACCTTCGGCGCACTCGAAGAGGTGGGTGTGCTACCGCTACCCGTTGTCGTTGTGCCATTGCCACCGCTACCACAGGCGGCCAGCACCAGGATCAACCCCAGTAAACAGCCAAGCAGCGCTATACTCCCAGGGTAGCGTTTTGTAGAAGATGCACGAAGAAAAAATCTCATAATGGGAAACCTCCTTAAACTTCAAACAACCTGGTCTCTTAATATTAGAGGTACGCTATTAATAGGCAAGTTTATCACAGCCATAGCACAGTGACAATGGACAACAAAACACCGGAGCCTCCGGTCTGCTAGCAAGACCAGAGGCTCCGGTGGGAATTACCATTTAACACTACATTGAGCGGATATGAACGCGCGATTAACTATCCCACGTTATATCACTCACGAACGGGACGGGTTGTGCGGTGACTTGACTACTATTAAGAATCGAATATAACTCTTGCCAGCCCTGCTGCGGAGTATTATCGGTCGTCGGGTCACAATGGCGACCCGGCGAATGACATGCCCCATACTGAGTCAGGGCACCAACAATCGGTAAGGCGTTCGCCCCGGCCATTGTATGCGCCAGGTAGCTCAGGCTCTGCCACTGCTTGGCCTGGTAGCCGGTCGTATTATAGATTTCGGGCAAGGCCACGCCATCTCCGTTGCCCTCAGACACATCGAGGACGTCGGACTGCATCCAGTTATGCGCACAGGCCCGATTGGTGGGCGCATCATCAATGGGACAACCGGTCGCATCTCCATAATTGAAGTAGATCGTTTGCGCACCAGCCACATAGCTATTGACCCAGTTTTCGCTCGCCTGTGCCGGGTTGTACTCTACCTCAATATCCGAAGCTCCCGCAACATATTCGCGGTACTGGAAGTTTTCCTGCATCACCCATTCATTGACGGCATTCACCATCATGGCCCAGGCATAGCCATGACCGGGGCTAAAACGTGAACCCGCGTTATTAGTGCCGATACCAAGCGCAATGGCCTCGTTCCCCGTCGCACATTGCGCGTATCCCCACAGAAACGCTTCCGATGCCGAGGCAATGGTATCAAGGCCGACAAAGTTGGTAGCTCTGGGATGATCTGTAATCAAGGTGCCATAAGCTCCCTGATCCGTCTGCCAGGGTTGCCCGAAATCGAGGATCACGATGCCTGTCTCACCATTGGCACTCTGATTACAGCCGTCCTGCGCCAACCGACCAGGATCGTCAATATCATTTTGCACCACATAGCGCGAGGTTGTACCGCTAAAGGTAGGCGCAGAACCATTGCCAGGAAGCGGGCCGTTCATAATCACGTTCGCACTATTCCCCCCTGGCTGCCTGGTCACATTGCGCTGTAACGATTGCGCATCGGGCAACTGTTGATGCTGCGACGTATAGGGATTGCTCCCCAACGTCGTCCCTTGACTTAACGTATGATTGGCACGCACAAAATTAATGAACGAGGCCATTGCCGGTGTCACTGCCCTGGTCTGCGCCTGCGCTGCCCGCGCCGCTACAGCCAGTGCCGCCAGGGTACTGATGACAAATGCGACAGGCAGCAGGATACGCCCCGTTCCAATTACCAGTTTCCGTACTCGCATACCCACCATCCTGCACACTCCTCTCCCTGCCATGGCCAGGGCACCGTAGAAAAAACATTTTTAGACATACACATGCTACCCTACAGTATTCTATACATAATAATATTTGAACAAGAGGCTTATTGTTTAGTATAAACATAACAAGTAGCCACTATAAATATAATACGATAATTTATCATCGTCAATAGTGCAAATTTCTTTATACTAATACACAACAATAAAACCTCTGGTTTACATATAATTACTGTACAGCACACAAAAAAGGCCGGTATGCGGTGTCCTGTAACGGGATACCGCATACCGGCCTGTGAAGCGCACCCCATGCGAGAGAAGACAGGGGCGACCTCAAACAAGAGCAGGGCGACCGCAAGGGTACGCCCCTGCTATGATATGGTACTGCTTTTGCTTGTCATTATAGGGACATCCCTCGCGGATGCCCTGTGGCGCAATGTCACTTTGCCGATGCGCAATAATACAACGTTGAGGCTTCTCGGAAGCCACCGAAGCTGCCACCGCTACTTGTCGTAGAAGATGACTGCCACTGGCTGCTTGGCACTACTTGACAGGATTGCGTGATCCAATTGGTCACGGCACTCTGGCCGCCACCGAAACCGCCGCCACCCAGCAGGAAGTAGTGGACGGTGCCATCGTTGATCAACAGCTTTAAGCTACTGACAGTCAAGATGGGGTCGGAGCCGGAGAAACCGCCCATTGCCATCACCGGCTTATTGGTAGCCAGAATGATGCTGTCGGCTACCATTGAACTGGGTACGGCTACCAGGAACTTCGTGTTGCCCTGATGGGCCTCCAGGTACGCGATCAAGGCCGTATCTGCCGTTGCGTTGCCAGGGCCACCGAAACCGCCAACCGCAAAATCTCTGGCACGTCCTGTACTGGTAATGCCGCCAAAATTGCCCGCCACAAAGCCACTACCGAAGCCACCGCTCGGCCCAGCCGAAGGTAGGTTCTGTGTGATACCATTCAGAGCCGGAATAGCCGACCATATCGCAGGTACCAGCATTACTGCGAGAATGCCCGCGCACAGGCCCGCCATCGGAAACACAGTTGGCAGCTTGACACGTGGCAGCAACCGCACTACGATCAGAATTAGCGCTGCCAGGATCGTCAGACCGGCAATCACCGGAATCAGCCAGCTTCCCCACGCTGGATCGCTGCTAATGATATGAATCTGTTCCGCCGCTGTAGCCAGCAATGCTATGGGCAGGAGCCAGCCACGCCAGCCCGGTCGCCGATAATCCTGCCACATCACTACCAGGCCAATACCAAAGAGTGCGGCGATAGCGGGTGCCATCGTGACCAGGTAATACTGGTGGATAAAAGAAGCTACGCTGAAAAAGATGGCCGTAGTGAGCAGCCACATGCCCCACAACACCAGCGACTGTTGCCGACGATTCTCTTGAAAGTTCAGTCGGCTCTGCCAGGCCAGCGCCAGTATACTGAGCAGCGCCAGCGGCAAGAGCCACGAAATCTGCCCGCCTAGAGCGGCATTGAAGAGGCGCAAGGGGCCAGGCGTCCCGGTACCAAACATGCCACCAGCGCCGCCGCCAAAGCCACCAGTGCCCCGGAACCGCTCTGGTAGGCTACCCGTCCTGTCAGCAGTGGTGCCAGCGCCGGAAAACGGGGGAAACTGACCCGTCCCATTGCCCGTGATCGGTGTGTTCTGACCCGTGCCCGTACTCTGCCCGTTCGTCGTTCTGGTGATTCCCGAAGTTGAGAAATTCGGTCGTGCGTCGCCTCTTCTTCCAAAGCCCCCTAGCACGCCGCCAATCAGACGCTCAATTCCGTTATAGCCTATTGCCAGGCTCAGTTCCGAGTTATCCTGCGTTGAACCAACATAAGGACGCTGCGAGGCGGGTGTGAGATCAACGGCAGTGATCCAGGAGAAGGAGATGACCACCATCACCAGTCCTGCCAGCAGGAGATGCAAGATGCGCACACGCCAATTTTTCGGTGCCGCCAGCAAGTATAGCAGCGCCAGCGCCGGGACGACCAGGTAGGCCTCCGCCATCTTGATATTGAAGCCCAGACCGATCAGCACTGCTGTCAGCAGGAGCCAGCGCAACTTGCCCGTCTCTGCCGCGCGCAGCGTCGTCCAGGCAGCCAGCAGCATGACCAGCACCAGCGTCATGTCTATCGTATTATTACGGGCCGTCACCACGCTGATCGGGCTGAGCGCCAGCGCCAGGGCGGCCAGCAACCCGGCCACTATCCCAAAATGGCGTCGTACCAACCAGTAGAGCAGTAGCACGGAAATCACCCCGGCCAGTGCCTGCGGGAGAAAGACGCTAAAGGGCGTAAAGCCAAAAATCCTGGCGCTCGCCACCTGCAACCAGAAGCCTAGCGGTGGCTTATCAATCGTGACGAAGCCGCCTGGATCATACGAGACGAAAAAGAAGTTGTGCCAGTTATCCAGCATACTTCTCACGCCTGCCGCATAGTACGTATTGCCAAACCCGTTTTGCCCAAGCTGATAAAAATTCATAAAGATCGAGATCAGCATGATTGCACCTAATGCTAATCGCGACCACCAGGAAGGTCGGGCAGAAGGTGTCACCACCTTTTCAGGCTGGCCCAGGCCCTGCACCACCGTTGTCGTTTCACCAATCATCGCTCTACCTTTCACTTACCTATCTATGATATCTTGCCGGTTTTACCGTTTCCTCAACCAGCAACGCAGATTATCTTCCATGCTTGCAATATTACAGGGATTCTATAAAGAACTTATGAAGATACCCACAGAGAACTGTCAGAAGAGTGTAAAAAATTTGCATGGTACCAGAGGACGGAGTACCATGCCTGTGGGCATCATACACGCATTGCTTGCTTGATAGCATCGTGTTTGCGATGTGCAAGCTCGTCTTCCTCGCGCCGCCATTTGCGCTCGTAGACAAACAGCTCGCGGAAGGCACGCAGGATCACACGCAGATTAGCTCCTGTAGCACGTCCGGCGCGACGGGGCAGGTGCCGCACGGGTACTTCACGGTAGGAACAATTGGCCCGTCTCATCTTATACAGCAGTTCCGCGTTAATCATCGCGCCGCGCGTCTCCAGGGGATGTTGGCGCAAAAAGTCTGTCCTGATGAGCTTGAAGGCGCAATCCAGGTCACGCACATGGACACCCAGTACCAGCGCAATCAGCATTTTCCAGCCCCAAGCATTGAGCTTGCGTAGCAGCGTATCTTGTCGATGCTGACGATAACCAATCACCGCGTCATACTCGTCGATGAAAGGTAGCAGCTTCGCCAGGTCACGGATGTCAAATTGTCCATCGGAGTCCATAAAAAAGGTCAGTTCTTTCGTCGCAGCGGCAAAACCATCGGCCAGTGCCGCGCCATAGCCCTCGTTGACCTCATGCGTCACTACCCGTACATGGGCATCGCGTGCCGCAACGGCGGCCACAATCTCCCCGGTACGATCCACACTGCCATCATTGACGACAATCACCTCAAAGTCCCTGACCCACCTGTTCAGCACCTCCAGCACATCGTTCAATGTCCCCTCGATCACCTGCTCCTCGTTATACGCCGGTAGTACCACCGAGAGGCTGTGCGTCGTAAGCCATACCTGCTTCTCTGGCATCATCTGACCTTTCTGCAAATGAATAACCTTTACTTCATTATATTGTACGGCACCATCGGTTATTTGTTTTGTCATTTTTGTACCTCCTGAGAACGATGCACAAAGACCCAGAGTCGCATGCCAAGATACGAGATCAGCACGGTACCGCCAATCGCACAGAGCTTAGAGAGATTGGCCCAGAGGGTAGCCGAGAGCATAGCAGGGTGCAAAGTATTGCCTACTACCCACAGAATACTGTCATTACAGGCAATACCAAACAAGGTAGTCAGTGCGAAACGCCAGACCTCCTTGAAGGTAATCGGCTCATAACGCCGGAACGTCCAGTATTTATTCCAAACGAAGCTGTTGATGGCTCCGATAGTATAGGCAATGGTATTGAAACACAGCAATAACCAGGTATCGTGGGTAGGCCAGAACCATAAAAGACCGTTCAAGATGAACAGGTCTACAGCAGTATTCAACCCACCGACCAGGCTAAAACGCAGGAATTGCCGGAAAAAAGTGCGGTCACTGCGTCGTTTCTGTTGCGGTATTGAGACCAGAGAGCGACTTTTATCATCTACAGGTAACTGTGTTTTTGTACGTAATGTCAATGTTTGTGTCGTCTGTGTCAAAAATGGCTCCATTTCTACGGGCATTACCTACAAGAGACATACCAACCAGTTCCACAGCATTTCTTTGCTGTTCGTTGTCTGTCATCGACACCAGTAACTGTACCCCAGGAGCGATAAAGAACTAATGAAGAACCATACAGAAAAGTGTAAGAACTTTCTAAAATAGAACAGGCGACAGAGCGGAACAGAACAGCCCTGGGGCGGCAACCAGACAAGCACAAGGAGAAAAATGAGGCACGCCTTGCGGGTTCTTTATTGAATCTTCATAGAAACTTTACAACTTTGAGCTATACTACTGGCAGTTCAGGCTACCTTGAGGCATGATTACTATACACTATACCGCCTTGTTCCGTAGGGGCGTGATGAATCACGCCCTACCCGTAACACATATCCCACATGTGGGGCAATGCGACCGATCAGAGCGTTCTTTCACAAGATCAACACGATACAGGGGCAAGGCGTGATGGACAGGGCGTGATGGGCAGGATACGATGGGCAGGATGCGATGGACAGGATGCGATGGACAGGGCGTGATGGGCCAGGGCGTGATGGACAGGGCGTGATGGACAGGGCGTGATGGGCCAGGGCGTGATTCATCACGCCCCTACGGAACAAAATCGGGCTGGTTTTGGTGATAAATTCATTGGCATGGGCGTATCGGTATCCACACGCCCGAAGGTAAAGAGAAGTGGCTTTATGCGGCGAAAAATTCTGGTTGTTGACGATGACAAAAAAACGGTTGATCTGATTCGGCTCTACCTGGAAAAAGAGCAGTACCAGGTTATCACAGCCTATGACGGTCAGAGCGCGCTTGAGCTGGCACGCACACGCAATCCAGACCTGGTTATCCTGGACTGGATGCTGCCCGCTCTTGATGGCATTGATGTCTGTCGCCTGTTGCGCGCGGAGTCCGCCGTTCCTATTATCCTCTTAACGGCCAAAACAACGGAACAGGAGAAGCTACGCGGCCTGGACACAGGCGCAGACGACTATGTCACCAAGCCGTTCAGCCCGCGTGAACTGGTGGCGCGGGTGCGCGTGGTCTTGCGGCGTGTGAGTCTGCAACAGGAAGAGCAGCGTGAGACACCGCTGCGCCTGGGAGACGTGGAAATTAACTTTCTCGAACACGAGGCGCGCAAAAACGGTCAGAGGATCCATCTGACGCCAAAAGAGTTTAAGCTACTGGAAACGCTGGCCCGCGAACCTGGACGCGCCTTCAGCCGTTCCGAACTGGTCACACTGGTCTTTGGCCTGGACTACGAGGGCTTCGAGCGCACCGTCGATGTGCATGTGATGAACCTACGCAAGAAGATCGAACCACAACCAGAGCAACCGATCTATTTGCAAACCGTCTACGGCGTTGGCTATAAGTTGAGAAGAGACCATGATACTACGTAATCTAAACAGTCTGCGCACACGTCTGCTGATCGTCTTTATGCTAATTGTGCTGGTGACGATTGCTGCTGTTGCCATCTTTGCCCTGCAAACGGCGGGTGATGCTTTCCGCCGTTCCATCGGTCAGCAAGCCCGCACGAATCAAGAGCTTACCTCTGCCATTTTCAGCGCCTACCAACACCATAACACACAACAGGTACAGCAACTCATCGAACAAGATGCCTCATTGACGCATACGCACATTATTCTCATTGACCAGCAGCAACATGTCGTCGCCGATTCTTCACAACAACTCACCGGGCAGGTACTCACGCTGACAGATATTCTCACGCTGGAAGGACACCATATCTCACCCTCAACAGGCACTTCTTCATCATCAGCTAATGCTTTTTCACATCCCTCATATCATACCATTCCCATTCGTATCATCTCTACAAGTATGACAGATATGACGCTGGGCGATGTGCCTATAGGGCTGGGCTTTCCGCCCGAAGCGCGCTTCACCTCTATGATTACAGCCTCGCTCTGGCCCACCGTCGTTGTCGCCAGCCTGGTGGCCCTCTTTGCCACGCTCCTGCTCTCCAGCACGATTCTCAAGCCTATCGCCGTGCTGACCGAGGTTGCGCGTCGCATGGAGCAAGGCGATCTGAGCCAGCGCGTACACATCAACACACACGATGAGATCGGCAAACTGGCACACGCCTTCAACACGATGGCCGAGAGTCTGGAGAGGGCCGAGCAACTACGTCGCAACATGGTCAGTGATGTAGCCCACGAACTGCGCACGCCGCTCACCAATATTCGCGGCTACCTTGAGGCTATCCTGGACGGCCTTATGGAACCCACTATAGCTGCCATCACCTCAATCTATGAAGAGGCGCTGCTGCTGAGCCGTCTGGTAGCGGACCTCCAAGACCTGAGCCTGGCCGAAGCCGGACAACTGAAGCTAGAATGCATGCCTGTTGCGCTGGAAGACATTGTGAGCAAAGCCGTCAATGGCCTCTCCATTCAGGCCGAGAAAAAACAGCTCACGCTACAAACGTTCATACCGACAGACCTGCCACCGGTGGAGGCCGACGCCGAGCGAGTCGGACAAATTCTGCGCAACCTGATCAATAACGCCATTATGCACACGCCGGAGGGCGGACGCATTGAGGTCTGTGCCCGTGCAACAACACAGGAGGTAGAGGTGCGCGTCTGCGACACCGGCGAAGGTATCGCGCCCGAACACCTGCCCCACCTGTTCAAACGCTTCTATCGTGTTGATCGCTCACGCACACGCGCCACCGGTGGCACCGGCCTGGGCCTCGCCATCGTCGATCAACTTGTCCAGGCACACGGCGGCCATATCAGCGTACAGAGCCAGCCAGGGCAAGGAACCTGCTTCACGTTCACCTTGCCAAAAGCATTGCCATGAATATCTCTCCTCGCCCACAGAATGATAGACTGCCAATTACTTTACAAAATTGCAAGAGCATGAGAAACAAATAAAGCAATACAGCCTGCTTATTACCAAATTCCTTCTTTGTTCGTGATGGAAATAAGAAATCTGGTCGGGAAAAGCCATTACAACAGTCGGTATGGAAAGGAGTTAAACACTATGGCGGTTAGTTATCGTGCCGATGAAGACATCCAGACAGATGTCCTGGAAGAACTGAAATGGGATCCGCGTGTGCAGGTAAACGAAATCGGCGTCGTCGTCAAAGATGGTGTCGTAACCTTGACAGGCTGGGTCGATTCATATATGAAAAAGATCGCCGCCGAAGAAGCCGCGCATCGGGTGCATGGCGTCAAAGCGGTTGCCAACGATATTGAGGTACGCCTGCCCGGCTCAGCCGAACGAACTGACGCCGATCTTGCCAGAGCAATTATCGCCGCGCTCAGGTGGGATACAAATGTCCCGGCTGACAAAATTGATGTGACGGTCAGCCACGGCTGGGTCACCCTCAAGGGCGAAGTCGAATATGGTTTTCAGAGGCAGGAAGCCGAACGAGCGGCTCAACGCATCTCAGGGGTCAAAGGAGTCACAAATCTTATTACGGTGAAACCTCGACTGGTGCCGACGGACTTGAAACAGAAAATCGAACAAGAACTGATCCGTAATGCAGAAACAGATGCCAAGCGTATTACCGTTGAGGTCGAGGGGAGCAAAGTCATTTTGCGTGGGGCCGTGCGCTCTTACGCAGAAAAGAAGGCCGCCGAGGACGCTGCCTGGGCTACTCCCGGCGTCACCAGCGTTGAGAATCACATTATCGTTTCACCGTAATACCATCCTTTGATACATTTACTTACCGCACAAAGAGCGGATAAACCTTTCTATAGACCCAGGAGCCATGCAGGCATTGCAGAATAGGAATCATAAGATTCCAGAAAAGAGGTAGCTTTTTTGCCAATGGTCTGCGTGGCTCCTCGTATGTTGAGTTCCCGGTCGTTTTGGGACAACAGTTTTCACAGAATACGTATTTGCGGAACCACATGAGAGAACCAGAGGAGAGGAAACGTCAGCACTTTCCCCCGAAGGGACTCTCGTCGCCTGCATGTGCTATAGTATTTAGATAGAAAAATCTCCATACAGGTCACATACGATAATTACGGCTATAAGAAAGAGAGTACCCTGATGGCAGAACAGGGAGCCGATCTGTTTTTTCAGGCGGCACTACAGTACGGCTATCGCTACGTTTTTGGCAATCCTGGCACGACCGAGGTGCCATTTATGGATGCCCTGGCGCGTTATCCCGATCTTAACTTCATCCTTTGCTTACAGGAGAACGTAGCTACCGGCGCTGCTGATGGTTTCGCGCGCATGAGTGGCTGGCCTGCGCTTGTCAATCTACACCTCGCGCCCGGCCTCTCCAACGGTTTAGCGAATATGCATAACGCATGGAAGGCGCATGTGCCGATGGTTGTTACCGTTGGTGAACATGATACGCATCATATGATCGAAGACTCACCCCTCGCCGGTAATATCGAGGAAATCGCGCGCGCCATCTGCAAATGGACATGGACGGTCAAGGAGCCGTGCGAACTGGCGAACGCGCTGCATCGCGCTACCATGATCGCTATGATGCCGCCGCAAGGGCCGGTCTGTCTCGTGCTGCCCACCAATATTCTTGCACAGCCGCCGCTCACGCCAACTGGCGCAACCGCCAGCATTCCCGCACTGCATCTGCCCACGCTGGGTGCAGCTTCGTCTCAGGACATCGAGCGCGCAGTAGAGGCTCTGTTGGCGGCACGCCATCCCTTTATCGTCGTTGGTGATGTCTGTGCACAGGATCACGTGTATATTCAGGAGATCGCGCAACGCTGCCACGCTCAGATACTGTACAA
The DNA here is from genome assembly GCA_034436045.1 of Ktedonobacteraceae bacterium. GTDB lineage: Bacteria > Chloroflexota > Ktedonobacteria > Ktedonobacterales > Ktedonobacteraceae > H111-94. The sequence continues at coordinate 36,883 of DAOTVZ010000051.1, read as the reverse complement.
TACGTTCTTGAAACGTTTCGATGGGCCTTTCGCGCCCGGCGCACTCAGCCTGCCCTATCTACCTGGACAGCGCCGCAAACTGCTGGCGCAGGCCGACGCACTCCTGCTGGTCGGTACTGGCGGCTTCACTACCTATTTCTTTTACGACTACGATCCCGCTCCCGTCCTCTCACCACACACGCAAGTCATTCACCTGGACAACGATCTGCAAGCCCTCGGCAAGAATGAACGCGCCAGCCTGCCTCTCTATGGCGACATTACTGCCAGCCTGCAACTACTCACCGCAGCCTTGCGCGAGCGTCTGCCACAAAATGAGACGGGAGAGATACAGCAGCACAGTCCCAATCGAACGGCAGAGCCGCCAGCTACCGACCGATTGACGCCCCGCCTCTTTATGCAGACACTGCATGACATATTGCCAAAGGATACCATTCTGGTTGATGAAGCCGTGACTATCCGCGAGGCCATGATGGCTGAACTGCTCGCGCCGGGAGATCGCATTGGCAGTTATATCACCAATCGAGGTGGCTCGCTTGGTTTTGCGTTGCCATTCTCTATCGGTGCCGCATTGGGTGCGCCGCAGCGTTCCGTGCTGGCCGTCGTCGGCGACGGAGCCTCGATGTATACCATTCAGGCGCTATGGACAATGGCCCACTACAATCTGCCCATCATGGCCATCATCAGCAACAACGCGGTCTATAACATCATCAAAGCAGAGATTTTGCGGCGTGGCGGCACGCTGGCCCAGCAAGGCCCGACCGCCCTTGAGCCGGTCGTTGGCTTGAACGAGCCACGTATCGACTTCCGCACACTGGCCACCAGCATGGGCGTGTCCGGCTGGTCAGTGCGCAATATCGACGAGTTGAAATCGACGTTGCAACAAGCCAGCGCGGTCTGGCAACGTGGCAAACCCGTGTTGCTCGACGTGTACTTCTAACATCAGCAACAATTGAGCGAGAATGAACGGATCAGCAGGCACAAGCGGTTCCTGTAGCGCGTTATGAAAGTTGCTCTGCCTGATTATTCTTTATCAGATACGTCAAATCGGCGCAGGGAAGGACGAGTTCTTCCCAGGAAAGAGTTTTGCGAAGGGCCTGATCGCTCCTGGAGCAGAAGATAGATATGGCGAGCAATTTCATCTACAAGCGGCACCTGCGTAGTAAACTGACGCGGCTCAAGCGCACTGAGAAGAGATTGCCTGTCTCTAAAACGTTGCAATACTCGTAAGAGTGTTTCCATTGCAAAAACAAGCTGATCGTTATCTCCACGATTCGCCTGTTTAAGCTTGTAGAATTGCCTGAGTTGCGTATTGATAAATACTGCCTGCTGTTGCCAGGGATGACCCGTCGGTAACAGCAGCAACCCCTCCTGTCCGTTCGCCAGGGCACTGATCGCACGAATGATCTCTTGAACAAATTCCTCGACCTGGGCTGTACGTTCAGCCTCGATTTGATTAAAATACTGTTCGAGAGAACGCAGCTCTTCTGCTCGATCAGCGCGTTGCACCGCCTGATCCATACCTCTGACCCACAAGTAAGCAATAACCGCAATAATCACCAGAATGGCGGCAGGCCGACCCAAAATGACCGGCAGGCTGTACTGGTGAATGGCTAACTGCAAATCCTGTGCCTTACTTTGCAGCATCATGTCGCTATAAATCAGTACAATGTCTAGTCCAGCGATGACAAAGGCCGAGATACGCGGCAGTATCGAGGCTCCTAATACAACTGTAACACTCAAAAAATCATAGGCCGGTAAATCAACCAGGTGAATCTTACCATCAGGCGAACCTACCACGACACCCAGGGTGGCACCAATAGTTAAAATTACCAGCAAGATACCGGCCAGCGTTACCCAGCCACGTCGGTTGAACAAGGCAACAATACACAAACCAATCAACGCAATAACCTCTGAAACCACAGAGGGGGGACTGCTAAACGTGGCCGGGACAAACAGGAGCAGCGCGGCAAACAATCCTAACAAAATCCACGACAGGAGCCGACTGCGCCGTACAACTTCCCGCTGCTCCACAGTTTCCTGCGGTTTATCCCAGGCGCTTGTCATACGAAGCCACCAGTTGTTCGTCGGTACAACACTCTGTTTTGTAGTCGATGAAGCGGTATCGCGTGGTGCTGATGTCTGCATATCGTCTCACTTTCTTCAGCGGGCTAATAGATGGTTCTAGTACGGTGGTATCGCTTGCTCACGCTCGATCCTTTCCTTTAGTTTGACAAACATTTCTTTATGCGCTTTCACGGCACCGTTGTAGGTCGTCTTCAGAAGCCAGCGCGGCGCTGTGATCTCAATGGATTCTTTGACACGTGTACCCGCAACCTCAGGTTCACACCAGGTCTGATTATAGAGATGGATACCAGGGGACTGATAGGCATTGGAGACAAGCTTTCCCGTGGCAGTCACACACATATCAACTTTATAAGTAAAGGCGAGCGTGAACGGGCCTAACTTCATACGGTCACGTACAAGATAGTGATCAATCCTCGCACCATCCGGTGCTTGCGTGGTCTGCACATGCCGGGTCCAGACCACAAAAGGGTGCATGCTTACAACATCTGTCATCAGTTTAGCAAGATATTTCTGAACCACACCATAAGGCGCTGCAATAAAGATATCCTGCTCAAATAGGACGCTAGCCATAAATAGAATACCTTCACCATAGATAGTTAGAAACATTAATAAAATAAGAGAGGTTTATAGACTGGTATCGCCACTTATCACATCTGCACTCATTTATAGACAAACAACGCGCTAAACGATACCAGGCAACCACTCATCAAAGCAACTATACTCAGGAAGATGAGCTTTGTCAAGCTACAACGCCCAGACCTGTGCATACCTGCCCTCGGCTGAGTGGAGACAAAAAAACGCTGCTCTGCTCCTAAGAGCCATCTGCAAGGTTGAAGATTATGATGCCGTCTCCTCGATCATCACCGTTCCGGCAGCGCCATCGACGGTAATACGCTGACCAGTGGTAATACGCTCGGTGGCTCCTGGTACGCCCACGACCGCTGGAATACCGTACTCGCGCGCCACAACGGCACCGTGAGAGATGGCCCCCCCCATTTCCATCACCAGGCCACCAGCAGTTAGAAAAAGCGGCGTCCAGCCGGGGTCAGTCGAGGGAGCAACCAGAATCTCACCCGGCTCCAGATAGGCCCCTGTCGGGTTCAGGATAACCCGTGCCCGTCCTGTAATGCACCCTGGCGAGGCGGGTGTTCCTCGTAGCATACGTTGAGACCCTGCACTATCCGTCGCCGCCGGAGTTGGCTCGGTGCCATCAGAGAGCAGTACACGTGGCACATGGCGACGTTGCAGTTCGCGTTCATAAATTGCTCGCCGTTCACGCACGAGATCGCGCATATCCTCTCCTGCCAGAGCCTTGTGTGCCTCTTGCAAGGTAAGAAAGAAAATATCTTCACTGCTCTCCAGGCGTCCAGCTTCGCCTAATTCCTTTCCGATGGATTGCAGCACCTCGCGCATATAGGCCAGCAGCAAGATCAGGCAGAATTTAGGCATCTCGCGTAAACCGGCCAGCGCGCGCTCTCGTTTCAAGAAGAAAGCCACCAGCAGGCCGCGTAATCGGCCTTTGCGCATTGCGCGCCGCGTCAGTTCGGCCACCATCGCCTCGGCCTCTTGCGCACCGCGCCGGAATTGGGCATCCGGGGTCAGCACCTCGTCTTGCACTTGCAGGTAATTCGCCAGCACACCCAGGATGTGCGTCGGGTTCTCGCTCCAACGTGGGAGGCCCAGATCAATCTCGGCCACGCCACGATGCCCATAGTGATACAGGAAGTCGGCCAATCCTTCTTGAAGTGACGGGGGCAAACTCGCTGCGCGATACTCCTGTGCCAGTTTTTCAGGCGGAGTTTCGCTGACATGACGTGCTGCCTGTGCATCAGCCGCCACACGCTGGGAGAGTGCCCACAGTTCCAGGTCCATCTCCGTCGTCGGATTATGGGGCAACGCTCGTAACACGATTTGCAATTCATCAGCAGAGGCGATACCTTTCAGCAGTCGGCTCGCCAGCCCCAAACTGCCAAGTCCGCTGACAAGTATGGGGGGTAAGGTGCGAAAGAGAGACCTCACCTGAGCCGGAACAAGCTGCTCAAGAGTCAGCAAACGATCAGTTGGATTGGCAATCCGGCTTTCCGAGGCCGTTACTCTCAGCGCCTCTAACCCGGCTCTGGCGTGCTGCATACGCTCTACAGCGATTGAAGGCTTGAGCAATGCCTGGATGATATACAGCGGCGCTCGCGTTTTTGCACCAAACGCTCCAAAAGCTCGTATCATACGCCAGCGCGGCGTCGGCTTGAGGGAGAGTCGCACATCGGTGGTCAACTGCTGGAAGAGAACACGTGAGCGGGCCTCTGCAAAGCCTGCTGCTGCGATCAACAGGCGGCGACCGATCTTCGTGCGCAGAGCGCCTGTGACATCGAGGAAAAGGCGAGAACCAGCCTCGACCAGAATACCAGGGCCGCTCAGAGGGTCACGGGGGGCCAGATCAAACAAACCGGCGATGGCAGAGCCAAAAAGCCGGAAGGCGGCTATGCCCATTGGTGTGAACGGCTGAAACACGCCTTGAAACACGTTGAGCGAGAAATACACGCGCAGCTCGTCATCGTTGTTCGGCGCGTTCAAGGGCAACGGATAGAGCGTCGTGATTGGCCGGGACTGTGTGAGCCAGAGCTTTCCTGCTGCGTCAATGGCCCATTCAATATCCTGGGGCGCGCCATAATACGCCTCAACGCGCGCCCCCAACTGCGCCAGGGCGCGTATCTGCTCATCAGAGAGGCAGGCTTCGTCGAGCTTTGTGCCGCCTTCCATGCGGATAGTCCCCCCTTCCGCGCTGCCTCTGATAACAACATGCTTGTCACCAGGCCGCCGTTCGACGATTTCGCCGCTGAGGGTATTGACTACGAAGTGATCAGGGTTGGTTGCGCCGGAGACAACTGCTTCTCCCAAACCCGGATTGGCGTCGATAACGGCCTGGCGTCGCTTGCCCGTTACCGGATTGGCAGTAAACAGCACGCCTGCCACTTCAGCTTCGACCATACGCTGCACCACCACAGCGAGCCGCACCTGACGCTGATCGAGGCCCAGGCTCGCCCGATAGCTGACGGCGCGGTCGGTCCACAAAGAGGCCCAGCAGCGCCGCACCGCATCCAATAGCGCCTCGGCTCCGACGACATTAAGGTAGGTATCCTGCTGGCCCGCGAAGCTGGCGAAGGACAGGTCCTCAGTCGTGGCGGAAGAACGCACAGCCACAGGGATAGGTGCATTTTCGCCCAAAAGGCGATAGGCATGGATAATAGACGCCGCCACCGGCTCTGGAATGATGGCGTTCTGGAGACAGGCACGTGCCGCCTGCGCCAGTTCGGTAAGCTGCTCAGGAGTACTGGCCTCTGCGGCATGAGTATCCAGTATAGCTGTAAGACCTGTCTCCGAGGCCACCTGCTCATAGGCAGCGGTTGTAATACAGAAACCAGGGGGCACCGGCAGCCCCGCACCTGTCATCTCACCCAGGTTGGCTCCCTTGCCACCCACCAGCGCCAGCATATGGCGATCAATGGTCGTCAATGACAGCACGATCTCCGTCGTACCGGCAGACTCACCGCGCTGTGGTACCTGTCTTTGTAGCTTCATGAGCGTTCCCTGCTTCATCATAGCTTATACAACTCCGGGCGACGGTGCTGCAACGAAGGCAGTTTTTCGCGCGCCCGCACAAGGCGTTCTGTATCCATCTCCCCGTACAGCAGGCATTCCTCTTCGCTGCCTTCGGCCAGCACAACGCCCAGTGGGTCTACCATCAGCGAGCGGCCCATGTACTGATTACCGACCTGATCACAGGTGAAGAGATAGGCGGTGTTCTCGATAGCGCGCGATATTATCAGATGCCGCCAGTGCATCTCTTTCAGCGAGCCGTTGACCCAGGCTGAGGGCATGATAAAGAAGTCTACGCCCTGCGCCGCCTGGGTACGCGCAATCTCTGGAATGCGCAACTCGTAGCAAACGAAGAGGCCCATGCGTCCGAAGGGCGTCTCCAGGGGTGTGAAAAGTCGGTTGCCTGTGGCATAGACATCAGATTCGCGGTAGCCAAAGGCATCGAAGAGGTGCGTTTTACGATACGCTGTGAGTAGCTCGCCACGCTCATTAATCACCACCGTCGTGTTATACACCTTCTCGCTCTCAGTTTGCGCCGTCTCCAGCATACCGGAGATAACCCACACCCTCTGCTGCTTCGCTACCTGCCGTAAACCCTGCACAAAGGGGCCATCGAGCGGCTGGGCAACACGACGCGCGTTACTGGCGCGAAAGGCATCGGGCGCGAGCCAGACCATGTAGACCTCTGGCAAGATCACCATGCTGGCCCCCTGCCGTGCCGCCTCGCGTATGGCCGCCTCGGCCTTCGCCAGATTTTCGTCGGCGTGCGCACCCGGTTGTAATTGCGCGGCTGCAATCCGTGTCTTCATCCTTTTCTGTTCCCTTCCTTAATGGCCATTATGTCCGTAATTCTACTCGCTTTATGATACAATGAGCGGGGAATAGCAGCAAGCAATGGTGACTATTGAAGGAAAATGCGTTATGGTAGCGCCGGATGTACTCGAAAAAGTTATCTTTTCGGAAGGCGATGTATCAATCACTGCGGTCTATTATAGAGGACTGTTTGAATATTTCAGAGTGGAACGTAAGCATGATAAGTTCGAAAGAGCCGTCATGCTGGAAAAAGTTGCCCACGCTCTGGCGCAATTGCTCATTGACCATTCTGATATTCCAGGAAAGAATTTCTCATGGCTTGATGCCGTCAAAGCAAATGGGGATTGGCATCTCTCGTGATAGCCGAACAAATATTGCCACTCCTCATCGCTATCGGATTGGACAGGCTGGGCGAGCCATCTGCCGCATGGCATCCTGTGGTCTGGTATGGTCGGCTGATTAAACGCCTGGAACGAGCCGCACCACAGTCACCTGATGCCCAACTCGTTTACGGCGCGGCGATGCTTTTGCTGGCCTCTCCGTTTGCGCTTGCGCCCACGCTGGTAGTGCAGTATCTGACTGGCCAGCTTCGTCGTCATTCGACGCAGCACACACTTTCCTGGTATGCTGTACTCGGTACGTCCGTAATCAAGGGGGCTTGCCTGAAACCATTTTTCGCGTTGCACATGCTAATTGAGGCAGGACGAGCGGTACGCCTCGCGCTGGAATACAACGATCTTCCCGCCGCACGCGAGGCGCTGGCAAGTCTGGTGAGTCGGGAGCGTGCGCAACTTTCCGAAGAGTTGGCGATAGCAGCAGCGGTCGAGTCGCTGGCAGAAAATTTGAGCGACTCAATCGTTGCGCCTCTTTTCTACTACACACTTTTCGGTCTACCGGGTGCGGCCCTGTATCGCCTGTATAATACGTTCGATTCGATGATTGGCTATCATGGGCGCTACGAATACCTGGGCAAGGCGGCGGCGCGCCTGGATGACCTGCTTAATCTCGTTCCGGCCCGGCTCACTGCCCTGCTGATTATCGCGCTGGCCCCGCTCTATGGCGGCAATCAGCCTAACGCATGGAAGATATGGCGACGCGATGCACGCCAGACGGAGAGTCCCAATGCCGGTCATCCTATGGCTGCCGCCGCAGGTGCGCTTGGCGTGCAGTTGGAGAAGATAGGACACTATCAATTGGGTGATGCCATCTATCAGCTCACGCCACAACATATCCAACAGGCCGAGCGCATGGTACAATTCATTGGCTTGAGCGCTATTGGTATTTCGGCTATAGGAAAAACGCTGTGGCACATCAGACGGAGCAGGTAACGATGCAGCACGAACGACCACTTGTACATGGCGCACTGGACTTCGCCGAACTGGCCCACCTCGGTTTCTCGCCTGAAGAGGTTTGTGACTTTAGCGTCAACATCAACCCCTACGGCCCCTCACCACTGGTGGCACAGGCATTAGCGCGCATACCGGTTGAACGCTATCCCGACCGCGAGTGCCTGCAACTGCGACAAACATTGCTACAGCATGAAATACAAGAGCAGCACATCACAGAAGAAATGCTGCTGTGTGGCAACGGTACGGCGGAATTGATCTGGGCCATTGCTCGCGCATATCTATCGCCGCAACAGAAAACCGCCGTACTGGAGCCGACCTTCGGTGAATATCGCTATGCCGCACAGGCCACAGGTGCGCAGGTTATCGGCTTGCGCGCTACCCTCGCTAATGTCTTCGCGTTCGATGTGGACAACGTCATGCGCTGGCTGCTAGACGAACGTCCGGCGCTCCTCTGGCTCTGCAACCCCAATAATCCCACCGGCTCCTGGCTTCCCTTGCCAGATTTACACCATCTGCTTGATGCTTGCCAAGAGAGCGGTACATTGCTGGTCGTGGATGAAGCATACTGGCACTTTCTGACACCATTGCGTGCCTTTCCTTCCGCTATCACACTCTTACGTGACAACGCCCCCCTGCTAGTCTTGCGCTCATTAACCAAAGCTTACGCGCTGGCCGGTGTGCGCCTGGGCTACCTTGTGGCCGCGCCGGAACATATAGCGCATGTACGGCGACAATTGCCCTCATGGAACGTAAATAGTTTTGCACAGGCGGCAGGCTGCGCTGCCGTTGCCGATCAGGCTCATTTAGAACATACGCTGCACGCGCTGAAAGAAGAACGACTGGCATTTTATCAGGCTTTACAGGCCAGCGGTATACCGGCATTGCCATCACAGACCCATTTCTTTTTGCTGCACGTTGAAGATGCCACAACTGTCCGTTCGCAACTGCTGCAACGCCGTTTGCTGGTACGTGACTGCACCTCTTTTGGTTTGCCGGAGATTATCCGTGTGGCGACACGCCCGCGTCGGGACTGGCTGCGTCTGCTACAAGCATTACAGGAGCTATTATGAAACTGGCAAAAACCGTGATGATTCAGGGCACATCCTCAAGCGTAGGCAAAAGCACACTGGTGACAGGACTATGCCGACTCTTCGCGCAAGAGGGCTACCGCGTTGCTCCTTTTAAAGCACAAAACATGTCGTTAAATGCGGCGGTGACGCGCGACGGCCTGGAGATCAGCCGAGCGCAGGCGGTACAGGCTGAGGCGGCAGGCATCGAACCAGCAGTCGAGATGAATCCTATTCTTCTTAAACCTCAAGGAGATCAGCGCAGTCAGGTGATCGTGATGGGACGCCCCTTAGCGGCATTAGAGGCACGCGAATATTACCGTCGGCGCACAGGCTTCGCTGAGATTGTACAGCATGCCTTGCAGACGCTTCGCGCCAACTATGACCTGATTGTCATTGAAGGTGCGGGCAGCCCGGTCGAGATCAACCTGCGACACTATGATCTGGTCAACATGCGCGTCGCCGAGTTAGCCGAAGCGCCAGTTTTACTGGTCGGTGACATCGATAGGGGCGGCATCTTCGCTGCTTTATTGGGCACGCTGATGCTGCTGCGTCCGCAGGAGCGCGCGCGTGTCAAAGGGTTGATTGTCAACAAATTTCGCGGCGACATCGCGCTCTGGCACGAGGGCGAGCGCATGCTGGCGGAACGCGCTGCTCTACCCGTCCTGGGTACAGTTCCTTTCTTATCTAACCTGTATCTAGCCGAAGAAGATGGCATGGCGCTTGACGAAGGCAGTGCCTACCTGACTCAACAGCAGCAAAAGCAGGCAGCATTAGAGATCGTCTTGCTACGCCTGCCCTATCTAAGCAATTACGACGAATTTGATGCTCTCGCTGCCGAACCCAATGTGCATCTCTCCATCGTCGGCACGCTGGCCGAATGCCCGGCATCACCAGACCTGATTATTCTCCCCGGCACCAAAAACACCTTTTTTGATCTGGCATGGCTCTGGCGACGGGGGCTGGCAAGTTACATCCGTCAGCAAGCCCAACGTGGCTGTGCTATTCTGGGCATCTGTGGCGGCTATCAGATGCTCGGCGAGCGGCTCAGCGATCCCGCCGGAGTCGAGGCCGAGGCCGGTAGTGTCATCCCCGGCCTGAATCTGTTACCCATTGAAACTGTTTTTCCCACGCTCTCGAATAAAACCACGCGACAGAGTAACGTCACCATCTTGCCACAAGCCCAACACGGTCTCTTTGCATATCTCTCACAGGAACAGGTATTGCGCACATATCAGATTCACGTAGGGGAAAGCAGCGTAACGGCGGTAGAACAGGGTAATGCGGCTTTTCGCTTAGAGTCAGGCTCACCGGACGGCTGGCAGAGCGCCGATGGCTGGCGCGCGGGCTGTTACCTGCACGGCTTGTTTGAAAATGACCACTTCAGACATGCTATCCTACAAGCCTTGCAAAGCCGTCATGCCAACGCTCCACTCTGCGATGAGCCTGTAATATTTGATCGTCAACACGCCTACGATACTTTAGCTACCGTCCTCAGAGAACACCTGAACATAGACTTGCTGAAAACGGTTATTCGAGATGGGGCCTGAAACCGGATATCATCCCAATTATGGGTCATCTGACCCCGATACCAGCATCTTCTATGACGTTATAGTAAGCATGGATAGAAAACATATCTTGCTGACAGGCGGCAGGGCACCTGCGACGTTGGAACTGGCGCGGCAGTGCGCGGCTCACGGCCATCGCGTCATCGTTGCTGAGAGTATGCCGGTGCATCTGTGCCGTTACTCGCGGGCAGTAGTACATCATTACGATGTGCCACCGCCCAACACATCAGGTAAGGCATTCATTAACGCACTGATTGCGATTATCAAACACGAACACATCGACCTGCTCATTCCCACATGCGAAGAGATTTTCTTCATCGCACAAGGGCTGGAGCAGTTGCAAGAGCATTGCGATGTTTTTTGCGCATCCATTGAGCAGTTAAAACGCCTGCATAGTAAATGGGAGTTCATTCAACGGGCACGAGGACACGGACTCGCCGTACCGGAAACTTTTCTGCTAACCTCAGCGGCAGAGCTGGAAAACTTTATAGATGGCTATAAGAAGCTTTTTGTGTTGAAGCCGGTCTTTTCGCGTTTCGCCACACATGTCCACTTGCTGGACAACGCACAACAGGCACATGCCATCCTGTCCAAACTGTCTATCAGCACTACCATACCCTGGGTGGCACAGCAACGCCTTGAGGGACAGGCTTACTGCACCTATAGCATTGCCCACAATGGTGCATTAGCTGCGCATAGTACCTACGAGGTAGATTTCACGGCTGATCGCGGTGCATGCATCAACTTTACTGCCTGTGAGCAGGCCGCTATTGAACGGTGGGTCACACAATTTGTGCAACAGGAGCATTTTTCAGGTCAAATTGCTTTCGATTTTATCGTATCGCGGGAAGGAGAAGCTTTGCCGTTAGAATGCAATCCACGCGCGACCAGTGGCCTTCATCTTTTCAGTGCAGAGGATCATATCCCGGACGTTTTTCTCAATCCATCCCCCACGCAATCTGTGCGCAAACCGGTACCGGGAACACAGCGTATGCTCGCGCTGGCGATGTTGCTTTACGCATCCACTAACATCTGCTCCTGGTCACGACTGTGGGACTGGTGTAGAACGATGGTACAGGCACGTGATGTGATTTTTGCCTGGAACGATGTCGGCCCCTTGCTCGCACAGCCACAGATCGTATGGTATAACCTTAGCGAGAGCCGCAAGCGTCATCTCTCTGCGCTGGCCTTTTCGACCTGGGACATTGAATGGAACGGTTAAACAGGATGTCCACCAGTATACGCCTCTTTGTCGCGGAAAACATCGCGCAACTACCCTGGCCCGATACTGAGGATGGTGCCTATGCGCGTGCCTACCTTACCCCACTCATCGCCTATGGCCCACAGCACTTTATCGAGAACGTTACCACTACTTACATGGCACTACTGGTCGATGAGCAGATTGTGTTACCACTCTCGCTCAATCGGCGTGAATACGAGAACTCCTATGTCTGTTCGCCCTTCACGCACTACGTCACCTACGCCATTGAAGAACTGGCGCTGGTGCAACCGGCTTGGCTGCGCCGCCTCTTCGCCGCTATCCTCACACTGCTCGGTCTGCTCGGCAAAGCCTGTCGCATGAATCAGGTACTATGCGCGAATAACTGGCTCCTCTCGACCAATCTCTATCCCTCGCTCACCGCACAACAGCTAGCCGATATACTTGATTTTCTGCAAAAGCGTTTTCCACATCACGCCATTATCTTTCGTTCCCTCAATGCCGTCACTACAGCGGACATACTGGCTGACCTCGCATGTCTGGGCTGCACACCGCTCGGTAGCCGACAGGTCTGGCTGGTACAGCCTGCTGACCCGCACGCACTGAACGCAAAAGCGCGCTGGCTCCTGAAACGCGATCTCGCGCTAATTTCGCGTCATGGCTATACGCTTGTCACCAACGACACATTGAGTGCAGAGGATACGACACGCATTGTAGAACTCTATAATATGCTCTACCTGGAGAAACATTCGCACTCAAATCCGATGTTCAATGAACGCTTTATCAGACTGGCACTGCACGAAAGGACGTTACAACTTATCGCGCTCAAAAAGGATGGGCGTATCGATGCAGTGCTGGGTTACTTCTTTCGCAATGGCGTCATGACGACGCCGCTCTTTGGCTACGATACCGCGCTACCACAGGAACTTGGATTGTATCGGATGCTCTCCGCCATCCTCTTTCAAGTTGCCAGAGAGCGCGGCCTGCTGCTGCACGAAAGCTCCGGCGCGGCACAATTCAAGCGCAATCGCGGCGCATACGGCACGATTGAATATAGCGCCGTCTATCATCGTCATCTACCACGCAGCCGCCGCCTGTACTGGAGCCTGCTGGCCTTCCTGCTCAATACGATTGGCATTCCCTATATGCAACGACATCGCTTATGATCTCAGGCTTTGACATACACATGGGTCGCTTGATCGTAACGATAGAGGGGATTGCCAGCTTTATAGACAAGACTGCCATTGCTAGTTTGTGTGAGCCAGAGCAAAACCTGGGTATTTTTGGGCAAGGAGAGATGGTAGCCCCAGTGGCCAAGCGAGGAGGGATTGACCACGCCGAAGAGCCACGCACCACCGTCGTCATCAATCGTGTTAGGTGTCAATTGATCACATGAGAGCGAGTTGCCATCGTGCGTATTGTCGATCTGTAGATCGCAAGCTCGCAAGGAAGTGCCGTTGAGCGGGGCCGTCGGGTCTACATAGGGATAGTTGCTGAAGTTGGGGACGCTCTTGCGCTGCATGGCGGCCTGCGCCCACACCCAGGAGCCAACGTGAATAGCCAGCGTGGTCTGCACCAGCAGATGTATCTGCACGGACGGCGCGATACTGACCGTGAGCCAGCAGCCACCGGAGCAGTCCGGGGCCAGCGTTTGTGTCGGCACATTGATCAGCGGCGTGGGAATCACCTGCTGCGGCGTGGAGGAGTTAATAGCCCGCACAATGCCCCCCAGCACCATCAACGGATATTGCGGCATAAGCGAGAGAACCATCCCCGGTTGCAGATCATCGCAATTTTGTCCGACAACTGCGTTCAGCGCCTTGATGCTGGGAGGGTTGGCATCGCTAAAAATAGTGCCCGCATCCGCCATATGCATTTGCGAGGCAAGAATGCTATCACATGAATCGCCATTCTGCACGGTATAAAGCACTGAGCCGACCTGCGGCAGCACGGTTGGAAAAGCCGGTAGTGGCGTCGGTGTCGGTGAACTATTCGGCGGAGCAGAAAGCGTATAAGCGAAGCTGGTCAACGAGCTAAACAGCCGATGGCTGATACGTACTCCGAACAGATACGAGGGCACAGCGATCAAAATAAACAGGGGAAGCAGCACAAGTAACTTCCAGGGAATAGCACGCATCGCCCTCTGTAAATTTTCTTCTGGCGTGCTGTGTGATCGAAGACGACGGGCCATCGCCACTCCTTACTCGAACTATTCAGCATTGTGATCGGTTACTCAAGTGCATTATAGCAGAGGTGACAAGGGATGCAAGGCATTTGCACCACCCCGGCAGCACAATTGCTCAGTACATAGCAACTGTATGGCATGGTTTGCATGGCCCCTTCCAATTATACTGAAGAAAGTAAACAAAACACTGTGGTTATCTGATATATCAAGTATTCATACCCTATCACTACTCAAAGAAGGGAGTAAAACACATGATCACATGGCAAAACTTGTATCGCGTGCGTTTCCTTGTGCTAGTGGCCGTTCTGTTACCGGTACTAACGGCCTGCACTGCATCCACGTCACCACAGATCAATGCCGAACTGGCTCAGGCTGCAAAAAGAGCCGCTATCACCTCTACCAGAACACCTGTCAAACCATCTTTGCCATCCAATCCCCTGATCGTTCTCTCCGGCTTCGGGTTGTACGCGCTGAACCGCTCCGACGGCTCAGTCCTGTGGCAGGATCAGCTTTCACCCATTACACCGCCCATTGTTTCCAACGGCAAAGTTTATGCTCTTGAGACAGCGGGAGCCGCTGGCCCCAAGCCACAAATAGTTGCCCTGGATCAACAAACCGGCACTCAACTCTGGTCATACACAATCGGTACGAATAACGCTTCACCGTTCGGACAACTTACCCTGATCAACCATACGCTGATCGCCGCTATAGCGAACGATGGCTTGCTGGGGCTAGACGCGGACAGCGGCAAACTGCTCTGGCATCAGGCAATTAGCTTTACAGGCATGCCAGCCGCTATGGCCTCCACTGGCGATAGCATTGCTGTGATATTACCAAGCGGTAATCTGGATGTTTTTACAGCAGACGGGCAGTTGCGCTGGGAGAAAAATATTGGCGCTAGCAATGTTACGGCTGGACAACATACGTTCTATACCACATTTAACTGTGGTTCCATCTCCATCATCATCGTAAGTGGCAGCAACATCTGTCTCGGCGCTTTCGATAGCACTAGCGGCAATCTTCTCTGGCACGCTTCCGTCAGTGGAGTTGCCTGCGTCTTCCTTTTCTTCTGCGGAAACGCACCCAGCAAGCCATTTGTTAGCGGTGATACCGTTTATGAGCTTTTTACCAACTATACTACCAAAGGCAGCGGGCAAAACGCCGTACAATATCAGGATCAACGTATTGATGCCTTTGACATCGCAACCGGTAGTCAACGCTGGCAATATGTTATCCCCGACAGCTACGGCGTGGTCAATAGTGGCACAATGAGTCAGTTTACCCTGGAAGGTGCCGACAATTCCTACGTCTATGTCGAAAGTGACGCAGGCAATCTCACCGCTCTATCAGGTACTAATCATACTCCTGCCTGGACCTATACTGATCCAAACGGCCAGAGTTCTCAATTCATCGAAGATAGCGGTCAGCTCTACCTCGTGACTAATCAGGCCGTCACTGCGCTCTCAGCACAGCACGGCTCCCAACTATGGGCTACGCTGCTCAACCCATAAGGCCCTTTTCACTCAGAACATCAGTGAAAGAACAGAAGAAGTTCTAACATATAATGAACTCTCACACCTAAAACCGGCAATGGTACCATCTTGTAGGGGCGTGATTCATCACGCCCTGAGAGCAGATCGACGGGCGTGCAGGGCATGCGCGCGCAGAACATCCGCGCGCAGAACATCCGCGCGCAGGGCCTCTACACGCAGGGCCTCTACACGCAGGGCCTCTACACGCAGGGCGTGATGAATCACGCCCCTACTTAACAATAAAGGAGATTTCCTGATGAAACAATTGCCAGCAGCGTTAATCGGGGGAGCAATCGGCTCGGCACTTTTCGTGATCGCGGATATCATCTTTCAACCAGCACGGGCCTCGATTAGTATGACCATCTCATCATCGGCAACTGCTTCACCAGTTGCTTCAACACCACCAGCGGCGCAGCCGGGGCAACAATTCTCATTCTACGCACTTGCGCTCCTGCCCCCTGTCATCGGCGGTCTCCTCGCCGGGCTGCTCGCCGCACACGGGCCACAACAAGCGCGACGAGGCGGCAGAACAGGTGCCATCGCCGCCCTGCTCGCCGCTCTCATGCTCATCATTGTCCAGACTGCTGTGGAGATTTACAACATCAACTTTATCACTTCCCTACAACAGCGAACAGGACAACTAGCCTCACCTGTCATGCCGCCAATCTTGCGCTTGATTGGTTTCTTAGGCACAGCCACTATGGAACTGGCAATTATCGCCTTGATCATTGAGCTGATCTGCTTCATCGCCTGCGATCTCGTCCTGGCCCCATCTGTAGGAGCGCTCGTTGGTTTCATGATAGGGCAGAGGCACACAACAGAATAAATAGAATGTTATCCTGAGGTGAGGTAAAAACAGGTATTGTAAAATTATAACAATATCTGTTTTTACCTTCTATTTACTCTTTTTGTTGTTCTCGCAAGCGCATCATTTTCTCCTCCCATTGTCGGCGTTGCTGCTCATCATAGGCGGCGGTAGGCACCATAACGCGGCGGCGGAAGGTGAGAACGGTTTCGCCGCGCTGATTATAGGCTATTGTCTCGACACTGACGATGCCACGATCCGGTTGGCTTTTGGAGAGACGCTTGTCCAGTACTTTTGTCTCGGCATAGATAGTATCGCCGTGAAAGGTCGGCCCGACGTGTTTGACATTCTCAAATTCCAGGTTGGCGATGGCCTTGCCGCTGATGTCCTCAACTGTCATGCCCAGCACGATGCTGAAGACCAGCGTGCCTACCACCAGACGCTGCTTGAATTGCGTATGCTCGGCATAGTTGGCGTCAATATGCAGTGGATGATGATTCATCGTCAACATGCAGAACAGCGTATCATCGTACTCGGTGATCGTGCGTCCGGGCCAGTGCTTGTAGACTGCGCCAATCTCAAATTCCTCAAAGGTTCGACCGAATTGCATCGTTATCGCTCCTCTAGCTTGTACTGTTGCAACAACTGACGGGCAATAATGAGACGTTGTATCTCGCTGGTACCCTCGCCGACTAGCATGAAGGGGGCATCGCGGTAGTAGCGTTCGACATTAAACTCTTTAGTATAGCCAAAACCGCCGAAGATGCGCATGGCCTCCAGCGTCACCTCCTGGCACATCTCCGAGGCAAACAGCTTTGCCATGCCAGCCTCCAGGTCGGAACGCTCGCCGCGATCTTTTTTCATGGCCGCCTTCTGGAGCAGAAGACGCGCCGCCTCAATCTTCGTTGCCATATCCGCCAGTTTCATCTGAATTGCCTGATGTTGCGCGATGGGCTGGCCGAAGGTTTCGCGCTGCTGGGCATAGCGAATAGCATCCTCAAAGGCCGCCCGTGCCAGCCCCACAGCGCGCGCCGCCACATTGATGCGACCAACCTCCAGGCCGCTCATGGCATGCTTGAAGCCCTGGCCCTCAACGCCGCCAAGCAGATTTGCCGACGGCACCCGCACATTGTCAAAGACCAGTTCCGCCGTGTCAACGCCTTTGTAACCGAGCTTCTCAAAGCTGCGCCCGACACTTAAACCTGCTGTGCCCTTCTCGACCAGAAAGATGCTCATACCACGATAGGGTGGACGCGCCGCAGGATCGGTGCGGGCCAGCACGGCAAAGATGCTGGCATTGACACCGTTCGTAACCCACAGCTTGGCTCCATTGAGCAGATAATCAGCGCCGTCGCGCGTCGCCGTCATCGTGATGGCCTGCACATCGCTACCGGCGTTGGCCTCGGAGAGACATAACCCACCACGCTGCTCACCTTGCGCCATCACCGGCAAGAAACGCTGTCGCTGCTCCGCCGTACCATAGCGCTGAATCATGTACGCCACCAGCACGTGTGTATTGACGATGCCACTCAGGCTCATCCAGCCACGCGCCAGTTCCTCTACAATCTGCACATACGTCTCAAAGTCCAGGCCCAACCCACCATATTCTTCCGCGATAGTAGCGGCGAAGACGCCCATCGTCTTGAGCTTTTCAATCAGAGCAACGGGATAGGTATCGTGCTTTTCCAACTCGTGGGCGGCGGGAATGACCTCGCGTTCCACAAAACGCCGCACTTCGGCGACGATCATCTGTCTCTCTTCATCAAGCATGCCATGTTCCTCTACCGCTTTGAAGTACCATTGAACGAGTCCCGCACCGAAACAATGGTCGCAGGACGGTCAGTGCCGCCGATCACTGCATCGCGTTTAATCGATGTATGGTCGGTGTGCGGCACCAGATCGGCATGTTGCAACAGGAAGGCCTTGAAGGCGCGGGCCGTTGCCGATAAGTTCTTCTCCTGAAGATGCACAAGCAACCAGTGACGCACGAGGGGAAAACCTTCAACATCCAGTATCACCAGACGATTCGTCTCCAGTTCCATGTCCAGGGCCACGCGCGAGATCAGCGCAATACCGAGGCCAGCCGCGACACCCTGCTTGATGGCGCTATTGTTTCCTACCTGCATGCTGACCTGCAAAGGATAGCCCGCCTGATTAAATGCGTTCTCCAACGCCGCGCGCGTTCCCGACCCTTGCTCACGCAACAGGAAATGTTCACGCGCCAATTCAGAGAAGGGAATGCGTTCACAACCGGCCAGACGATGTGTGGGTGGCGCAACCACCACCAGTTCGTTACGCGCAAACGGTGCGGCAAAGACCGGTACATCCTGGGGGATTTTGCTCATAATCGCCATATCGATGCGATTATTGACCAGCTCCTCCACCAATGGCACCGGGTTGATCACCTCCAGCGTAATCTCGACTTTGGGATACATATTGCGAAATTTGCCTAACAGGTTAGGAATGACATACGTGCCAACCGTTGTATCGGCCCCAACACTCAAACGACCAGAATGTGGACTGGAAAGCGCCTGCATCGTGTCCAGCGCCTCATCAATCAATGAGAATATTTTCTGGCTATAGATGTATAACTCTTCACCGGCTTGCGTAAGATGCGTCTTCCGACCAATCTTGTCAAAGAGCTTGACGCCCAATGACTGCTCTAGCTGATGAATCTGCGCGGAAACGGCCGGTTGACTGAAATGCAGTTCATCCGCCGCTCGCACAAAACTACAATGTTTCGCAACTACCTGGAACGTAGCAAGCTGATGTAAGTTGATCGTGCGCATTCAGAGCCTCCCAGAGTCCTGTGGCTACCGCCAAACACAGCAGCACCCTCTACCGTATAGTACTATTCTAAAAAAAAGTTCTACTTTCTTCCACATTACGAGGTTGTCTGGTATAGTACAGTCCAGATATCAAAGCACGACAAAGAGAGACTAAGGGGACATGTCTGAGCAGTATCTATCATCCAACGTCAGTACCAACGGGTTACAATCATCACGCCCACGCATCACCATTCCATTACTCGCGCTCTCACCCGCCGAGGATGCGCCTTCTAATGGCCTCACCGATGACGAACACCGCGCCATGGATGGGATAAATCCCGCCTCTACGCCCGATGACGCGCATGATACCGGCTTGAGCCGCAATCAGCTATTCGATGACATTAATGATGTAGTTGACGCCACAATGGATGAGGAAGAAGAGGCGCTTATACCGACCGTCAAGTTAGCGGCCCTACGCCGGACAACGCAGCCCCACAACCTCATTTCCACATCTGCGCCGTTATCAGCCACTCCTATTTCAGATCATGTTGCTTCGCCCGCAGATGAAGAGCAGCAGACTCCTACGCTAAAAATGCCTGCCCTGACACGCCCATTAGCTCCAACAGATGAGCCATCACAAAACGACCTGTCCACCGACGAAAAGACAATTCAAGCAGCTAGCTTACCGGTCGATGATGAGGCCGTCAATGCAAACTCCTTACCGGTCGATGATGAGGCCGTCAATGCAAACTCCTTACCAGTCGATGATGAGGCCGTCAATGCAAACTCCTTGCCGGTCGATGATGAGGCCGTCAATGCAAACTCCTTGCCTACCGATAATAGAGAATATGAGCCAGTTCTCCAGCTATCAGAATTGGATATTACATGTGATGTCGGGATCGATGAAGTGCAAATATCTTTAGAGGGGAGTGAGGCGGACATGATGGGGGAAGAGCAGAACGTGATGAATCACGCCCCTACGGATGAGGAGTTTTCTGAGGTAGATGTTGATGCGATGGCTATGTTGTTGTTGCCCATTACCAATAAGTTGCCGGTAATGCTCACAGCAAGCGAAAACACTCCGGTGCTGGATGAGATAGCAGATAACAGTTTTTCAGAGGCAACGATTGATGAAGTGCCTTCCGAAGTAGATGAGCAGAAAGACTCGCCCACGAGTCCAGATGGCATGCAGGTTGATAAAGAACAGGATATACTTACAATATCAGCAAAAGAGGATGCTGAGACTACACTCGAAGAGGTAGCAGCGAATGTTGCGTTTGCAGAAAACTTCGAAGAGGGGGAAAACAACAAGCAAATTGCGCTCGCTGAAAACATCACAGCTCTAGTTGAAGACAACGACGAAGCTCTACCTGAAGCTGTTGAGGATGAAACCCATATTGATGAAGATACACCCACCGATATTGAGGAAACAGTAGTATTACAGCCAGAACAGAGCGAAGCCACTCTGCTATCAGATCAACAGATCACGCCAGATGTCTCGGCATCAACGGCACTACAGGAACAAGAGGCGGCGGAGCAGCCAGCCTCAACTCCGCTGCCGACCCTGGACACACCACGTCCGCAGTGGGAAGAAATTCAGCAAACGCTGCCCATCACACCTATGCCGCCTGTGCAGGAAGAGTCTACGCCCACCCTACAGGGACGGGGCAGCTACTATCGTCGCCTGCTGCGCGCTTACTGGCGTTCTCTGATCTCCGGCGTCCTCATCATCGTGCTGCTGCTCAATTTGCTGCTCTTGTGGCAAAATGTGAGCAGTCCACATCTACTACTGAGTGGGCTTAACCCAGGCAACGGCACCGTCATAACACAAGATGACCTGGGCAGCGTCGCCAACAATGCCGTACTCACCAATCCGCTTTATGGCACATCAGAAACCTTGATCGGCGTTCAGGTTGATACGCCCGGCAATACACAAAATCCGTCAAAAATATTGACCTTGCGTGGCTTCTCTTCCATCTGGCACACCCGGAGTACCGTTACCTTCAGGTCAGGAATAGACGCGCTAAGCATGACACAAAATGGGCATTTCATCACAGTCAGTCCGCGCGAAATGCAGGTCTTATCTCCTACGGGACAGCAGAGATGGCAGATACAGGGCACGTTACCGGTGCGCAGCGCCCATCCCTTCCAACCGGTCACTGACACACACAACGTTTTTACCGTCCAATCGGCCAGCAGTGGCAAGATCGCCGCCTATAACATTCAGAGCGGGCAGGTAGCCTGGACACATACTCTGGATGATACACTATACTACACGCCCCCTTTTTTGCTATATGCCAACACACTCTATATTGCTTCCGATCACGCGCTCTATGCGCTGAACAGCACTGATGGCTCACAACGCTGGAAAGTCCCCTATGTAGCACGCACGCTGCTCATGTTCAATAGCGATACACAGTCCCTGCTTGTCGCTGCTGGCCCACAGGGATTGACAGCCTTCGATGGAGCGGGCGGTCAGGCAGTCTGGAACTTTAGCGGGCAGATGAGCAACCGGTTGACCCCTCCACAACTATATCAAGCCACACTCGCCAGCGCCAGCAACGTACAGCCCGCCACGATTTACGCGACCGGCATTGTCTGGCAAATGCCAGAGGCACAGCAGCAGGTCTGGCTCTACGCCGTCAACGCCAGCAATGGGCAGATGCTCTGGGCACGCCGGTTAGCCACCGGCTTCGTCAGCGCCGATGCCGGGCGTATGTTCATTCCTCTGGTGGATAGCAGTAATGGATTAGTTATCGTGCAGGAGCAACTCAGCCCGAACGAAGAGCGCATCAGTGCATTTAACAGCGTGAATGGAAGCCTGCGCTGGCAAAATACATTGTCGAACAGCCTGCGCTCAGCCCCCACCTTGCTCAAAACATCGGATGGAACTGTTTTAGCATTCACTGTCACTAATAATATCGCTCTCCTCTTACGCACCTTTTCACTGACTCGCTTGCTCTTTCTGTTCTGCATCGTCCTGAGCATCGGTGGTCTGGTGTTGCTATGGAGACACGCAGGCAAGCAGGAACAGCAACAACGGCTTTACACGAGCAAGCGTATCAGTGCGAGCCGCCACAGCATCCAACAGCAGATGCTGACCCGTCTGCAACGGGTTCGGCAGCAGCGCCCCACACTCGCGAGTATCCTCGCCATCTCGCTCCCCCTGCTGGCCTGCATCAGTACAATACTCTACTCAACTCTCGACAGTCCGCAGATGGTGGTTGCGCTCGTTAATATAACAACAGGCAGCCAGCAATGGACGCACGCGGTCGGTAGCCTTGTTCAGCCGCTCGGCACCAGCGGTTCATATAGCGTTGTCGAAACGAGCGAAGCGGGAGATATGCGACAGATAGAGGTTTTGAATCAGCATGGTACAGTTCTCTGGCACAGTTTCGCCAGCGAAGGATATTTCAGCGTGCCCGCGCTTCCTACTACTGGATCAACCTTGCTGGTGGCATTGCGCGGCCCCGACACACTCCCTTACCAGTATGCACCAGCCGACCCGGCCTATCCACCTGCTCTACGCGATATGCTTGCCTTCTACCAGTTCGATGTCAGTACCGGGCGACTACTCTGGAGCCATATAGCAGCTTACCCCGGCCTCAATCAGAGCATGAACATTCTGGGCGTGGATAACACCTATATCTATGTAGCAGGCATACCGTTTTCAGCCAGCACAGCAACTCCAGCTGACGTGGCAGCAACGTTACAACCGCAACTCTTCGCCGTCAACCGCCATACCGGCAATGTGGACTGGCACATCTTTGGCCCCATGCTCACCGCTGGCATTAACGGTGATGCCGGTCGTCTGCTCTTGAGTAAACGCCTGGTGATCTGGCAGATCGACGGCACAGTCTATGCCATTGACCCGCTCATGGGCCAGATCGAATGGCGACATCCTTTCAGTCAGAACAACCTCGCTCAAGCACAGCACGAGGAACAGCAGATGACGCTCACCGCCGACGTGCTACTTGTTCCACACAACAACAGCGTTTACGCGCTCGATCCAACCTCTGGCAACCTGCTCTGGAGTCTCACAGAACAGACTACTCACCCCCTTGCATTAGCGGTTAGTGGTTCAATCCTGCTTATCGGCAATGGCAACAGGCTCAGCGCGTATGCCCTCAATGACCAGCATCAGCTATGGCAGCAAGAGCAGGCAGGAATAGTGCAGGCCATACAGGCCGACGCCACTACCGCCTACGCGCTCAGTACAAACGGTGGCACGGCATTCATTACGGCTACACAAGCCCAGCATGGCATAGTGCAATGGTCACGGGCAATAACGGGCGGCAACGTGCTGACACCACTGAATTTTCTGTATAGCAATGGCTCACTTTTCATCGGCCTCTGTCAGAACACGCACTGCACAAACGCGCAACTGACGCTGTTCCAGGCCAGCAGCGGGACAGCGCGCTGGCAGAAGACGACGCAACAGATGAATGGTACACAGTTCAGCCAGGACGAAACAAGCCTGCTTTTTGGCACGCTAAGTCGTCCCTGGCCTGGAATCTAGCAGGCGGGCATAAGCCGCCTGCACCTCCTGACCATTCGGGGTTAATTGATAAGCGCCATCGATCCACGTTGCTACATTGGCCTCATCATAATACACCAGAGCAATATGATGAGCCTGTGCGAAACTGTATCAATTCAGAGATAGCCACCAGCGAGATCGAGCGGAGCCACGACAGTGTCTGCCGGGCCATTGCATGCTGTGGATTTGTCTCTGCTCGCTCTCCCTGAAACGCAACGTTGCCGAACTATCCAAGATAACCGAGGTCACGCAAACGCTCCACGATCATCCCTTCCTCCTCCTCCGAAAGCATATCCCGTTCATCCTCCGCAATTTCGACTCGCTGTTGCTGACGATAGCTGGCAGTAAACAGCGAGAGCAACACTTCGCCATCGATACCGTATGGGACGGGTCGCCCCAACAGATACATCAGCGTAGGCAGCACATCAACCAGGCGCGCGTTTGCTCGCTTACCGCGCTCAAAGACGGGGCCAATAGCCAGCAGGCGAGCATAGGGAGCCTCGCTCTGGGCCTCAACGGGAGTGGTTGTCGGCATGATGCTCTTGCCATCCAGAGCAAGCATGACTGCATTGGGTGAAGGGGCATAGCCGGGATGATAGACCAACGTCAGATCGGGTGCCCTGAAGAGATAATCACCACTATAGAGCGCGTCGCGGGTGAACACCTGGGACACCACCGGCTCATGGGTGCGCGGGTCAAGCCAGTTTTCTTGTAACTCACGGCTCAGCGCCTCACATACCTCCTGATACTCACGCCCTGCATTGACCACACCCTGCGCCTCGCGCCCGCGCAGGTTAATCCAGAGCTGGCCCGTACCAAGTCCATAGGCCAACGTTTCGGGCCAGCGAATCGTTGCCGGTTGCGACGAGGCATCTACTTCCAATAAACCGATCTCAACCAGAAAATCATTGACGTTGACATAGGTATGTACAGGTGGGTTCCATACATCCGTCACGACAATCAGGTGGCCTGTCGCAGCAGTAAATGAGCGCAACCGTTGCACTAGCGCCTCCAACATGGCGCTCGCTAGCGTTTGTGCGTTACGGACACGTACCAGAACAAAATCATGCGAGCTGCCCGCCAGTTGCTCCAACTCTTCCACGCGCTCTATCTCAATAGAGACCATCGACAGATGTGCATTATGTATCACGTCAAGCAGCAGACGGCCATAGGCTCCCTCTGGCATCTCCAGCTCTTCTCTGGCCACATAATGATCCGGGCGAACCGCATCAAAGCGCCCAAGCTTACCTGCTCCCATACCGGTTAGAAACTGATAATAGCACTGTCGGGCCTCGCTGAGTGGCAAGGGAGCCAGGCATACATCAACACCCTGTTCGGCTAATAACATTAACTCCGGCATCTGCTCAAACTGTGCGGGAGCGACTCCTTCGAGCCATACTACAAAGACTGAATTGCTCACAACAAAGCCTCCACCGGGTAGGGACATGTGTTATCATGTCCGAAAACTTTCCATATCACATAACACGCACCGAAATCACCTTCGTTTGACGTGCGCCCGAAGGCAACATGGCCGCAATAGTTAGAGGCCAGGTACCTGGTTATGACAAGATGTTGCGCATGTTGCTGATCGGCCAATAGCGTGAGGATGACCCCGGCCTTCATAGGTCTACTTTTTCGTCAAGCGCACCGGTGATATCGTGCTTGCGCTTTTTGGGCTGCTTGTCCTGCTACCGGTCTTCCTGGCGATAGCACTCTACATCAAGATAGACGATGGAGGTTCTGTAAGGTATCATAAACGATTTATCATTCACACCGGGGCATGATGAATACTCCAAAGAAACAGAGCTATTCAGAGAGTTTGTAGAAGCGCACGTACCATTTCGGCATTTTGCAGTGCGTCAGGCGAGAGCCAGAGCCGATAGGACATGGCCTGCATCGCCAGTTCGGTAAAGAGCGCGGAGGTTTCCTGCATCGCGTCTTGCTTCTCACGCTGGTGAGAAATATATTCGTGCATGAGAATGGAAATCGCCAGAGCGGGCATAATGCCTTCGTAACGCGCCACCTCGGCCCTGTGATCGGCATCAATGAAGAGGAGCACACGCACAGGACATTCGGCAAGCACTTGAGCGCGAAAATAGCGCTGTGCAGGAATAAAGCGCTTCTCACGCTGATCCCGTGAGAGCGCCGATAACCAGGGCGCATTGCTCAGCAGATGAGTTGTGCCTCTCCGCACCCCAATATCTTCTGGAAAAGCGTAGGCACGCAACAGATCATCAGTCTTCGCCAGAAACAGCACATCATCGCCCAGCCAGTGCATCCCCAACTCCAGGCAGGCCAGCAGCAGCGTGGTCTTGCCACTGCCGGGCGGGCCAACCAGCAAGGCCCCTTTGCCATCAAGCGCGACGGCCCCGGCATGCACAACTTTATAGCCATTGAAACCAATGAGCGCGCCCAGCACTATATAAAAGACAAAGCGCATCACAAACCACGACGCGCATTGCTGCACATTCTCAATATAGAGCGTAGCACAAAGGCCATCATAGTCGAGGGCCGAGCAGATACGGCTCGATACACCGGGGAACGCGCTGTACTCGCGGTAGCGCACGTTCTCCTGTCTCCACCGAATGCGCAACGGCCCCTCCACGCCGCTAACTTCCTCCCACTCCTCCCCCACCGGTCTCTCCGGCACCACTAACGGAGGGAACGGCTCATCCGGTCGCGTCTCGAAGAGATAGCAGGTGAGGGGAACGAACCAATGCAGCCGCGTCCCGACGCGCCGGAGCAGGTCTTCAGGGATGGCAAGAGGAAGTTCTTCGGCATGTTCATAGCGCTCCTCGGTCAGCAACTCAGCGTAATAGAGAAATGTGCGTACCTGCTCAGCCAGCACGGAATGATTGGTGAGAATACGAATCATGCGATGATGCAGCAGATACCACTGCTCAAACAGCGGCCCCGCTACCTGTCGCAAATACGGCTGATCACACTGTCGGTCTGCCACGTACATAGTTTTCTGTGCCTCTTCCTGAGAACGCGCATTACAATGGCCGAGCAAGGTCTATCCAAGCATTATAGCACCCCCGGTAAGCGGAGGTAGGCGTGTACCCCATCTATTTTTACCAATAAGGAGGAATCTTGTGTTAATCACTTGACAGAAACCGGTTTCTGAGTTATACTTCTTCCATCGAAACCGGTTCCATGCCCGTTCTATCAAGAAATAGCATTGCAGCAGTTAGTTAGCTCGTCCATCGAGGGCACAGGCATGGAAACGCAAGGACGCAGGCATGCAAGAGAAGTTGACGATTCAGGACATTGCTCGTCTGGCCGGTGTCTCAAAAGCCACCGTCTCGCGGGTGCTCAATCACAACCCTTCGGTTGCTCCGGCGCTAAGAGAGCGCGTGATGCGCGTTGTTCAGGAATATGGCTTCGTGCCTAATCCGACCGCCATTGGACTGGCGGGTGGGCGTACACGGCTGATCGGTGTGCTGGCTCCGCCGCTCGTCTGGCCCTCCGTCCCCGAAATCATGCGTGGTGTCGCCGAGTACATCGAAGATACCTCCTATGAAATCGTCCTCTACAGCTTCAACTTCACCAATGTCGAACGCGATCATTCCGAAGTGCTGGATCGTATTCTGTCTTTGCGTCTGGCCTCTGGCCTGCTGGCTATCTTTCCCGGCTCGTTGACGCACCATCTTGTCCAGCATTTTGAACGCGGGCTGCCGATGGTCATGATCGATGACCAGGAAAAACCAACCAGCTTACCCTGGGTCGGTATTGATAATAAAGCCAGCGCCTACGCGGCAACGCGCTATTTGCTTGAACTCGGACACCGGCGTATCGCCCACATCATGGGGCCACCATACTATCACTGTGCCATCGAGCGATACGAGGGCTACTGCCAGGCGCTACAAGAGGCGGGCATTACGCCTGCTGCCGAGCTACTATTCCAGGGCCGCTTTGAGCCGACCAGTGGGCGGCAATGCGCCGAGGCACTTTTCTCACGAGATAGGACGACATGGCCCAGTGCTATCTTCGCTGCCAATGACCAGATGGCTTACGGGGTGCTGGACTATGCGGAACAGCACCAGATACGGGTGCCAGAAGACATCACTGTCATTGGCTTCGATGATAACATTCTCTCTGCTCATATGCACCCCCCTCTGACGACGGTACGCCAACCATTTTCAGAGATGGGGTACAGAGCCACCGAAATCCTTCTGACCATGATTGACTCGCATCATCATCAGGGATGGAAAGGACAGCCAAAGCATGAAACACAAGCACAACTAGCTTTAACGCTTGAGGGTGCCAGTATGAGTCAGCCCGTGCATATCCAGTTGCCAACTAACCTGGTCATTCGGGAATCAAGCGCTATACCACGCACGTTGCCTATTGGCTCATAACAACGTCAGATAGCCTTTCTCTCATAGATGTCTATAGAAAGTCTATTGTCGGCAGCAAGCTACTGTCGTCATGTTGTCTCTTTGTCCTTTTCCAAAGGGGGTGATTGTCGCATAATCTAACCTATCTACCGGCGATACCGCCAGAAACACGTCTTTCGTAAAAAATGATGACAGGTAGTCATCCCTATATGTCTTTAGCAGGACTGTTACTCTACAAGCACTATCCGATAGTGGGATCGGAAAAGGAGCCATCAATGCAAGAGTTTCCATCTGACGAACACCCCGTACAAACGGGGCGCGCGGGCACTCCTCGCCTGTTACAGAGACGGCTGGCCTTCCAATGCGCGGCCTTGCTTCTCATCGGTTCACTGGTGCTGGCCGCAGCCATCAGCTTCTTCCCATTGAGCAAGACGCCATCGGCAAAAGCTGCCTCCTGGAACGAAATTTTCGACGATGAATTTAATGGCCCCGCCGGTTCGGGTGTCAACACGAACAACTGGATCTACGACACAGGTCAGGGCATCTGGGGAACCGGTGAGATAGAGGACATGACCAGCAGCACTACCAACGTCTCCCTGGACGGTCAGGGGCACCTGATGATTACACCTGTGCGTGACGCTAACGGTAACTGGACCTCCGGGCGTATTGAAACGGTGCAGGATAACTTCGGTGCCCCTGCCGGTGGTGAATTGGAGATCACGGCCTCCATTCAGCAGCCTGATGTCTCCGGCAGCGCGGCACTTGGCTACTGGCCCGCCTTCTGGACGCTCGGCACACCCTATCGTACAGACCACAACTGGCCCAGCGATGGTGAGATCGATATTATGGAAGATGTCAACGGGCAGAGCGATGTCTACGGTACACTCCACTGCGGCACCGACCCCGGTGGCCCCTGCAACGAACCGAATGGTATTGGTAGCGGGCCGTACCCCTGTCCGGGTTGTCAGACCGGCTTCCATACCTACACCGAGATTATCGACCGCAGCGTCTCTCCTGAGCAGATTCGCTGGTATCTGGATGGTGTTAACTACTTCACAGTGAGCGCCAACCAGGTTGACCCAACGACATGGGCCAACGCCGTTGATCATCCCTTCTACGTGATTCTTGATGTTGCTATAGGCGGCGGTTTCCCCAATGGTGTAGCAGGTACCACCACACCAACTTCGGCCACAGCATCCGGTGTGCCCATGCTCGTTGACTATGTGCGCGTCTATACGTCCAGCGGGTCGGCCAGCACACCCACCGCTACGCCGACAACGCCATCGGGCTGTTCCGGCACCTTCCAGCAGGGTGTGCAGAGCGTCAGTTCTAGTTCCGATCTGTTCTGGTTCCAGCCCTGCAACGCCACTGCCAGCTACGTCATCCTGCACTACATCGCGGGCAACAATACACAGCAAAACGTGCAGATGAGCTACAACAGTAGCGCCGGGCAATGGCAATATACCGTGAGTGGTCTGAGTCCAGGTGAGAACGTGCAATACTCCTTCACCTATAACATCAATGGTGTCCAATACGACACAAGCTGGTACTCCACCGGCTCCACTCCCACGCCCACACCAACACCCAGTTGTACCTCTGGTAGCTACCTCGATGGTATCACCAGCACCGGTTCCAGCACGGCCCAGGCCTGGTTTGAGCCTTGTGGTTGGACGGCCAGCTATGTCATTCTGCATTACATCGCGGGCAACAATACGCAGCAGAACGTGCAGATGAGCTACAACAGCAGCGCGTCACAGTGGCAGTACACTGTGAGCGGCATGAGTTCAGGTGAGACGCTCCAATACTCGTTTACTTACAACGAAAACGGTCTCCAATATGACACCAGTTGGGCAACCTGGACTCATCCCTGATCGAACTATACCTTAAAGCTATCCTGCTTGTTGATACCCGGCTAGCGGGCAAGGAAGGAGATATGGCTGTTGTCATGTCTCCTTCCTTGCCTTCCCGTTCGCTTCCATATATCCATATACATACCACTCACTCCCTCGTCAGTTTCCAGCAAATATGCGATAATAGTCCAGATAAAAATGCTCCTGATGGGCGTCTTTATTAAGAAATTACTACTGGCATCCTCATGAACATCTCAGACGGAATGAGGCAACAAACATGAATGTAGAACGCCCTTCAACGCCTGCGGGGGCATTGCGCTTTCTTAGCGGGCCAATGGCGGGTAAAACGATCCCGCTACAAAAACCTGTCATTGCCATTGGGCGCGACGCCAGCAATGATATTGTTCTGCTCGACCCCAAAGTTTCGCGGCACCACGTCTTACTAAAATGGCTCAATAACACCTGGGTCATTGAAAACATTTCGCAGAACACGCTTAGCATCAATCAGCAGCGCGTTCAACAAGGCACATTACAGCACAATAACCTGGTCACGTTAGGCGAAGGGAGCAGTTTCGTCTTTCTGGAGCAAGTTATTGCCCAGCCGCCGATACCCGGTCTTCCGCCAACCGAGGAGATCAGCCCGTTTGGGGCAACGCCACTATCTTCAGAGCCAATAAAGCCACCCCTCCCCCCAGATCATCTGGCGTTTGATCCCGGCAAAACCTCACTGGCCCCGCAATTAGAGTTGGGCATCGCCTCCCTGATTGCGAGCAGCAACGTGCGCCCCGACAAAAAGACTTTTCCGCTCACAAAGCCGGTAATCTCGCTTGGACGTGACCCCTCCAATGATATTGTGATTCCAGAACCGGTGGTTTCGGGCTTCCACGCTCAGATTATCCACGACGGCAATCAGTATTACCTGGTACACCCGCACCCCACTCGTGGTCGCACCCTGAACGGTCTACTCTTTCAAGGCCAGATCATTCGCGGCGACCAGACCTTCCGTCATCAACTGTCGCGCGGCGACATTTTCCGTATTGGCGATGAACACGGCACACTGGTCACCCTGACCTTCCATGATGGCACCAGCGCTCCCCAGGAAAAGGTACCCACAATCCAGCCCATCCCTCTCGGTGCGCCCGTGCTAACCATCGGGCGTTTGCCAGATAATACCGTCGTTTTGAATCATCCACAGGTTTCCGCTCATCATGCGCGCCTGGAACGTGAGCAGAATGGCGCATACCGCCTGATTGATCTCAACAGCACCAATCATACGTATGTCAACAACCAGGCTGTGACCAGCCATCTGCTACGCACAGGCGACGAGATTCGTATTGGCCCTTTCCGTCTAACCTACACTGGCACAGCGCTCACACAATATGACGAAAGCAATCATATCCGTGTCGATGCGCTGAACCTGAAGAAAGTCGGCAACAATCAGGTAATCCTGCTCAACGACATTTCGCTGGTCATTCCGCCGCGTTCCTTTGTCGCACTCGTCGGCGGCTCCGGCGCGGGTAAATCCACGTTGATGGATGCTCTTAACGGCCTGCGACCGGCCCCGCAGGGTACCGTTCTCTATAACGGACAGGATTATTACCGCAACTTCAATGCCTTCAAAACGCAGCTTGGCTATGTGCCGCAGGATGACATCGTACACCGCGATCTGACCGTTGAACACGCCCTCTACTATGCCGCCCGCCTCCGTCTGCCCCGCGACTTTACCAGCAACCAGATCAAGCAACGCATCGACGAGGTGCTGGAAGACGTGGAAATGACCGAGCGGCGCTCGCTCCTGGTTAGCAAGCTCTCTGGCGGACAGCGCAAGCGCGTCTCTATCGCCCTGGAATTGCTGGCCAACCCCAGCATCTTCTTCTTAGACGAGCCAACTTCCGGCCTCGACCCTGGCCTGGATCGCAAGATGATGTTCCTGCTGCGCCGTCTGGCCGACCGGGGCCGCACGATTATTCTGGTCACGCACGCCACCAATAATATTAATGTATGCGACTATGTTTGTTTCCTGGCCGCCGGTGGGCGCATGGCGTTCTTTGGACCCCCCGAAGAGGCCAAAGCCTACTTCGGCAAAAGCGACTTCGCCGAAATCTATAGTGCACTTGAGGCTACAAAAGAGCACCCGCAAGCGCCACAGGAGGCCGAGGTCAGCTTTAAAGCATCCCCAGAGTATCAACGTTACATTGCCGGACCACTCGCGCAGAATACGCAAAAGACCACAGAGAACGACGTTGCACGCCAGAATGGTCACGCAACTTCGCCCGCCACTACGACTACTGGCCCGCAAAAAGTCAAAGCGCAACGCGGCACCGGCATCAGCCAGTTCCTGCTGCTCTGCCAGCGCTACCTCGAACTGCTGAGGAACGACCGGGGCAATCTGCTCATCTTGCTGCTCCAGGCTCCCGTCATCGGCCTCTTGAGCATTCTGACCGTGCGTGTCGAAATCGGGGCCAATGTCTTTGCCACCAATAAGATGTTGCAATGCGCGACACAGATACTGACCTCGTCCGGCCCATTGGCGCTACCCAGCGCACAGCAGACCGCGACCACTAATTGCTCAAACGTGGAGAGTTTTCTGAAGACGAGTGCCCAGGCTGTTAGCTA
Organism: Ktedonobacteraceae bacterium; assembly: GCA_034436045.1. Taxonomy (GTDB): domain Bacteria; phylum Chloroflexota; class Ktedonobacteria; order Ktedonobacterales; family Ktedonobacteraceae; genus H111-94. Next base: position 4,555 of record DAOTVZ010000051.1, on the reverse strand, counting down.
CGTGCAGCAACAACATGGAGTTATGCAAGCCCTACAAAACTTTATCCTGCCCGGCTCCGGCACGGATGCCCAGAAAACGCTCTTCATCATTGTCTTCGCTACCGTACTCTTCGGCTGTATCAATGGCTCACGTGAGATTGTCAAAGAGGCGGCCATCTACCAGCGCGAGCGCGCCGTCAATCTTGGTCTGTTGCCATACATGTTCTCCAAGATCGTTGTTCTGAGCATTTTCTGCCTCTTCCAGAGCGCCATCCTGCTGGCTATCGTCGAGATCGGTGAGCCACTCTACAACAGCGTCTTCCTGCCACCAGTGCTGGAAGCCTACATCACACTGGCGCTTACCTCGATAGCCGGCTTGATGTTTGGCCTGACCATCTCGGCTCTCTCCCCTAATAACGACCGTGCCATGAGCCTTGTACCCATCGTGCTTATTCCACAGGTCATTTTTTCTGGCGCACTGATTCCAATCAAGGACTGGCCTACGCAAATACTGGCCTCAATCTTTCCCACGCGCTGGGCAATGGCGGCTCTTGGTACATCTATGGGCCTGCACGACGATAAGCTGGGCGGCGATACCCTGTTCGGGCATGACCCCACCAATCACAGCACTGTGTTCTCCATCTACTCCCAACAAGATGCCATGCACCGTCTCTTCCTCGCCTGGGCAGCGCTCATCGCTATCTCAGTTGTCCTGACGATCATTATCGGCATCTGCCTGAAGCGCAAAGATATACGGCGCTGAAATATGATAGCATATAAGGAAGGAACCGCGACGTACAACGGCGTGTGTCGCGGGTGACCAGCCTGGCTCTGTCTATACAGAAAGGACAACAAAGAGTATGAGCATCCAATCTATTAATCCGGCAACTGAAGAAGTGCTGCGCACCTTCGAGCCATATAGTAAGGAACAGGTCGATGAGGCACTTGAGCAGGCCCATAACGCCTTTCTGAGTTGGCGGGAAACCAGCTTTGCCGAGCGGGCCAGCTACATCCGGCGCGTCGCAGCCTACATGCGCGCCAATAAGAATGAGCTGGCGCGCATTGCCACCCTGGAAATGGGCAAGCCTATCACCGAGGCCGAGGCCGAGGTGGAAAAATGCGCCTGGAACTGCGACTTCTATGCCGAGAATGCGGAGAAGTTCCTGGCCGACGAAATCGTCTCCACCAACGCTACTGAAAGCTACGTCGCCTTCCGACCGCTCGGCGTGGTGCTGGCACTGATGCCCTGGAATTTCCCCTACTGGCAAGTCTTGCGCTTCGCCGCTCCGGCGCTCATGGCCGGCAATACCACCGTCCTCAAACATGCCTCCAACGTCTCAATGGCCGCCCTGGAGATCGAACATATTTTTCGCGAATGTGGTTTCCCCGCAGGCGTGTTCCGTACCGTGCTGGTACCGGGGGCGCAAACCGGCAGATTGATCGAGGATGGGCGCATTGCCGCTATCACGCTGACCGGTAGCGACCTGGCCGGAGTCGCAGTGGCCTCGACTGCCGGGCGCGTCCTCAAGAAGACGGTGCTGGAACTGGGCGGCTCGGATGCCTTCATCGTGCTGGCCGACGCCGATCTGGACGGCGCGGCACAGATGGCAGTGCGGGCGCGTTATCAGAATACCGGCCAGAGCTGCATCGCCGCCAAGCGCTTTATCGTCGTTGAGTCAGTTGCCGAGGAGTTCGAGCGCAAGTTTGTCGAGGCCGCAAGCAAACTGCGCGTCGGCGACCCGTTAAACCGCGAGACACAGGTCGGCCCAATGGCCCGTGGTGATCTGCGCGACACGCTAGAGCAGCAGGTAAAGGCTTCGCTCAAGATGGGCGCGCGCGTCCTGCTGGGCGGTAAGCCGATGCAGGGCAAGGGCTACTTCTACGAGCCAACCATTCTTACTAACGTGACACCGGATATGCCTGTCTTCCGTGAGGAAACCTTCGGACCGGTCGCAGCGGTTATTCGCGCCCGCGATACCGATCACGCTATTGAGCTTGCCAACGACTCACAATTCGGCCTGGGCGGCAATCTATGGACACGCGACATCGCACAGGCACGCCAGATCGCGCGTCGCCTGGAGTCCGGGGGCGTCTTTATTAACGGCATGACTGCCAGCGACCCGCGCCTCCCCTTTGGAGGCATTAAACGCAGCGGCTACGGACGCGAACTCTCCATCTTCGGCATCCGCGAGTTCGTCAACATCCAAACCGTCTGGATTGGCCCGGCACGCTAACCCGCAGCACGGATCCGATAACGAACATGAACAAAGTCATCCGGTAATCCCGTAGGGGCGTGATTCATCACGCCCTGCTTGCTTGCTCGATATATTCTATTTGCTCGGCACGCCATTATCAGGACTTGATGAATCACACCCTGCTTATTTGCTCGATATATCCTATTTACTCGGCATGCCCCTATCAGGGCGTGATGAATCACGCCCCTACGGGAAATGTGTGATGACGGGTTTCGATGGGAAAATTTCTTAATCGAGGTCCTATACCAGTCCGGCCTTGTATCTCGGCCTGTTATGTTCTATACTATTATTAGTTTGTTACAAAATGTAAGTGACAACACTGAGAGAGTCAGGAATGGAGACAAAGATACTATGGAACAGCATGATGAGCTGGCAACATGGCCGCTCAGGCGCGTAGGGCTGCGGGTACAAGATATGACGAGCAGCATTGACTACTACACTCGTTTAGGGCTTGCGATTGTCAGCGATGGGCGTGAGCAAGGCAATGGCGAAGTCGGTATGGGCGTGGATGGACGGGAAGTGTTGCATCTGCGCCCTTTGCCGGGAGGACGGCCCCGACCGGCGCGCACGGCAGGGCTGTATCATTTCGCCCTCCTGGTTGGTGATGAGGCGGAATTAGGCTCGTTTTTGCAGCACTGCATTGAGCAACACATCCCGCTTGATGGTGCCTCTGATCACCTGGTAAGCCAGGCGCTCTATCTGAGCGACCCGGAAGGTAACGGCATCGAGGTATACGCGGATCGCCCGCGTTCACAATGGCGCTTCAATAACGGGCAGATTGTTATGAGTACACTGCCTCTCAACGCGCCCGCGCTACTCAGACAGGCACACGACTTTAGCGGCTTCTCCGCGCGCCTGCGTCTTGGTCACATGCACCTCAACGTTGGCAACCTGGAGCGCAGTCTGCCCTTCTACCAGGAATTGGGCATGCGCCTGATGGTCGCTATCCCCGGTCAGGCCAACTTCCTCTCGTGGGACGGCTACCATCACCATCTCGGTGAAAATCTCTGGAACGGGCGCAACGTTGCCCCGGTCGCACCCGATGTCTACGGCCTGGACTTCTTCGAGATCCACCGACCAGAACTTGCGCCCGCGACCTTGCTTGACCCGGATGGTGTGACTGTGCGAATCATATAGACAGCCCATCCGGTAATGGGTATAAACAAATACCGTAGAGACATGATTTATCATATTATGCCCTGTTACACATGTCGAAGATGTGAGACAATGCCGTCTAGCATCGTTTCAGCCACGAGAATTACACGCATCAGTGACCTGGGCCTGATAAATCACATCTATTCAGAATGAACGGAAGAGATGAGATAGAGGGAGTGCGAATGGTGCAGAATAGTTACGATCCACGTCAACTACAGTGGTGGGCAACGGGCGATACACCTGTGCGCACGGATTCGCAGGTCGCCTACCTTATAGACGGGCGAACGGCCATGCTGACCATGTGCCGTCGTTTTCTGCGCGCACGCCGCTACATCTACCTGGCCGATTGGGGGCTAACGGCCAGCATGCAGATGGTGCGGGGCAGCGATCATCGCGCGGGGCCAGATGGCAGCCCGGCCCAGGAAGCATTACTGACCGAGTTGCGCGCCAGTGGCCTGGATGAAGATGCTATCGCCTTCTGGTGCAGCCACGATTTGACGGTACAATCCGTACTTGGCTACGCCGTCAGCCGGGGCGTCGAGGTCAAAGTATTAATCTGGAAAGGCTCACCACTCTTCTCTGCCTGCGACGTAGAGGCAAGCTGTAATGAACTGAACAAGGTAGGCGTAGCTTGCCTGCTGGACGATAGCTCATTCGGGATTCTGCACCATCCAGCGGAGTCACTGCATCAGAAATGCGCGGTCATCGACGGCGATACCGCCTTCGTCGGTGGCATTGACCTGTTGATTGAAACTGGCGGCAAGTTCGACCGCTGGGATACCTCCTCCCACCCTTTCTCCACACCGCTGCGCATTGACGATCAGGGCCAGACACCCTATTCCTGGCATGATGTTCACTCGCTCATTGAGGGACCCGCCGCAGGTGATGTCGAGTTGAACTTTCGCCAGCGCTGGAACTATGTCGTTACCCACCATCACCTGGATAATCGCCTGCTCGTCCCTGCCCACGAACCCTGCCATCCCCTGCAAAGTAACATTGTCATGCAGATCGCACGCACGATTCCCGAACACACCTATAATTTTGAACCAAACATTATTCGCGGCATCGCGCAACTGTACGCAAACGCATTTCATAATACTCAGCGTTTCGTGTATCTGGAAAACCAGTACCTCTGGCTGCGCGCCTACACCGGTATTGACATCGCC
>DAOTVZ010000050.1:0-22556 GCA_034436045.1 Ktedonobacteraceae bacterium | reverse complement strand
GCCAGCGTTGCCCCTCTTCGCCCTCTATCACCAGCGCCAGCGGCTGGATCAGCGCATCTTGCGTGGCCGGAACAATAACGTCCGCCAGCTTGCCAACGCGCTTCTGCTGCTGATCCTCAACGGGCATTCCAAGCAATTGACTCAAGTATAACATAGATCACATCTCAACATGCGCATCGTTTAACACGCTACGGGCCTCATCTTCAAGTTCTCTATCTTGCTCGCTCTGCTCCTGCTGCGTCTGGATACTGGCTCCCACGAAATCGCGGAAGAGCGGATGCGGGCGCGTCGGACGGCTCTTGAACTCCGGGTGGAACTGCGAGGCGACGAACCAGGGATGTCCGGCCAGCTCGATGATCTCGACGAGACTATTATCCGCCGAGCGCCCACTGACGATCATACCTTGCGACTCCATACGCTTGCGATACTCGTTGTTAAATTCATAGCGGTGGCGGTGGCGCTCAAAGACAATAGGCTCGCCATAAGCGCGGTAGGCGTGGGTGCCGGGAGTAAGGCAGCAGACCCAACTGCCCAGGCGCATGGTACCGCCTTTGTCGGCAATATTGCGCTGCGTTACCATCAGGTCGATGACGGGATAGGGCGTATTGGGATCAAACTCGGTGCTGTTGGCCTCCTGCATGCCCAACACGTTGCGCGCGAACTCGATCACGGCCACCTGCATACCCAGGCAGAGGCCGAGGTAGGGAATGTTGCGCCGTCGTGCGAAGCTGGCTGCCTTGATCTTGCCCTCGATGCCGCGATGGCCGAAACCGCCGGGAACAACGATGCCCGCCACATCCTCCAATACCTCGGTATAGCCCTCGCCCATGTGTTCCAGCGCCTCAGAGTTAATCCACTTGATGCGCACATCCACATCATGATACCAACCGGCATGGCGGAGCGCCTCTGCCACCGACATATAGGCGTCGTGCAGTTCGACATATTTGCCGACCAGGGCGATGCTCAATTCCGGGCGCGGGTGCTTGATCTTGCTCACCAGCGCCTGCCACTCCTGCATCTGTGGCTCCTGCGATGGGATGCCCAGTTCCTGCGTCAAGAACTGGCCCAGACCAGCCTCCTCCAGAATTAACGGTACCTCGTAAATGGTTTCCGCCGTCAGCAGAGGAATAACGGCGCGCGCCTCAATATTGCAGAACAATGCGATTTTCTCACGCAGTTCATCGGACACGGGGTAGTCGGAGCGACAAACGATCACATCAGGTTGGATACCAACGCGCAACAACTCTTTGACGCTATGCTGCGTGGGTTTGGTTTTCAGTTCTTTGGTTGCACCAAGATACGGTAATAATGTTACATGCAGATACAACACGTTATGTCGTCCGACCTCGGTACGCATCTGGCGAATAGCCTCCAAAAACGGCTCGCTCTCGATATCGCCCACTGTGCCACCCACCTCAACAATCACCACCTCGGCATCCGAGCGGCGCGCCACCATATGGATACGCTCCTTGATCTCGTTCGTGATATGGGGAATAACTTGAATCGTGCCACCCAGGTATTCGCCGCGTCGCTCTTTAGTGATGACCGCGTGATAGACCTGCCCGGTGGTCACATTGTTGGCCTGAGAGGCCGGTTCATCGGTAAAACGCTCGTAATGGCCCAGGTCGAGATCGGTTTCCGCGCCGTCATCGGTCACAAAGACCTCGCCATGCTGATAGGGAGACATCGTACCGGGGTCAACGTTGATATAGGGATCAAGCTTCATGAGTGAGACGGAGACTCCACGATTCTTGAGGAGACGGCCCAACGATGCGACGCAGATGCCTTTCCCTACCGATGAAGCTACGCCGCCGGTAACAAAAATGAATTTTGACATAGTACAACTCTCTCCTTTATCTGGAGCCTGCCAGCTATCTCCAGGGAACCAGTATGCCTTGCCACAAGATACACGATAGAAGATACACGATTACGATATAAATGGCACAACAAGAGGGGCGTGAATTGCTCACGCCCTTCAACTATTGCTTATTACGTTCGCGGTGCCAGGAAGATGACTTGCGTCTCCGTTGGTAAATTGGAACGAGTGACGCTCAACTTCTGCTGCACATTCACAGTTTTTATGCCCATCTCGCGGCAGAATTTGTCCAGCGCGTCGCCCGGCTCCGGCACGCCGCCAGAGGTGGCATGATAATGCATGGGTATAACGATGCGCGGTTCCACCTGGCTGATGACCTCAACGGCCCTGGTGGCGTTGATGGTATGCTGACCGCCGATAGGCACTAGCAAGATATCCGCGTCGGCCACCTCTTCCAGTTGCTCTTCCTGTAAGGTGTGGCCCAGGTCGCCCAGGTGGCAGATCACGAGGTCGTCCATGTGAATGACGTAGATCGTGTTGCGCCCAAGCTGCTTGCCTTGCTGATCGTCGTGATAGGCGGCAACTCCCGTAATCAGCACATCGCTGATCTCGTACTCGCCCGGCCCGCGCACGACACGTGGCCTGCCGCCAACGCCCTCAACGAAATTATGGCCCGGATGATTATGGCTGACAGTGACGATAGAGGCATTGAGTTTACTCAGTCGCTGCTCCGTGCCGGGCTGAGGGGTGAAAGGGTCGGTGACCAGTATTACTTGTTTGCCACGCAACTGAAAACAGGAGTGGCCTAACCAGCTAATTTCCATAGTTTTGCAGGTTGTTTCTCTCTCACACAAGTTCGGGCGGGGACTAAACTCTGTCCTCGCCCGTGATGTATTGTACCATAAGGATATGTGAGTCACAAGTGGCTAGCCCGTTTGCGTTGGGTGCGCAAGATGCCCTGGCGGTCGCCGTACAAGCTATTCGACAGGATTGACGGTGAGAGCGGCGGCCATCGCGGCATCCAGCAGGGGGCCGCTGACGGTCATGCCGCCGTTGGGCGCTTTTGAGGCAAAAGTCAGCGTGCTATACGTCACTTTGACGCGCACCTCACGTCCGCGCATGCCCACACGCACCGTTGAACCCTCAACGATTCTTTTGATGCGTTGCGCGACCAGTTCGGCACCGTGCTGCTCGGCACGGATAACGGCGGTGAGGATGCCGGGGCCATTGATGGAGAGCATATCTTCTTTACGCACCTTCGTTTTGAGCAGCGGTAGCAGTTTGCGCGCCGCCTCGGTAGCCTCGCGGTCCTCACGTTCGCGCTGCACATCGGTACCCAGTGAGCCTTCAATGATAAAGCGGAAGACGATCACGCTTTGCGCATTGCAGATACGGCGCACCTTGAACTGTCCGGCCTCCAGGTCTTTCGTCGAATCGACCATCTGCCAGATGTGATGTTCGCGCTTGCGCATGTAATCATAATAGCCCTGAATGCGTGCATAGCCCTCTAAGGCCACCGCCCCCAGCGTCCACAATGCCTGCTTCGGATTGCTCATGGTGAAGTCGCGGCAAGCAATCAGTTGGCGGGCGATAGGCGAAACCTTCATGGTCGAGGCTTCATATTTCTGCTGGGAGCGTACCTTGAGATGACCGGCATAGATGCGGCGACGCTGCTTCAAGAAATCGCGTACAGTAACCGGCCCTTTGTTATAGACCACACAGTCAGGCTCATAGATGAGTTCATAGCCGAGTTGTGAGATGAGGGCTTGAATAGAAATTTCGTCAACGGCGCTATCGGTTGGAATGCCCGAAATAACGTTGCGGAACGCGATCACCTCGCCCAGCTTGGGATGCTCGCGCGCGACCCGATCATGCAAACGCCACAGCAGGTGTACAGCGTGTCCCATAAAGGTCGAAGGATCATTGACCGGCACGGGCCGCCCGCCAACCATACCGATTTTGGGGTCTTTGAAGGGCGCGCCGAGATGCTCGATAGCCGATTCTTCAGGAATAACATCTGCCCCGATCAATACAGCAACTTCGCTTTTCGCTTCTTTTAGAAAGAGATTAATAGCCGATGCCTTGCCTTCGCGCTTCTCCTGCACGCAGAGGCGTACACGCGGCTCCTGCATCGCTAGCTCGGCAACGATAGGCACCGTGCGGTCGGTACAGCCGCTGGCCACCACAATGACTTCCTCTATACGAATCGATGGCCCTTGTTGCGCAAGTACAGCTTTAATGGTGCGGGCGATATTTGCTTCTTCATTATATGCCATAATACCTATACTACACCTGATACGCCCATCATCATCCGCCAATTGCTTTTCTACTTCTTTATCTTTCGCTTGTATATCACTTTCAAATTGCGTGACCATGAGAGGGAGTCTCCTTCTAAACAGTTTTTTCTGCCCTTCGCTTTTTATCTTTTTATGCTGCGCGCTCTGGTGCGCTCCCCTACCCCGCCGTGCTATGTGTGCTTCTCCCCACGATGAAGCCCCATACCCTCGCCACTTTCTCTATCTGCACATATACATAAACCAATGGCCCTTCCACCAATCACACAAAGCGTACCATTGGACTACGTTGAAAAACGAATAGATACGGTTAAGATATGGTTATAAATACATCAATCGAGTTGTGAAATGTCCTGGCATGTATTGTGAGCCGCGACCGTTCTTCCGGGTCTCCATCCTTTAGGAGGATGTTGGCGGTCAGCGTAGGGGCGTCATTCATGACGACCCGTGAGCGCATCGACGGGCTACCAGCGTAGGTAGGGGCGTCTTGAGTGACGCCCTGTGAGCGCATCGACGGGCTACCAGCATAGGTAGGGGCGTCATTCATGATGCCCTGTGAGCGCATCGACGGGCTACCAGCGTAGGTAGGGGCGTCATGAATGACGCCCTGGGCGCGCATCGACGGGCTACCAGGGCGTCATGAATGACGCCCTGAGCGCGCATCGACGGGCTACCAGGGCGTCATGAATGACGCCCCTACACCCATTTCCCCTGGAAGGATAGAGAGCCTTCTTCCCAGGGTATTGACCCACGTGCGTTTTCTATGCTACGCTCATCAGCATGACATGGATGGTACCTGAACTATATTCTGGATAGTACAGCCCGATAAGATTTTGCCAAGATTAGAGAAGGAAAAAGTAATTATGCGTGTGCAGGAACATGTGATGTTATCGACGGGGGCAGCCCTGGTCGCTCTGCCTCTGCTGAAAAGAGATGTGTGGATTCCTCTGGCGGTCAGCGTGCTGATCGATGTTGACCACTACCTCTGGCATGCTGTCACCTACGGCACGCTTGATCTCAAAGCAGCAGTGCGTTATTTTGGGCAGGCCGACCCGCCGCAGTTACCAGAGGCTCGCCTGCTACATCATCCGTTAGTACTCGGTTTGCTGCTATTCCTGGCCGTGCGTTTGCGTTCGCGTCTGCTCATGTTAGTTTTGTTGGGGCTACTCTTCCACGTCAGCCTGGATGTCATCCACGTGACACAGATGGGGCGTTTGAAACGTGAACTCAGCGTACAGGCCCATCAGACCTGCCCTGAGTGCGGCGCTAATTTTGAACCATTGCAATTGCACACTTTGCATTTCTCGCGCAACTTACTCGACCGTTACAATCCTACCCATTTCGTGGTACTCTGCCCCGATTGCCACGAACGCGCACACGCGAAATAAATGTAAGAGGGCCTGGTAGGTATCTCGCCTACTCGACGTCAGGCTCAGGCTATGCTATAATCTTTCGGACATCTATTGCAAGATGTGGATACTAAATTTATCGGCAACCGTAGGGGCGTCATTCATGACGCCCGCGAATCCCGTCGAACCGCACACAGGGCGCGATCAATCACGTCCGACGAGATCGCCGAGGTCGCTGGCAAAATTTTATCTTGATGCCCGCGAATCCCGTCGAACCGCATACAGGGCGTCATGAATGACGCCCCTACGGTTCTGGTTGGAAAATTTTATCACCGTATTCCTCGCCCGCGTGCGACCTATCTATGTGTCTGGGGCGTGGAAGCAGAGGCAATTTAGGAGCAGGAAAGAGAGGATTCGCTCTTGTTACAACAGTGGCTTCCGGCCATCCGCATTGTCCAGATTATCCTGGGCGTGGCCGTTATCATTTTTATCCTCTTGCAGGTACGCGGCGCGGGACTTGGTAGCGCCTTCGGTGGCAGCAGCGCTGGTTCGGTGTTTAAGACGCGGCGTGGTGTAGAGCGCCTGATCTTCAACATTACCATTGTCTTTGTGGTGCTGTTCGCGCTACTTTCGGTACTCAGTGCGGCCATTCACTAAAACAATACAACCCGCTCATACGCAACATAAGCTGTTGGGGCCGTTACTCTGTCCCACAACGTTGCTTTTTTGTCTTTTGACGATACTGCTTAGCGCCTGTGGCAACACCACCGGGCCGGGCAAGCTGACGCTCCAGCAGGCACCAGCGAATCAGCTTGTCTACGTCGCTATTGGTGCCTCCGATACCTTTGGCATAGGCGCGGAAGACCCAACGACCGAGAACTGGCCCGCCGATCTGGCCGCGCTGCTCGGCCCACAGGTGCGCGTGGTCAATCTGGGCATTCCGAACATCGATGCCGCTCGCGCCCTACACAGCGAACTCCCGGTCGCCATCGCGGCCCATCCTCAACTGGTCACAATCTGGCTGGCGGTAAATGACCTGGCCGATCAGGTTCCTATCGCCTCCTACGCACAGAGCCTTGATCAGATTGTTGGTCAGCTACAACAGGCCGACCCCGGTGTGCGTATCGCCGTTGCGAACGTGCCAGACCTGATTTACCTGCCTCATTTCCAGTCCTGGAATCAACAAGCGTTGCTTGCACAGATCAGCGCGTATAACGCGGCCATTGCCGCCGTAACGCAGCGCCATCACGTGCTACTGGTCGATCTCTATCAACGCTGGCAAGAGCTGGCCACTCATCCTGAATATATCAGTGACGACGGCTTTCATCCCAGCACTCTCGGCTATGCTCGCTTAGCACAGATTTTTTACAGCGTCCTGCAATCGAAATCATAAATATGCTATGACAGAGCTATTTGGTATACCGCTTGATCTCTTAATGAAGATTTTGCTGATCGTGACAGGCAGCATCATGTTGATGGTGATGCTGCTCGCGGGCGCGAACGCGATTTTTTTCAAGATTGGCGTGCGCAACATTCCGCGTCGGCGTATCCAGATGTTGTTGATCGTGTTCGCACTCATGCTCTCGACAACGTTGCTTTCGGCGGTGCTGGCGACGGGCGATGTGATCAATACGGCGGTGCAGAGTGTGGCGGTCTATAACTGGGGCAGCATTGATGAGTTGATTCTAGGCGGACATGGCCCGTTGGGAACATTCTCCGATGGCGTGTATTACATTCTGGCTCGCCGTGTGCAGCACGATCCCACTATTGCCGCCGTCGCGGCAGCCTTGAGCGAGCCGCAGTTACTGGTCGCCGACCAGAACTCGCGCCAGGTGCGTGGACAGGTGACGGGGCTGGGCGTCATACCGGGAACAGAACGGGGCTTCGGCGGTATGCAGAACGTGCAAAACAAAAAACAGATCCTTGCGATCAGCGCGCTCAAGCCCAACCAGGTCTATTTGAATCAATCAATGGCTCAGTTACTCAATGCGCATACCGGCGATACACTCTATGTCTATAGCAAACGCTGGCCCGGTCAGCGCTACACGATGCAGGTGATGGGCATTGTAGAGAATGGCGGCCTGGTCGGTGATAGCCCCTACATGCTGACGACGATCCAGACCTTTCGTACCATCGAGGGCAACAACGACATTATCAATGAGATTTTCGTTGCCAACAGCGGCGGCGCTCTCAACGGCGTCAATTTAACCGATACCGTCATTGACACGCTGAACAGCGATATTCCACGCGAGGTGCATGTTGATCCCGTCAAGCAGACTGGCGTGCAGGACTCGCAACTGGCGCAGAACATCTTCTCGCGCGTCTTCGCGCTCTTCGCGCTCTTCGCGCTGGCCATCGGCCTGCTGCTGATCTTCCTGATTTTTGTGCTGCTGGCGGCGGAACGGCGTGCCGAGATGGGCGTGGCGCGCGCGATTGGCGTGCAACGCGGTCAACTCGTACTGATGTTTCTCTTTGAGGGCGTGGTCTATGATGTGCTGGCTTCATTCGTCGGCCTGCTGACCGGTGTCGGCCTGGGGGCGCTGCTGGTCTATTATCTCGGCCCCGTGCTGGCACGTTTCAACTTTCCACTCAAGCTCAGTTTTCAACCACGCAGCCTGATAATCGCGTATTGCCTGGGCGTGATTTTCACCTTCTGCTCCGTCGCGCTGGCCTCCTGGCTGGTAAGTCGCATGACGATTGTCGCCGCCATGCGCGACCTGCCGGAGCCGGAGCAGAGCAACATGACGCTCGGTGAACTGGGCCTCAACCTGCTCAGCGTACTGTACGAGGCTGGACGCGCGCTCACGCAGGGCAAGTGGCGGCTGGTGCGGCGCGCTCTGCTGGAGTTGTTGTCCGATACGCTACTACGCATCGTCGGCGCGCTGGTCATGCTCGGCTTCTTGCCTTTGCTGGCGGGATACTGGCTGATGCAAAATGGCATCGAAACTACGCAGATTGTGCCTTTCTCGCTCGGCCTCTCGTGCCTCATTGTTGGCGCGGGCCTCTTGCTACAGGCTCTGACAACTGCGCTGGTGCGTGCGCTGTTACCATCCTACGCGCGCACGATCAGCAGCATTATCCGGCGCATCATCGCCACCTGCATCGGGCTGGCGCTGCTGGCCTACTGGGCGTTGCCATTCGACATTCTGGCCTGGCTCGGCCTGCCGCGTTTTCAGGGCGGCATCGAGGTCTTTTTTATTGCGGGAGTAATGATGGTCTTTGGCACGGTCTGGGCCGTCATGGTCAATGCCAGCACACTGCTCCGCCCCTTCCTGGCTCTCTGTGCGCGCATCCCAGGGATATTCGCCATCGGCAAACTGGCGACGGCCTACCCACTCCATCGCCGCTTCCGCACCGGCATGAGCGTGATTATGTTCAGCTTAGTCGTTTTTGCCATGACCGTGATGTCCGTGATTACCGCCGCCATGCAGAACAGCTATGTGAGCATCAGCGCGCAGACCGGCGGCTACGATATTCAGGGCACCGCCTACTTCCAGCCGCTGCCATCACAGCAGGATATTCGGGCCTCGCTGAAACAACATGGCATCAATCCCAACGTCTTCTCGGCCATTGGCGAACGCGAGACGACCTTTGGCTTCGTCACTCAGTTGACCTCCGGCCCATCGCGCTGGTCGATCTATCCCATCCAGGTTATCAGTGGCGGCTTTTTGCAGGGCTACGGTCTGAGCCTGGTCGGACGCGCAGAGGGCTTCAATAGCGACAGCGCTGTCTGGCAGGCCCTGCAAACGCATCCTGATTACGCGCTCATCGACAGTAGTGCCTTGCCCTACAACCCCAACTCGCTCATCAGCACCACGATTTATGACCCATCTGCGCCTTCCGGTTCCTCGGCGGGTGCGCCATCTACGCCGCCCAATCTACCCGCGCAATATACCTACCAGGTCAGTGGGATCTATCAGGGCGAGAAGAGCTTTCCGGCTGTGCAGGTCTGGCTCACCGGTTTGCAAGCGCGCCAGGCGGTGCCGCTCACCATCATCGGCGTAGTAGATAACAGCGATAGCGCGCACTTCGGTCTCTATGTGCCACAATCCTCTTATAGCGCAGGTGCTATTGACTTGAACTTGCCCTTCTTCGCGCAAGATGCGCTGGGCCAGAGCTATTTCACGCCGCAAACCTACTATTTTAAGGTCGCGCCCGGACAGGACAAGCGCGCGCTGGCGCTGGCACTCGGCTCCGCGTATCTCAACCAGGGCTTGGAGACGACGGTACTGGAGGATGCCATCTGGACGGTGCGCGGGCCACGCATCCTGCTCAGCGACGTGCTGCTCGGCGTAGTCGGCCTGACGCTACTGCTCGGCGTGGCGGCGCTGGCGATTACCGGCACACGCGCCGTCGTCGAACGCCGTCAACAGATCGGCATGCTGCGCGCGCTCGGCTGTGGACGCGGCCTGATTCAAATCGCCTTCTTGCTTGAATCCTTCCTCGTGGGAGCATTGGGCAGCATCCTGGGGCTGGGGCTGGGCCTGATTCTGGCACGTAACATCTTCGCCGTCAATTTCTTCGAGCAGTTCAACGTGGGCCTGACCTTCAGCATCCCCTGGGATCAACTGGGCCTGATTATCGGCGTCGCCCTGCTAGCCTCCTTCCTCGGCGCACTGCTGCCCGCCTGGCAGGCCGGGCGCGTCACCCCCGCCGAAGCCCTGCGCTATGCATGAGGAAAGAATTTTAATGACCGAAAGCGGCTATTGTATCTACCGATTAGCCGAAGCAAAACAGCAATCAATGCACATCCATGCAATGAATGGTGTGATGTATAATAGTGCAAACATTGAACGGCTACTTAGCAAGCAAAGGATACTTGTGTGATACATGAAAGTCAATCTCTGATAATGCCCGACCTGGATGAGATGCTGCAATCGCTGCTGCTGATTGAAGAAGGCGAACATGAATTTACGGCTGAGGGCGATGTCTCTGAGCTACGTCACCTCTTCTTTCCCGTTACACGCCATGCCATCTATTTGAACCATGCCGCGACCGGCCCCTTGCCGCGTCCCGTCGCACTGACAATGCAGGAACATATTACCGACCTGAGCGAATACGGCGCGATCAACCAGGCGCGCTGGGATATGCACGAACAGGGAGCATACCGGCGGCTGGCGGCCCTGCTGCACGCGCGCCCGGAACAGTTTGCCATGACATCCAATACCAGCGATGGCCTCATGCATATTGCACACGGCCTGACATGGCGCGCGGGCGACGAGATCATCACCGCCGAAGGAGAATTTCCCAGCAACGTCTATCCCTGGCTCAACCTGCAAGAATACGGCGTGCGCGTCCACCTGGTACCAGCACGCGAGCAACGCATTCCGACCGAGGATGTGCTGGCGCATATCAATGAGCATACGCGCCTCGTCTCGCTGAGCATCGTCGAGTTTTCCACCGGCTATCGCAACGACATTGCCACCATCGCACGCGCCTGTCACGAACGCGGTGTTCTGTGCGGCGTGGATGGCATGCAAGCGGTGGGCGCACTGGACATCGATGTGCAGGCGCTGGATATCGATTTCTTAGCCTCTAAGGGACATAAATGGCTGTTAGGGGCCTGTACCAGCGGGTTTCTGTATGTCGCGGATAGCCTGCGCGAGCAGCTTAAGCCACGCCGCAAAGGCTGGTTCAGCGTGGTTGAACCGTTCGATTTCTTCAACTATGCTCAGCCGCTCAAAGCCGGAGTCGCGTGGTTGGAATACAGCGCGCCCAATGCTCTCGCCGTAGTCGGCCTGGATGCCGCGCTCGGCATCTTTGAGGCGCTGGACGGCGGCATGCAGGCGGTGGAGCAGCGTATCCTGGGCCTGACGGAGTACGCCATCAACGGCCTCGACCGTCTGGGCTATCCCGTCATCTCGCCACGTGGCGCGGGCGAGCGTTCCGGCATCGTCTGCTTCATGCCGCACCCTGAACGGCCCGACCTGAATGTTCAGCAACTGGTTGAGCAACTGGCGGTGCGCAACGTGCATATCGCGGCGCGCGGCAGCATAGCACGTATCTCGCCACACTTCTACAACGAACTGGCCGACATCGACGCTCTGCTCAACGCGCTTGAGGATTTGCGCACCCCGCCTGTAGAGAAAGAGACAAAATGATATGCCCTACACCTTCACACCCTTGAACAAAGAGGAGGCGCAAGCTATCTTCTCCTGGCACTATGACGGGCAATACGCGACCTATGATCTGCAAGGCGACCTGGAAGACGATAATGAACTGCTGGATCGGCGTAGCCCACATTACGCCGTGCGCGATGAACGCGGCGAGCTGATTGGCTTCTTCGGCTTTGGCTCGTCGTCCTCAATCCAGGAACATAGCGAGCCATACCTTTTCAGTGAAAATGGCTCGCTGCTGGTCGGGCTGGGCATACGCCCTGATCTGACGGGCAAGGGCCTGGGCGTAGAGTTCGTGCAGGCGGGTTTGGACTTCGCACGCCGCGAGTTCGCGCCACGCACCTTCCGCCTCTATGTAATGTCATGGAATAAGCGAGCCATCAAGGTCTATGAAAAGGTGGGTTTTCAGCAGATGCGTCGTGTGTTGCAGAAGAATATACACGGCGAGAACGAATTTATCGAAATGGTAATGGATGCTTAGCAGCAACGGGGCGAGCGCACTGTCCAAATGGACAGTTTTTGCACTGGTAGCTACGGCTCGGCTTGACATTTGCCGCGTCTATCGCATACAACTAAAGGCGTGAGGTATATGCACTCACAAAACCCTGCCTGTCCACGTGTGGACAGGGGGTTGAGGCTTATACAAAGAGGTACGCGACCTCTATCTACGATATTTGATCGTAAGGAGATGTATTATGGCCTACGAACTTCCACCACTACCGTATGACTACGACGCACTTGAGCCGTACATTGACACACAGACGATGCATTTGCATCATGACAAGCATCACCAGGCTTATGTCACGAATGTGAATAACGCGCTGCAAGACAACCCATTGGCTTCACTCCCCATCGAAGAGCTGATGCGGCGCATCAACGAGGTACCGGAGAATATCCGCACAGCGGTGCGCAACAACGGTGGTGGCCATGTCAACCACAGCATGTTCTGGCAAATCATGAAACCCAACGGCGGCGGCGCGCCGACCGGTGATCTGGCCGATGCCATCAACTCTACCTTTGGCTCCTTCGACAACTTCAAGAACGCCTTCAACGACGCTGGTGCCAAACGCTTCGGCTCCGGCTGGGTCTGGCTGGTAATGGATCAGAGCGGCAAGCTCCAGGTCATCTCAACCGCCAATCAGGATAGCCCGTTCATGGATGGCCTCTATCCCATCATGGGCAATGACGTATGGGAACACGCCTACTACCTCAAGTACCAGAACCGCCGCCCGGAGTACCTTGCCGCGTGGTGGAATGTGGTCAACTGGGACGAGATTGCTCGCCGCTTCGCCCAGGCTCGCGGCAGATAAACAGATTGACGTGGAATGCTAAAAAAAAGGTATCGCAACCGCTCGTGCGAGGAGTTGCGGTACCTTTTTTAGCATTCTACGTCAACCTGGATAGATTACGCGCTGCCGAAGATAAGAGCGGCGGCGAAGACCAGGATGCCACTGCCCACCACCTGAATAATCGAGGTGAGCCATTTGGTACCGAAGAAGCGGTGGCGAATAGCTGAGATGGCAATCAGTTCGCAGGCAACGACAAGATAGGCCGCGATCAGAGCAATATGCAATTCAGGGATAAGGAAAGGCAAGGTGTGAAAAGCCCCGCCCAGAAAGGTCATCAGGCCAGTCACAGAGCCACGCAACACCGGATTGCCGCGTCCGGTCAACACACCGTCGTCTGAGAGCGCCTCTGAGAAGGCCATGCTGATACCCGCGCCCGTTGCGGCCGCCAGACCGACCAGAAAAGCAGTGAAAGGGCGATGAGTGGCAAAGGCGGTAGCGAAAATAGGGGCCAGCGTCGAGACAGAACCGTCCATCAGGCCCGCCAGACCCGGCTGCACAATCTGCAACAAGAAACGATTTGAATGGACATCGGGGCTGAGATGGCCGGTCACTATCTGGGGGTCCAGGCTACGAGCTACACCGGGCAAGCCGATACTCAGGAAGAACGGGGCCAGGGTTTTCAGCGCACCACCCCTTCCCGCAGTGCTAGCGGCATGTTGTGTCTCTGCTGTCTCTCTGGCTATTTGTGTATCTTTTATTTCCTGCATTTTCTTATCCATTACACTGGTACCTCTTTTTCTCTCATATCACGGGCATACTGAGTACGTCATCGTACCCGCTACCACATTAGCTCTATTAGGGTTTCCTAATAATGATAATCATTATTATTTTGCTAAACACAGTATATGCTACAGGCGGCGAAATGTCAAGGATTATGTGGCAGCGGCGGGCGGAGCAACTCTGGTGGGTACCCTGTGCGCCGTCATTTTGTGTGCGACTGAGAAACTTTCCTCTTGCGACTTGAGCCTGATTCAGATAGACTGTAGAAGACAAGCGGCGTCACCAGCGTCACCAGTCAACCCACTTCAACCTGTTGAAAGCGAGCTAGGAATATATGGCTGATAGTCTGAAGGTAGTAAGCACATTTCAATTTTCGACGGCATCTCAGGAACGCTTGCGCGAAGCAGCGCAGAGCGAGGTGATCTGCATCACCCACACCGATGAACTGGCAACCCAACTGCGTGATGCGGATGTGTTTTGTTCCTACTGGGTGCCTAATGATTGGCGCACCCTGGCCCCTCGTCTGCGCTGGTTTCAGTGCGCGGGCGCGGGCGTGGACAGCCTGGAGGGAACGGGTATTCTGGAGGCTGGCAGTGGGATCATCGTGACGACGGCTGTCGGCATTAATAGTATCACCATCGGAGAATATGTCTTCGGCAGCATGCTGATGTTCAATCGCACGTGGCCGGAGATGGTGCGGCTACAGGATCGCCACATCTGGCCGCGTAGTGTACACTGGTACCAACTGGGTGGGCGTGAATTGGACGGGCAGACGCTTGGTATCATTGGCCTGGGTAGCATTGGTCAGTATGTCGCGCACCTTGCCAAAGCCTTCGGGATGCGCGTTCTGGCGACGAGGCGTAACGCCAGCGAGGGGGAACCGACACCCAACGTCGATCAGATTTATGCAGTTGCGCACCTGCACGAGATGCTGAGGCAGAGCGATTACGTGGTGTTGTCTGTACCTTTAACGCATGAAACAATGCATATGATCGGTGAGGCCGAGCTGCGCGCCATGCGGCCACACGCCTATCTGGTCAACGTGGGACGCGGTCGCCTGATCGATGAAAGGGCGCTGGTGCGCGCTTTGCGCGAAGGATGGATTGGCGGGGCCGGTCTTGACGTGACCGAGGAGGAGCCGCTACCGCCGAATAGCCCACTCTATTCCTTACCCAACGTCATTCTTACGCCCCATATTTCGGGAGTCAGTGTTCGCTACGATGAGCGCCTGACCGCCCTCTTCGCCGACAACCTCCAGCGTTTCCGCGCTGGAGAGCCACTGCGCAACGTCTATGATCCTGCGCGTGGCTATTAGCGGTGATTAATGGTACAATGCGCATACTGCATGTAGCATGGTAGCAAGAGAGATAGAGAGAATGAAGGGAAAGCAAAATGAGTGTTGATCTAGGTACCACGCGCACGCTAGGAGCCGAGGCGGTTGGTCAGCCGGGGCAACGGCGCTTCCGCCTTTACGCGCAGGGTGCGCGAGGGTCCGCCGTGATGTGGATGGAAAAAGAGCAACTCAATAGCCTTTCACTCGCGCTGGATCGCGCGCTGGCTCAGCTCACGGAGGGCCTGATCTTGCGTATCGAGGCCTCGCGCGAGCCGCGTCCACAGCCTCCGCCCATGCCAGGAGATTTTCCACGCCATCCAACGCACGAATTTCAAGTTGGTCAACTAACCCTTGCTTATGACAACAGCAAGCATCAGTTTGTACTTGGCGCAGTGCCGCTGGAAGTCTTCCTGGAACGCGGCCCCGACGCTGATCTGGAAGCACTGGCCGATGATGAGAGCGCCATTACGTTCCGCTTCACTCACCAACAGGCGCAGCAACTCTCAACGGCCATCGTCGATATCGTGCGTGCCGGGCGTCCCACCTGCCCCTACTGCGGCACCCCACTTGACGGGCGTCCACACGCCTGTGTGAAACAAAACGGGCATAGAGAAATTATCCAGATCGAGGAAGCGGATAAGTAGGGGCAAGATTTATTCTGCCCCTACAGGTTTTTCGGATATTGAGAGCCGCCTCTGGGTAAGAGGAAGCAGCTACAGGTGTGTGGCAAGCGACCAGAGTCATCTGCGATTGCGCTATCATCGCCTTCTGGTCGCCCGCTTAATCGATACAGAGATACTTGTTTGCTTTCTGAAGATACGCCTCCTCATTGGCCTCAATCATCAACTTATGTAGCACAACGAGATCGGCATCGGGCAAACACTCTACCGGTTGCACACACAGACGCATTATCGCGTGCCCGTTTTCGATGACCTGGACATAGCCTCGTGTGCGTGGCACGCGATACACCCGGCGGGGTTCCACGTGGCTGGGAATCTCCAGATAGCCGCGCCAGGTCAATTGGCGGAACTGCTCCGGCGTGAGCATATCACGCAAGAGATGCATCGCGCGCCGTTCCGCAGGCGACCAGCCTTTCAGGTAGGGTTGAATAATTAACCAGACCATCGGCGAAACGGCCAGCGCAATGACAATCCAACCCAGGGCGGTTAGCACCTGAGTAAAGAGATTCATCCGCCAACGACTCGTGGGACCATGACTATCTGTTCGGCGGTCGCGTCGAACTTCTCGATGCGCTCGATTGGTTTCCCTTGCACTACGCGAAACGCGGTCGCACCCTTTGCTCGCTCCTGGGCAAAGATCCGTTCTGCTTCGCGAACAGCAGCGATTGCCTCGGTGTCACCTTCCAGAACTTTCTGTTGGTCCCAGGTAACACGGTCATCGCCGCGTCGTGACATTACCCGTAACATTCCCACTGTCGTTCCTGCCTTCCTTTGTGTCTTGACACATTACTATGAGGATCAAACGAACTACAGGTACTAGAAATGTGGACATCCACGGAGGTTGATCCTGGCCCCCTTGTTCACAACACGAATTGTGCCTAAGAATGGTTTCTCGGATCTCTGTTAGCCAGGTGTTCAAGTACGATAACAGCATCTCTCAGCAGCAGCTATGATGCTGCTATTTACTTATTATTGTACGTGACCCTTGCAAGATAGTCAATGGGATATTGTACAGGTAAGCCACAAGTCTGATGCCCACCAGGGGCATCATTACAAGCGATGGCATCCCTGGTGAGTGTCAGGTCGGCGGATAGCAGGTCAACAGGTGTCGGGTTCATGAGCCATGTAGCCGGGTGCCACATTCAGTGCAAAAACGAGCGCTTGCCGCAACGGAGGCAGAGCATTTGGGGCAAAACAGGTCGGGCATCGGCAGTCTGGTGCCACAATCCTGACAAAACTTTCCGGGCGGCCCCATGCGTCGGCAGGTTGGACACATCACCGCATCAGGATAGCCCGCTGTGCTAAAACCCGCAATCGCGGCAGGTGTCGGCACCGACGATGACCCCGCTTGCGGCAGACGTTGCTGCTGCGGTTGAGCGGGGGCAACAAGCATATCTGGCGTGACGGCAGAGGGCACTGCACCAACATCAAATCTGGGAGCCTGATAAGCCTGTTCGATCTGCTGACGCTGCGCATCTATATTGAGCTGGTGCTGTACATGGGCCGCATCGGCGCGCAAATCGGGGGCGCAATTAGTACAGAGGTTGACCTGCACGTTGAAACAGCGATCACAAACGGTATTATGGCACTGCGGACAAAAATGGAAATGGCTCTGCACCTGCGCCCAGGAGGTCTGTAGCGCGCGGGCCTGCTCATTATGCCATTGGGAGCCGAACATCTGCTCGCCCATCTCGGCGGCGCGCCCCCAGAAGCCACCGAGCAAGCCTACACCGAGGTCCATGATATTGGTCGCCGTACTGACACTGGAACGAATAGGCGTGCTTTCAATCGCCCAGCCGCAATGAGGGCAACCAAAACGGAAAGCGAAATAGCCCTGCCCCTGATTGCTCATATCCTGGTAAATCGGGGGAACATTATAGAATTGCGCCATTCAAGACTCCTTTCCGTCGGGGCGTGATTCATCACGCCCTGCTCGTCGCACGCACCGATCAGGCAGAGGAACATAATTTCTATCCCATTGCTCCACGAGTGCTACACGATACACGGGCAGAACGCGATGATGATTTTTTTCACCCGAAACCGGTAATGGCCTCACACCGTAGGGGCGTGATTCATCACGCCCTGTGAGCGGAGCGGCGGGCGAGCAGGGCGTGATCAATCACGCCCCTACGAGATTATAAATTACATTACAGTGCGATCACCGCCGCCACAGCAGCAGTGCCGGGGCCAGTATGGGTTCCCAGGACAGCCCCCAGTTTATAAAATGTGAGTTCGCCGCTATACACGCTCTTGATAGCTTCAGCGAGTTGTTGACCAACGTCCTCGCTGGCCTCAGCAATTGAAATATGCTCTATCTTCCCCATTTCACCCACGAGTTGGGCGATGCGCGCGTAAGCTTTGCTGCGTGTGCGCGGCTGCTCAACGCGCACAACCTCTCCATCGCGCAGCGATACAATCGGCTTCACGCTTAGCATATTGCCGAGTAGCGCCTGCGCGTTGCCGATGCGGCCCCCACGCTTGAGAAATTCTAGCGTGTCCAGTACGGCCAGAATGCGGGTACGCGCCAGTTCATCGGCTACCAGCGCCTTCAATTCCTGCATGCTTCGCCCCTCGCGCGCCGCATCAGCCGCCCTTAGAATAGCGCGCGACATGCCAACGCTGATACTGAGCGTATCCAGAACCTCTATTGGAATCGTATTGCCCGTCTCCGCCAACATATCACGAGCCGTGCAGGCCGATTGATAGGTACCACTGAGCTTTGAGGAGAGATGGATGGAGAGAATCCCCTCGGCCCCCTCTGCAAGCAAACGCTGGTATTGCTCTTGAAACTGTGCCGGTGAGGGTTGAGAGGTACGCGGCAGGTCTTTGCTGGCCTGTAGCTTGCGATAAAATCCGGCGTTATCGAGATCAACGCCATCGCGGTAGGCCTCCTCGCCGAAGAAGACCGTTAATGGCACGATGGTGATGCCATGCGCCTGCGCCTCATCTGCCGGAATATCGGCAGTACTGTCTGTCAGGATGCGGATTGTCATACTTCTTCTCCATTATTCCGCAGAAAGAATATAAGCATAGTAGGGCTGGCCGCCGTCCACAACCTGCAATTCCAGATGCGGGTAGCGTTCCTTCATGCGCTGCGCCGTCGCCTGCGCCTGCGTCTCATCTATATCTGCCCCATAATATAACGTTACGATCTCGTATCGTTCCATGTTCATGCGCTGCAAGGTATCCTGAATGACCTGTTCCATATCCTGACCGGCCACTGCGAGATTGCCATTGATTAAACCAATATAGTCACCCTCGCGCACACGCACGCCGCCAATTTGCACCGTGCGCACAGCAGTTGTAATCTCGGCAGTCTGAATATCCTTCACCGCCCCCTTCATCGTGTCACAATTGGTAGCAAAATCGGCCTCAAAGTTGAAGCGGGACATAGCGGCGATACCCTGGGGTAGTGTCTCGCTGGGTACCACGTAAATCTGTTTCTGCGTCAGGCCCGCAACCTGCTGTGCGCTTAAAATCACATTGCCGTTATTGGGGAGAATGATGACGTTCTCAGAGGGAGCCGCCTCGACCGCCGCCAGCAACTCTTCAATGCTGGGATTCATACTCTGGCCGCCGGGGACAATGGCATTGACGCCCAGACCTTCAAAGACCTTTTCAAAGCCTTTGCCCGACACGACAGCGACGACGGCGCTAGATAACTGTTCAGCTTTCGCCTCGGCAGCATGCTCGGCCTCGCTCTCGGCGGCATAGGCCAGGCTCTGCTCTTGCAGGTTCTCGATGTTAATATCGAGCAGACTACCCAGGCTCACACCATAGTCGAGAATCTTGCCGGGTGTCAGTGTGTGTGTATGGACTTTGAGCAGCTTTTCATCGCCCGCCACCACCGTCGAGACGCCGCCCATGTCTATGATATGCTGGCGTATCTCGTCCACGTTCAGGTTGTTGCCGCGCAAGAGGAACACCACTTCGTAGCCAAACTCCTCCTCGACTGTCACACGCCCCTTCTTGACCGGTGGCTCATCGGCGGCAGCGCTGGCCCCGTTTGCCGACATTGGCACTATGTTCACTCCGGCCTCGCCGCGAATATAGCGCAGTATGCCTTCCAGCAGCGTGCAGAAGCCCTGGCCACCGGCATCAACAACGCCAGCTTGCTTCAAAATGGGAAGCAGGCCCGGCGTGCGCGCTACAGATTGACGCGCCGCCATGACAACCTCGTGCATCAGACCCAGCAGGTCATCCCCACGCTGCGCGCTCAGTCTGGCAGCTTCAGCAGAGTCGCGCACGACCGTCAAAATAGTGCCCTCGACAGGCTTAAGGACGGCACGATAGGCCAGTATCGCGGCCTCTTGCAGTGCGTTCGCCAGCTCTGCGGCAGTGAAAGTGGTCTTTTTATCAAGGCCATGCGCCAGGCCACGCAGGGTCTGCGAGAGGATCACGCCGGAGTTGCCGCGCGCGCCCAGTAACGCGCCATGTGCCAGTTTGGACGCAATCAGCCCAGCCGATGTTTCACTGCTATCGACGATGGCGCGTATAGCGGCCTGCATCGTCGCCGACATGTTTGAGCCGGTATCACCATCGGGCACCGGAAAGACATTGAGGGCGTTGATCGCTTCCTTGTGGGCCTCCAGCCATTCTGCGCCCGCGCTCATCGCCTTCTTTAAATCCTGCCCATCAAACACGCTAATACGGCGCGGGCGCGGGCGCGCGGCACGCACTGATTGTTCCTGCATAGAAGCCCTCTGCTATCTATCATAACTTACCCGTTGAGAGTACTCCCAGGGCCATGAATCAGGCCCTGCACATTGACATTAACCTGGGCCACCGGTACCCCCAGCATCTTCTCTATTGAAAACTTCACGCTGCTCATAATATTATGCGCGATCTCCGAGATGCGTAGCCCATACTCCAGCGCCACATAGACCTCCACGATCAACTGCCCGTTCACCACACGCACCTGCACACCATGATTGCTCTGCTCCGGCGGCAGCAGCACGACCTGACCACGTGCCAGTCGTGGCGAGGCAATCCCGACCACACCGTAGCACTCACTGATAGCCTGCACCGCGATAGTATGAATGGCGTTAGGCAACACTTCTATTTTGCCACGCGGGCTGGCCCCTTGTGGAGAACGAATAGCTGTTTTCGACATAGGCTCATCTTTCTCTTGCGCAACTCTTGCCAACAGAACGCAGTCATGTTATACTCGCATAACGTGCTGGACATCTTCTTTGGCATGTTAAGGTATGGCTGTACCGCCGGGTTTCTGTATGTCAATGAACATACCACAGGCCCTGCTGATAGTCAAGATAAATAAATAGAATGGTTATGGAGGAAACAAGAAATGGCAGCAGGTCGTTGTGATATATGTGAGCGCAAGCCAATGTATGGGAACAACGTTCCTCACTCGCAGCATCGCACACGCCGTCGCTTTGTATTAAATGTGCAGCGTCGCCGCATCGAGATCAATGGTTCTCTAAAGAATGTTAATATCTGCACACGCTGTCTGCGCACCATGAGCAAGTTGCCGAAGGTTCGCTAATATCAGCGTTCGCTCTAGCAATGATGGTGCGTATGCACATGGTACCGGCAAAGAGATCGTTAAGGGATGTCATTACAGAAGACGGGCTTGAAAGCCCCCGTCTTTCTAAGCGGGGGATGAAAAGCCCGCGCCGATAGGCGGCGTCAGTTTGCCTCTTGCTTATTCTGTCGTTTTATGGTATAGTATCAACATGGAATACGCACATGAAAGCCATACAGTCCATTTGATTATGTACCACATGATCTTCTGTCCGAAGCGAAGACGAAAAGTGTTGGTTGGTCCAATTCATGACCGACTTCAACAAATCATTCAGGAAGTGGCAAAGGAACACAAATGGAGTGTGATCGAATTAGCTATTCAGCCCGATCATGTCCATTTGTTCATTCGGAGCAATCCCTACACGCTTCCTACAGATATTGCCCGTTTGATAAAAGGCCGCTCTGCCCACGTGTTGCGAGAAGAGTTTCCCGCTTTGAAGCGTTTGCCGTCATTGTGGACTCGCTCAACGTTTTATTCGACAGCGGGAAACGTCAGTAGTGAAATCATTCAGAAGTATATTGAGAGGCAAAGCAAAAGTTAATGTTGATCTACGAGTACAAACTAGCAGGTAGCAAGGCACAATACGCAGCCATTGAGGACGCCATACGGGTAACGCAATTTATCCGTAATAAGTGTCTTGCCTTGTGGATGAGTACACGTGGAACAAGCAAGAATGATTTGCAGTGCTATTGTGCTGTCCTGGCAAAAGAGTTTTCCTTTGCCGCTCGTCTCAACTCCCAGGCAAGGCAGGCGGCGGCTGATCGTGCGTGGTCTGCTATCGCTCGCTTCTACGACAATTGCAAGCAGCACAAGTCAGGCAAGAAAGGTTATCCCCGCTTTCAGCATGACAATAGGTCAGTCGAGTACAAAACGACGGGCTGGAGGCTCGAATCAGATGGGAAACATATCACCTTCACCGATGGCTGTGGGATAGGCACACTCCGTCTTGTTGGCAATAAAGGGCAACAGATAGAAGCGTACCCCATCAAACTCATCAAGCGGGTGCGGATTGTGCGACGTGCCGATGGCTACTATGTGCAATTTGCCGTCGATGCACAAAGGCACATTGACCATCTTCCTACTGGCAAGCAGGTCGGCATTGATATGGGCTTGAAGGAGTTCTTAACGGACTCAGAAGGCCATACGGTAGCTAACCCTCGTCATCTGCGCAAAGCCGAAAAACGCTTGAAGAAGCTACACAGACGGCTTTCTCGCAAACAGAAGAAGTCTCAGAACAGAAAGAAAGCCAGAAAAGTGCTAGCGAAGGCATATCTGAAAGTCAGCAGGCAGCGTGAAGATTTTGCGCGCAAAACGGCAAGCACGCTCGTGACATCTAGCGATTTCATTGCCTACGAAG
>DAOTVZ010000049.1:0-7514 GCA_034436045.1 Ktedonobacteraceae bacterium | reverse complement strand
GTGCCTTTCGTTTCCAGTTCAAAAGTTTCTTCTTCAGCCCCGATATGGCGCAGAGACGTTTTAGTATCGTTGAGGGGGCACTTTTGCTCACCCTGGCTATCCTGACCTCGCGCGGCCTGGGTGTGGTGCGCCAGATTATTTTCAACTATCTCTTTGGCACCGGCGCGGCGGCCAGCGCCTACTACGCGGCGGCCAATCTCCCCAACACACTCTTTGATCTGATTGCGGGCGGCGCACTAACTCATGCTTTCATTCCGGTCTTCTTTTCGTATGAAAAGCACAGGGGCGAATACGAGGCGTGGCGACTCTCCTCACTTGTCTTTAATGTCCTGCTCGTCGCACTCACCATCATGATCTTGCTCGGCGAGTTTATTGCGCCTGCCTTCGTCAACAAAATTCTGGTTCCCGGTTATTCACCTGCCGAACAGGCTCTGACCACCTCGCTGGTGCGCATCATGCTCTTCCAGCCGCTCATCCTGGGTGCGGGCACCGTCGTCACGGCCATTCTCAATAGCAGACGCCAGTTCCTGTTGCCCGCACTGGCGCTCGCCATCTATAATTTTGGTCTGATCGGTGGCCTGCTGGTTGCGCTGGTTTTTCGCACTGTGGGCATCTATGGCCCGACTTATGGCATCCTGGTTGCGGCTGCCTTGCAGTTCGCGGTGCAGGTACCCGGCCTGGTCAAGCAGGGGATGCGGTACTCCTTCGTCTGGAATTTGCGTGATCCTGGCCTGCACGAGATATTACGCCTGCTCATCCCCAATGCCCTCGCCGTCGGGGTGGCCTCTATCGGCGGCCTGATCGATACCTCCTTCGCATCCTATCTGCCTGATCGGGCCAGTCTCTCCGCGCTCACTAATGCGCAGATGCTCTATGCTCTGCCCACCGCGCTGATCGGACAGGCCGTTGGACAGGCCCTGCTGCCCCACCTGACACTCCAGGCCGTTGGTCAACGTTTCGTGCGCATGCGCCAGACCGCCATTCAGATCATGGGTGCGGCCATCGTGCTCACCATTCCCGCCGCCCTCCTGCTCACTCTTTTTGGCCGCTTTATCATTCGTCTGATCTTCCAGCATGGGGCCTTCAATGCTCATTCGTCCGCGCTAACCTATCTGGCCTTGCTCGGTTACGCCGTCGGCCTTCCCGGCATCGCCTCCGGTAGCCTGATCGCCAACGGCTTTATCGCCATGAAGGACACCCGAACGCCGCTCTTCATGAACACCATTGCGCTAATTACACGCTACAGTGTCCTGACGCTGCTTTTCCACACGCTCAGCGGCGAATGGATGATCCTGGCGATCCCGCTAGCCCTGGCGATCTCCGCCACCGTTGAGGCCACGTTGATGCTTCTGCTGCTCCTTTGGCACCTGAGCAAGAAGATTCCTTACGACAGGGGCATGCAACGCCTGCTGCAACGCCGCCGCGCGCAACAACAAATCACTACACAATCTGTGGTAAAATAGGGCCGTGTGCAATTTTCCATATTTCGTATCCCGAAGGAGTTCATCGTGTCCATCGCTATGCTGGGTTCGCTGGTGCTGCCGGAACGTATTATGCAGGGAACGCTCTGGCTGGCCGACGGCAAGATTGAGCGTATTGAAGAGGGCTACGCCGTCACCGACCGGGCGCAGGAGGTATTCGATTTTCGCGGACGCTACCTGCTACCGGGTCTGATCGAAGTACACGGACATCTGCGCGAGCCGGGACTGGAGCATAAAGAGGATATTCCACATGGCACACGCGCTGCACTGGCCGGTGGCTATACCACCATCTTCGATATGCCCAACGTGCGTCCGCCCACCACAACGGTCGCGCGCGTCACAGAGCAGATTCAACGCTACACGGGGCGCGCCTATACCGACTTTGCCATCAACATGGGCACCGCAGTCGAGGATATCGACGAATTGCGCAAGATCGACCCAAACGGCATCGCAGGCGTCAAAATCTTTACGGCAGGCCATGCTACCACGCCGACCACCATCCCGCATCTCGCCGACATAGCGCGCATCTTTACCATTCTGGGCGAACGCAAGATTATGGCACTACTGCACGCTGAGAATCAAGAACTGGTCAACTACTTCACGTATCTCTACCGCGACATGCAGCAACGCAACGATCCCGCCGTCTGGAGCGAGGCACGCAACGAGTCAGTGGTGCTGACCTCGGCGTTGGAGATGATCGCGCTCGCCAAACAGTTCGGCGTCAAGCTCTACCTGTTGCACCTCTCGACAGTGGATGAATTCGCCGCCGTCGCCTTCGGGCGTAGCATTGGCGTCGATGTCTACGGCGAAATCGCTACCTACCATCTGGCTTTCACCAGTGAGGATTACGCACGCTACGGCAACCTGATCAATGTCGCGCCCGCACTACGCACACCTGCTGAGCAGCGCCAGCTCTGGCGGATGTTACGTGAGGGCAAGATCGATGCCGTGATCTCCGAGCATACGCCACACACGCTCGCGGAGAAACAGAGAGAAAGTGTATGGGAGGTGGCCTCTGGCATGCCCGGCTTGCAAGAGGCGTTGCCCGTTTTTCTCACCAACTGGTGCCGCCAGTTCGGCACAGAGACACTGGAGGAGGGTCTACAATGCGCGGCCAGAGTCATGTCTCAACAGATTGCCGACATCTTCGGCTTCTCTCAAAAAGGTGCGCTGGCGGTGGGCAAGGATGCCGACATCGTTGTAATTGACCCCAGACTGCCCTGGCATGTCACGATGGATGATCTCTTCACCAAGAATCGCTGGTCAGCCTACGAGGGTATGGAATTGATTGGTCGCCCAATCGCCACCTTTCTGCGCGGCACGCTGGTCTATCAGAGCGGCCAGATCATCGGCGAGCCACGCGGACAATATCTCACACGAGGATGATGCATGAACCAACTGTATGATAGCGCAAACGAGACGAATGACCCGATCATTTTGCAGATGTTCCGCGAGGTCGGAGCCATTATCACCGACAGCCACTTTGTCTACAATTCCGGGCGTCACAGTTCCGTCTATATCAACAAAGACGCACTGTATATCCACACGCGCATCATCTCCGCGCTATGTGAGCGCATGGCCCAACCCTATCGAGCGGAGGAGATCGATGTCGTGGTCGGCCCCGTGCTGGGAGGTATCGTCCTCTCGCAGTGGGTGGCCCACGCCCTGAACACGCGCCGTAGCAGTGGCGAGACACTGGCGGTCTACGCCGAAAAGGAGGGTATGGGCGAGGAACAGCGCTTCTCCTTCCATCGCGGCTATGACCGTTGTCTCCCCGGCAAAAACATCCTGATCGTAGAGGATGTTTTAACGACCGGTGGCTCCGTGCGGCGCGTTGTTGAGGCTGTGCGTCAACATAGGGGCAACGTCGTGGGCGTGAGCGCGCTGTGCAATCGTGGCAACGTGCAGTCGGAAGCGGTTGGTGCGGTTCCCATTCACACGTTGCTTACCATTCCGCTCCAGACCTATAGTGAAGAGGAATGTCCCTTCTGCCAGCAGCGTGTACCGATCAATACCGATCTGGGCAAAGGCCGCGCCTTCCTGGCAAAACATCCCGAACTGCGTTAGCAAGGCTTACCCTCTTCCCACGCATGCTATACTAAAGCAGCGCGACAGACATTTGTTCCTTATTAGTCCAGCTACGCGAGGAGAACACGGATTTCCATGGCGAATGTAGAGCTACAGCGAGTCGGCACCTATTCCTTGACCGAGGTGTTACGTGTAAGTTCTACCAGCACCAGCTATCTCAGCAAGCAACCGCACAAGAAGGATTGCATTGTCAAACGACTCAATATCCCTTTCCCCAACAATGAAGCGAAGGAAGCGTTTCTCGTTCACGCTAACCGGCTCAAAAAATTGGGCAATCGCAATATTTTACGGGTCAGCGACTTTGGCCTGGACGGCGATTATGGCTATTTAGTGACAGAGGCGATCAACGGAGAACCACTTCATCAGTTCATGCCTGTGGGCAAACTATACAAAGCCGCCGATCTCAGAATCCTTATTTCTCACGTGACCGATGGCCTGCAGTACGCACACACCCATCACGTCATACATGGTAATCTCTGCCCCGCGACCATTCTAGCCAAAAGCACGCACGAGTTTGTCCTGACCGATTTCTCGCTCTCGCTGCCCGCCTGCGAGCTGGTGCGGGACGACCTGGAGTTCGCCATTCCCTATATGGCTCCTGAACAACTTGCAGGCCAGCCCTCTGCCGCCAGCGATCAGTACGCGCTTGCCGTCATCGCCTACGAATTGCTCTGCACTCGCCGTCCTTACGATGCCAGCGAGCGCGATTTGTTGCTGGCGCAACAGCGCAATGGCACAATGCCCGCCCCCCGCGAGCTAAATCCCGCCATCTCAGAAGCGGTCGAACATGTCCTGCTGCAAGCCCTGGCCTATCGCCCGGAAGACCGTTTCCCGCGCGTGCAGGACTTCGCCAAAAGCTATCTGAATGCCCTGCTGGGTCTGCCAACAATACCATCCTTACCAACCCACACGCACAACGCATCGACAACGCCATCGGTAGGCCGGGCCAACAAGCATGAATCATCGGCTCAGGCTAACTCAGATGAAAAGATCATCGCTTTGCCACAACACTCGCCAGCAGCAGAGACGCCGCTCAAACAACCTGTGAAACCGGCTCCAATCATCCAGTTTCCCGCCACGCCGACCCCAAAACCGGCGGCATCCTCTCAGCAGGAGATACTGAACGAAGAGGCAGAGACATTTGAAGATGAAACTGATGTGATCTTCGATACAGATACACCGCCAGCAACGGGCGAGACTGCCGCCGGTACGGCACGCCTGCACCGCCTTATCCACGCTGATCTGCAGCAGGGTGGCATCCTCTCGCGCCGTCTCCCCGGCTACGAGGAACGTCGGGCGCAGATTGAGATGGCCGAAGTGGTTGCACGCTCAGTGACGGAGGGTACCCCTGCCATCATTGAGGCTGGCACAGGCACAGGCAAGTCGCTTGCTTATCTCGTGCCCATCGTGCGCTCCGGTAAGGTCGCTATTATCAGCACGGCCAATAAGGCGTTGCAGGAACAACTTTTTTATAAGGATATTCCCTTCGTACAGAAGCATATCAAGCGTTTTGAGGCTGCGCTGGTCAAGGGCGTCAACAACTACGTCTGCCTGGATCGCGTCGAGAGTGAGCGCGTTGGCATGTTCTATCACACGAAAAACGAGCAGTTTAAGCGCCTGCTGGAGCTGATCGGCGACGAGGAGGCGAATTTCAATGGCGATTTTGAGACGCTGGACTTCCAGCTTCCCCCTGACATTCGCGGGCGCATCGCCACCGACAGCGATCAATGCGCGTGGAACAAGTGTGGTTTCTTCGGCCAGTGCTACGTGCGCCAGATGCGCATCCGCGCCGAGGAGGCTCAGATCATTGTCGTCAATCACACCTTGTTGCTACTGGATGCGGCCATTGGTGGCTTCCTGCTGCCCTCACGTGATCTGATTGTGCTGGACGAGGCACATCATCTTGAGGAAGAGGCCACGCGCGCGTTCACCATCACCATCAATCCCAACCAGATACAACTGTTGCTGGCCCAGAAGCTGCTCAAGGCACACAGCCAGTTGAGCCTGCAAGCCGAAACGGAGCGCGCCGCGCAGGAGGCATGGTTGCAACTCTCGCAGGTGGCCGACCCTGGCTACAAAGGACGTGCTAACCTGGAAGAGCCGCTCCAGGCCGGACTACACCTCGCCAACACGCTGACAAATCTGGCTGACTCCCTGCGCAAACAGCGTCCCAAAGATATGAGTGAGAAAGACGATCAGTTGTATGACAAGCTGCTCAAGCGC
The DNA here is from genome assembly GCA_034436045.1 of Ktedonobacteraceae bacterium. Lineage (GTDB taxonomy): Bacteria > Chloroflexota > Ktedonobacteria > Ktedonobacterales > Ktedonobacteraceae > H111-94. The sequence continues at coordinate 1,722 of DAOTVZ010000049.1, read as the reverse complement.
ACGCAGAATCTGGCGGAAAACGTGCGCACCGTGTTCTCCGTCGCCGACAACACGCGCTACGTCTACTATGTCGAGCGTGTGCAGACGCCGGGTCAGCGCGGCAGCCTGCTGCAAGTCTCTGCCGCTCCGCTGAATGTCACCTCGTTTCTGAAAGAGCGTCTATTCGACAAGTGCAACGTCATCTGTACCTCGGCCACGCTGGCAACCGTCGATGCCAGCCCTGCGCGACCGGAGGAGCGAGGCCCAAACTTTACCTACTATAAACGCCGCATCGGCCTCGCCGACCGCTCCGATGTGATCGAGCGCATTCTGCCTCTGGCCTTTGACTACGAGCAGAACGCGCTGCTCTACCTGCCACGCAACCTGCCCGCGCCCGCCTTTGGCGCGGACGCTGATGACTATATGAAAGCCATTGCCCGCGAAATGTACCGGCTGGTCAAGCTCTCGCGTGGTCGCGCCTTCCTGCTCTTCTCCAGCAAGCGCATGCTGGAACGCGCCTATGAACTAATGTCGCCCCATCTAAGCTATCCCCTGCTCAAACAGGGCGATATGACGCGCCTTGAACTGACGCGGCGCTTTCGCACAGAGGAAGGCGCAATCCTCTTCGGCCTTAAGAGCTTCTGGGAAGGGGTAGACATCGCGGGCGACGCGCTCTCGCTGGTCGTCATCGACAAACTGCCTTTCGACCCACCGGACGATCCGGTACACGAGGCGCGCGTGGCACAGATGAAGGCGGCGGGCGAGAACTGGTTCGGCACCTACGTGCTGCCCCAGGCCGTGCTGCGTCTCAAACAAGGGCTTGGTCGCCTGCTGCGCACACGCGAAGATCGCGGCGTGATGGCGATTTTAGACACGCGCCTACACACAAAAGGCTATGGCAAGCTGGTGCTGGACGCTCTGCCGCCCGCACGGCGCACCTCTAACATCCGCGACGTTGAGCGTTTCTTCGCGCAATAATAGAGATCAACAGTAATTTTCCTTCCGGGGGGAGCAAGCCTGTCCCTGTACGTCATCCATTATCGACGGCGCTGATAAACGCTCGCGTTGATCGCAATAGACTGGTGCCACTGACGCGGCACAGCCGATTCGGCATAAATGGCATTGACGGGACAGGAGGTTTCGCAGGCACCGCAATCGATACACTCGTCGGGATTAATAAAGAGTTGTGGCGCGTTTGCATAGCCTCTTTCACCGGGCACCGGATGAATACAATCCACGGGGCATACATCAACGCAAGTGGCCTCTCTGGTGCAGGCCGGGGTAATCACATAAGCCATCGTTTATCTATTCTCCAAATTCTTCTTTCGCAGAGAAACATGTCAGATTGACTATTCACTTCTACAGGATGCGCTGCATTTCGCATCTGCCCACAGTATAGTGATCTTTGATGAGAAATGGATGATAAAACAGCGAATAGCTGTAAAAAATTGAGCAAGAATATGTAAGAAGAGTGTAAAGCCCGGTTACAAAAGACTGGCAGGCAGATACGCAGAGATACCAGACCTGTCAGTCTTTTTGCGAAGAAAGTGAGGATCAGCCAACCTCAGTCACGCTGGCCTCTGCTGGCCCATCCAGTTCCTGGACGAGATGTGCGGCCTGGGCCTGGGGTCGAAACCAGGTCTGGGCCACGAAGGAGGGGATCATCGCGGAGCCGATGACGGCGGACAGCAGCACTGTGTACTGCTGGTCATCGATAATATGGTGCGTCAACCCATACAATGA